>JBKEBU010000064.1:0-54004 GCA_047973325.1 Propioniciclava sp. | reverse complement strand
GTCTGCGGTATCATCGTCCTATGTTTTCTGGAGCTGAATCACCTGTTCGTAGTCTGGGATCGCTGACCGTGGCTCCTGTGGGGCTGGGCTGCATGCCTCTGACCATGAGCTACGGGGCGAGCCATCGACGGCACGCGGGCTCCGTGATTGGCAGGGCCCTCGACCTCGGCGTGACACACTTCGACACCTCCGACATGTATGGCTCGGGCGCGAACGAGCGCGTTGTTGGCGCGGCCTTGGGTAGCGACCGCCGCAACGTGACACTTGCTACCAAGACGGGCATCAGGGCTATCGCAGGGATTCCCTACGGCGTAACGGGAAGCCCGAAGTACATTCGCCGAGCAGTAGAACGAAGCCTGCGCCGCCTTCGGACCGATTGGATCGATCTGTACTACCTGCATCGCGTCGACCCCCAGGTGCCGATCGAAGAGAGCATCGGAGCGATGGGCGAGCTTATTCGTGCGGGCCTGATTCGCGAGGTCGGAGTCAGCGAAGTGGATGGTGATCAGCTTCGACGAGCTCATGCAGTGCATCCGCTTGCCGCGGTGCAGATGGAGTGGTCGCTGTTCGAGCGCGATTTGGAACGGGACTTGCTTCCCGCCGCCCGCGACCTCGGGGTAGCCGTCACCGCATATGCGCCACTCGGGCGCGGCATGTTGACCTCGACGGTCTCGAATCCAGCTCGCCTAGGCGCATTCGACATCCGCAGAACCCTTCCCCGTTGGCGACGCGCGAGCCTGCCCCGTCACCTTAGCGCCGCGACCGAGATCAGCCACATCGCGCATACCTTCGGCACATCCTCGGGCCAGCTCGCGCTCGCCTGGCTCCTCGCGCAGGGTGACGATGTTGTACCCATTCCGGGCACCACGAATCCGATTCATGTCGAACAGAATGTTCGGGCCGCGCAACTGCGCATCGACACCGCCACCCTGCAACGCGTCGCAGACATCGCGGCTGCCGCGGACCAGGGAGTTGCCAACCCCTACCCTCGATGACTGACGTAAGACAGAGTACGATGATACACTCGTGCTCGTCTTGTCCTGCGATCTTTGAGGAGTTGCCGTGTTGACAGCCAGACCAGTGCCCGGCGGCGTAGCCGCTGAAAGCAGCGATGTAGCGGTCTCGCCTGCGCAGGCGACCCTGAGGTTCGATCAAACGGTCGACCGATCGCTCGTTCATCGCCACGCGATCGCCGAGGTGTTCGTCACCGATGCGACGGCGGGACCGGACGACCGAACATTCGTCGCTGTTCAGATTCCTCGTGGTCATCGCGTCAACCGAGACTCCGAGCGCGTCGCCGACGTACTGATTCTCGAAGCACTTCGACAGGCCAGCATCTATGTCGCGCACACGGTGCTCTCGGTGCCGCAGGACATGGTATTCGTGTTCAACGGGATGGCGCTGCGGTTCACAGACCCATCCGGGCTGCGGTTCTGCGGCAACCAGCTCAGCTCGATCATCGATCTCGCTGCACGCACGGACCATCTCCCTAACGGTCGCCCCACGAAGATGCAGTTCACTGCCCGGCTCTTGGTCGATGGTCTCATCGCGGTCGAGGCGGACAGCGAAGTGTCGCTCGTGACGCGGAAGGCGTGGTCGATTCTGTGCGTTCGCGCCGGTATGGATGTGAGCGGTATCGTTGAGGAAGGCCATGCGCCCCGAAATATCATCGGCCCGATCGCGGAGATCGTCCAGGATGTTCGTAGCGACGGCAGGCGTGAGTGCCGCGCGCAGATCATCGTCGACGAACGGCACCCGTTCTACTTCGATCATCCGTTGGATCACATTCCGGCTGCGCTTCAGGTCGACGCTATCGGTGAACTGTGCGCCGAGCTGTTGGCGACAGGCACGTCAGAACGCCAGCGTCCTGTGCTGCGCAGCATCACGATGGCCTTTCAGGGCTTTGCGGGACTGTCGAGCCCAGCCTTCGCTGCGGTCCGTCTCGAAGAAGAGGCAGAACATTATGGCGATCCCACTTCGTGCACCGTGATCGGTGAGATCCGGCAGGGAAAGAGCACCACGACGGTCGCCACGCTGGTGTATACCGATGGCGAGGGATGCGCCAATGATTGACCAGCACCTGTCGCCGATTCATACCCTCATCTATGACTTCGGCGGAGTGATCACGGCCCCGCTCATCACCGGCATCTTGCGCCTCTCGCAGGTCGTAGAGCGTGACCTGGAACTGATCGCTGCCGCGATGTCGGAGCCCGTTAGCGGCCAAGAACTGGGACCGCTCGCGTTGCTGGAAGTCGGTGGGCTCACCGAGCGCGACGCGGTTGCACTGTTCTGCGACCGGCTTGATCTGAACCCAGATCAGCTACATGGTGAGCAGACCTTCGGACAGATGTGGTTGAGCACGCTCGGCATCGAGAGCGAAACCCTCGCGCAGGCTCACCAATATAAACAGGCTGGCATCAGGCTCGGACTTGCCACTAACAATGTCGCTGAGTGGCGGAGCATTTGGCAGCAGCTCGTCGGGCCGGACCTGTTCGACTTCATTGTTGACTCGTCGGAACTCGGTGTTCGGAAGCCGTCCCTCGAGTTCTATCTGGAGGTCATTCGGGCATCGCAAGGGGTCCAAGGCGTCCTCGTTCTGGACGATGAGCCGGACAACATTCGTGCGGCCCAAGCCTCCGGGTTTGAGACGTTGCTCTGGGGGCCGGACCCGGCGAGATCTCGGCGTGACCTCGCCCGTCGGCTCTCGTGAACGCATCGCTGCTGCCCGCTCATGTCGATGTGCTGATCGTCGGGGCAGGCCCTGTCGGCTTGACCGCCGCCGTCGCACTCGCAGGGCGCGACGTGTCAGTAGCACTGGTGGATGAACTGCCTGCAGCGCGCCCTGAAAGTCGCGCGCTAGCAATCTGGCCCCGCACCCGCGACATCCTCGCCGAGTTGGACGTCATCCTCCCCGAGGGAGCACCCGCCGCTCTTCCCCTTGAAGGAGTCAGCTACCAGTTCGGCGCTTCGCGTGCTAAGCCCCTCTCCCTCCGCGGCGGACCGAGTGCACTGATCATGCCGCAGCCCGGGCTGGAGCGCGCCCTCAGCACTCGCGCGACCGACCTCGACGTTCCGATCGTTCGAGGAGCCCGCCTCCTTGACTTGATGCAGGACTCGCACGGAGTCACCGCTTGCATTTCCCAACCTGAGACCGTTGATTCCGAGATTCGTTGTCACTACCTGATCGGCGCGGCTGGTGCAGGCCGCACGGTGCGGCAGCTGCTGAACATCGCATACTTCGGCAAAACCGTGCCCGCAGTGTTCTACCTTGCGGACTGCACACTCACCGGCGTCCCACGCTCGGCCGTCTTCACCAACTACGTGACTGAGCAAGGTTACGTTGCGATGTGCCCGCTTCCGGACGGTCGGCATCGCCTGTTCGCGCGGCTGGAACACGACAACGCTCCGGGCGAGATCGACGCGGCAAAGATCCTTGATCGTGCGGGGCTCTCGACCGCACGGGTTGCGCAAACCCATTGGGCGAGCACATGCGAGATCCATGAACGGGTCAGCGAACAGTTTCGGGATCGACGCGTGTTCCTTGCTGGAGATGCCGCCCATGTGCACAGCCCCGCCGGTGGCCAAGGAATCCAAACCGGAATCGGTGATGTCCACAATCTGACTTGGAAGCTCACCGCCGCGCTGCGCGGAACTGCATCGAATGCCCTTCTCGACAGCTATCAAGCAGAGCGAATGCCGGTAGCTCGCGCTGTTATCGCACGTTCCGCGGCCCAAGCGCGACTCTGGGATACCTCCACTCCCGTGAAGAGGAGGCGGAACCGTGCGGCATTCACAGCCTTGAACCGACTGGGGCTCCTCCGCACCAAAGTCCTCCCGGCGATGCTGGGATATGCAGACACCTACCCAGCTCCATTTGGACTACGCACTTGGACGAAGCAGCGTCTGCCCCATTCGCGCGCCACGACTACTCATACGGAAACGATGCCCCTCGTCAGCGGGCTTCGATTTGTCTTGCGCGGCGGTTGGTCTGTCGAAGAACGGGAAGAAGTTGCTCGCCTGATCGCAGAGCACCCGCTGTTCCACCCGCAGACCGAGCAGATCGCCACTCCCACCGAGAGGGGATGCCGAGACATCGCCTGTGTGCGTCCTGACGGATACCTGCTGTTCAGCCTCCGAACCGTCAATCAGCTGTCCCGACGGCTCGAACGCATCTGCGCGCTGTGGGAGACGCCGAATCGTCACGAGATAGGAGAAGTATGAAAACACCATCCATCACCATTGCCGCGGGGACCGTCGCTTATCCACCAACCTCGACGATGGCACATCCGGAGACCGCCGATGCCGTCACCGTTCCTATCGCTGACTTCGAGGGCGCTCCGAGGCTGGCCGTCGCCGCAGCGCACGCCGCGCTCAAAAACGCTGGAATACCGACCGAACACGTCGTATCCAATGCCCACGCCTGGGTCAACTACCAGGGCCACGATCTCTGGTCTCCTCAGCACTACATCGCCCATCAGCTCGGGGCCGTACACTCTCGGTCCTCCGGCGTCTATGACATCTGCAACGGAGGGGCATCAGCCGTTGAGCTCGCCGCCATGACGCTGCTCGCGGCAGCCGACGGAAAGCCGGGCGATTCCGCGGTGACCACCACCGCCGACATCTTCGCGAAGCCCTCCTTTGACCGCTTCACCTCAGACGCTGGAATCTGGTATGGCGACGCAGGAAGCGCCCTGGTGCTCACTAACACCGGCGGCTATGAACGATCGGGCCCACGACTGCTCTCCGCGTTCAGTACGTCCATCCCCATCGTGGAGTCAATGCATCGGCTCCCTGGCGACTTCTACGCCTTCCCAGCGGGCAGCGACCGCCAGGTGGACGTGCGGCAGACCAAGGGGGCTTTCCTTGCCCAGGGCGGCGGTGCGGCATTCGTCACGGCAATGGGTGGTGCACTGCGTGCCGTCGTGCAAGGCGCGCTCCGAGACGCGGGTGTTTCAACCCACGATCCGAGGGTCGCGCATCTGTTCCTGCCGAGAATCGATCAAGCGACAATCCGGAAGGTCTACCTCCCACCCCTTGCCGGAGTGAGCGCCGCCACGTACAAGGCACTCCCACGCACCGGGTACGGGCACCTCGGGGCTGGCGATACTCCCGTCAACCTCATCGAGTTCGCCTCCTCTGGTGCCTACGCCGCCGGGGACATCGCGCTCTTCGTCTGCGCTGGAGCAGGTTTCACCGTTTCCTGCCTCTGCGTCGAGATGCCCGACCTCGCACATGCCGCGAGCACCTTCACGACGCTAGAGAACGTCTCCTTCCCCATGACCACGAAAGTATCCAAATAGAACAATGTCGAAAACCACCTTAGCTCCACCTCCCGCCCGCCGAGGCTTCGGCCGGGTCGCCGCTGCGCTGATTGCGACGTTCTGGGTCGCGCTCACGATCGTCGGCGCTCTCGGCGCATCGCAGATCGAAGACACCCTCGGCGACGTGGGATGGGCACCCCACGGCGCGCAGTCAGAGATCGTCACCGAAGGAACGAAGGACGGGTTCATCGGAACCGGCCTGACCTCGCTGACAGCGGTTGTTACCGATGAAGAGCACACTTCAGCCGACTCCGTTTTCGAGCAGCGATCGGCAGAAGTAGCCGCGTTCATCGACACAGACCTTGACCTCGATTTGTCCTCGCACATCGGGTATGCCAACGCGGGCTCTGGCCGTGATGGATTCCTGGGGAAGGACGGGCGCACGTCCCTCATCCAATTCGGTTCAAAGCTCGACGCGGACACGATGGCAGGCCGAGTGCTCGAAGCGCAGAGCACCCTCGATGACCATTTCCAGGGGAAGGGCCTGCGCGTCGAACTGGTGGGCACCCAAGCGTTCCTCACTGAGATGAGTACCGCAAGCATGACCGGACTGGGGCAAGCAGAAATGCTCGCGTTCCCGCTCATCATCGTGGTCCTCCTGCTGCTGTACCGAAGCGTCGCCGCAACCCTCACGTCGCTTGTCGCGACGGGAACCACGATCATGCTGACCCTGGGGATCGTCAACTGGATCGGCACGAACTGGTTCGACATGTCGGAGTTCACCCTCAACTCCGTGACTATGCTCGGCCTGGGCATCTGCGTCGACTACACGCTGTTCATCGTCCGCCGGTTCCAAACCGAACTGCAGGATGGACAGAACGTCGCCGACGCACTCCGCACGACGATGCGTACATCGGGCGAGGCCGTGATCGCATCCGGCGTGACCGTCGCCTTGGCAATGTCGGCACTGTTCTTCATCGACTCTGCCGTCATCCGCTCCATCGCCATCGGCGTCGTCGTGGTCGTCATCGTCTCGATTCTCGCCGCCACCGTCCTGACTCCGGCACTGCTCCGACTGCTCGGAACACGAATCAACTGGGGGCGCATCCCGTTCCCCAAGCGCAAGAACCAACGAGCACCGCGCACGAACTTCGCAACTCGACTCGCCCAGCGACGCCCCTGGGTCGTGGTCATCGCGTCGGTCGCCGTGCTCGGAGCACTCATCGTCCCGGCAACCCACATCGCGGTCGGCAGCGCAGACGCCTCGGTCGCTCGGGAAGACGCGCCCGTGCGGCAAGGCTTTGAACGAATCGCTGAACAGTTCTCCGTCGGAGCCACCGCCCCGATCCAGGTGCTCGTCGACGCGGGAACCAACGGCATCTCCAGCCTCGACACTTCGGAACTACGAGGCCTCATCGAGGCCATCGAAAACAGCGCCCATGTCGAGACGGTTACGCAGCCGCTAAACTCCTTCACCGCAATCCGCCCCGACCAGCCGCTCGCTGCGGCGGACAAGAGCATCCTGGAGCATCTGCCGGCCGAAGAGCAGCACGCACTCGGCACGATGCTCTCCGCTGATGGGCAGCGCATCCTCATCACCGCGCTCCCGAAGGGGTCGGCAACGAGCGAGACCGCCCGGCAAGCACTCTTCGATGTCCGAAACGCGGTTGCCGATCACGCCGTGGACGGGGCAAGCGTCAACGTCGGCGGCGAGACCCAGATCAACGAGGAAGCCACCGAAGTCATCGCCCAATGGCTGCCCACTGTGATCGCCATCATGCTCGCGATCATCCTCGTCCTCATGATCGTGACGTTCCGCTCGATCCTCATCCCTCTCCTCACCGTCGGGCTGAACATCCTCAGCGTGGGCGCGACGTTCGGCGTCATGGTGCTGGTTTTCCAAGACGGCATCGCCGCATCGTTGCTCGGATTCACGCAACTGGGCCACCTCATCAACTGGGTGCCCGTACTTCTCATCGCATTGCTGGTGAGCCTCGCCACCGACTATCAGGTGTTCATCCTCACTCGCATCCGCGAATACGTACGCGCACCCGGAACTACCACGCAGGAGGCCATCGCGAGGGGCATGCGAGAGACCGGACCGCTCATCACCGGTGCCGCACTCCTCATGGTCGTCGTGTTCGGGGCATTCTCATTCACTGGTGTCGTGCCCATCCAGCAGTTCGGTTTCGGCCTAGCGATAGGTGTCGCTTTCGACGCCACGATCGTGCGCATGTTCCTCGTCCCCGCATGCCTCACACTGCTCGGCAAGGCCGCGTGGTGGCCAGGGATTCGCGCGCGGAACGAGAGGGCCACCCCCGACGCTCACGCAGCGGCACAGGAACCGGAGACCTCTCCTGTGGGACAGTAGTATGTGACGGCGCGGTGCGCGGCGACCCGAATAGGAGTCCCGCGCACGGAGCCACGGGAGACATCACGAGCGGTCCTCACAGGAGCCGCGCATAGGGAAGGGGTCAACGTGGTAGTGGAGGTTCCAGACCATATCGCCAACAGAATTGGCAGCTATTTGAAGCTCGCCGACAACGCGCTCACCGGCGCGAAAACTAGGGCGTTGCGACCCCACGGAGTGACAGTTCCTCAGTATGTGACCCTGATGGCCCTGCATATCCTCCCCGGGCAGTCCATCGCTCAACTAGCGCGTAACGCTTCCCTCACTCCGCAGACCATGTCCACGATCCTCGGGAACCTCGAAAGCAAGAAACTGGTTACCCGCGAACACTCGCCCTCGCACACCAGAATCGTGCTCCTCAACCTCACCGACGAAGGCCACCGTGTCGCCCTCGCTGCTGACGCTGCCGCACACGAAATCGAGCAACGTATCACCGACGCATTTCCCCCCGCGGACCTCGCCCAGACGCGAGCCGCGCTCGGCAAGATCGTTGAGATTCTCCGAGCCAGCGAAGACGAGAGCTGACGCCGCCGTCCAGATCGTTGCCACTTGACTGCAACAGAGCAGGCCGTCAGGCGACTGTTTCATGTGCTAACTCATGTGCTACCGACCCTGCGGGGTCGTGAACCGCGGTGTAGTTATCCACAGGCTGGCTCCGCAGAAACGGCGGGATCATGCGGCAGAGCGCCGGTACAGGATTTCATGTGCGAGGGGGAACGGAACAGTTCAACTCCCGCGCCAATTTCGGGTCTTGGCCCAGACCGTGCCCCGGTGAACGCCGTACTGCTTCGTCAGCGTGAGCACGCTGACGCCGTTCTCGCGGGCTGTTCGCATAGCGTCCACTTCGTTGTCGGTGAGGCGTGTTCGAGGTCGTTTCTTTGGTTCCGCCGACACGCCGATCAGAGAGTCATCAGCCGGGCCCGCCGCGTTGCGGTCGCGCTGAGACCCTTGCTTCCATGCCGAAGTAGGCTTCTGAACTTGTGGTCGCCTGCTCCCGCAACGCTCCATTGCTTCCACCCAAAGTGGCTCTTCGGATTCTGGCGGGGTGCCTTACGTTGAGATGGGACGAAGGCGCTTCACGCTTGAGGTGTGAGCCAACGAGTACGAAACGGCTTCGTCGTGTCTGAGGCTAGCCAGATCGTCCAGGCCCTTGTGGGGTTGAAGGATGTCTGAGTCGAGGCCGTGAGCACGCGGGTTCCGGTAGAGCTGGAGGGTGCCGCTGAAGCTCGGCTGCTCATCACAGAGTGATCACAACCTTGCCCCGGGTGTGACCCGCCGCGATGTAGCAGAGGGCATCGGCTGCCTGGTCGAGGGGGTAGGTGCGGTCGATAACCGGCTTGACCTCCCCCGTTGCGAGGAGGCTGGCAGCTGTTGGCTGGTGAAGCCGGACAGGAGCCGGGTTCGTGCGATCCGGCCGAGTGGGCCGACCCAGCGGCTGCCGTGTCCACTATTGGGGATCAGAGTACCGGTAGCTGACAAAACGCGACGGACGTCCGCCAGGGGGTGAGCTTCGACGCTGTCGAGAATGACATCGTATTGATCGCCGCTTCGGGTGAAGTTGGTCGTCGTGTAGTCAATGACGTGATCGGCACCGAGGGGACTCCTGCGGGGATGGGTACGAGGTTCTTCTCCGGGACACAGGCATACTCCGCAAGCGTTCCAGTGGAACTCCAGCCGAACACTTCATCGCCCGGGCGGATAGCGGTGACATCCTTCCCGACCGCGGATACAGTGCCGGGGAAATCCCTGCCGGGGATACCGTTGCCTGGCCTGCGGAGCCCGAAGGCCAGCCGCACCAGATACGGAACGCCGGTCACCAGGAAATAGTCACCCGGATGGAGTGATGCGGCGTTCGAACGAACCAGCACCTCGCGCCGACCTGGTACCGGCCGAGCAATCTCTGACGATTGGACGACAGAGGGTGGGCCATAGCGGTGTTGGACGGCGGTGTGCATCCTCGGCCCAGCGACGCACGCCAACTGGCTACTCGACAGCTACGTCTACGGTTTTGCCCTGCAGGAAGCCTGCTTGCCCTTCGATACCGCTGATGAACTCGCGAACCTGGCCGAGGACGTGTACGTACCCCAGCTTCCTGCCGACGAGTACCCCTACCTGAACGAGTCCGCCGTGGATCTCGTCGCTGCTGGGTACGATCCCACCCAGGAGCTCACCTTCGGTCTAGACTTGGTCCTCGCTGCCCTGGAGCCCCTGAGAGGCACTACCTCGTGAACTGATACCGAGAGACTTCGTGGGTCTTCTGCGCCCGGTCCGGTCACCCACAGGAGTCATGCCGGATGGGGTGCCCCAGTGGGTGGCGACGATGGTGATGGCTCGCTGGATCACGATCGGTCTGAGAAGCTGGCTGACAACCAGTCCTCAGCGGATCCTTTGAGGAGGCAGCCGTGAACCCGGTTCAACCGCCAGCACCGGTGCCCAGGAAGCGTCGAGCCGAACGTTACGAACTGCAGGCCACCTACCGCTATCTCCGATTGGGGATCGTCCTGCTGGGTGTGCTGTTGTTCACCGGAGTGATCCTTCAGATCGTGGCCGACGGTGGTGCGGTGCTGCCATCGGTGAGTGCCTACTACTACACCCCCGCCCGGGGCATCTTCGTGGGCAGTCTGTCGGCTATCGGGGCGTGCATGATCATCTATCGGGGCCGCAGCGACACCGAGGACGGTCTGTTGAACATGGCCGGCTACCTGGCATTCTTCGTTGCCTTCGTGCCCACCCCGCGTCGCGCTGCCATCGGGACCGAGGCCACCGCGACCTTCCCGGTCGACCTCACCGCGGCCGTGGTCAACAACAGCGGGGCGATCCTCATCGTCGGGCTGCTCGGATTCACGGTCCAGGTGGTCGCCACGGCGCGCTCCACGGTGCTGCCGTGGTTCCGGAATCCAACATTGCTCTGGAGTCTGGGTGCCTACGTCGGGTTCGTGATCTTCTTCTTCGCGGACGGGCCGACCTATGTTGCCCTCGGTCACTACGTGGCGGCACTGGGAATGTTCCTCGGCATGGTGGGTGTGGTGGGGGTCAACGGAATCGCCGTCGCCCGGGCCCGGCGGCTTGCCGGGGATGCTCCTCGGGATCAATGGGCCAGTCTGTATACCTTCGGATTCGCGCTGATGCTGGCCACTGTGGGACTTGGCTTAGGGGTGCTCCGACCACTCTCGCGGGAATGGCTGTTCCTGGTGGAGGCGGCACTTATCGCCCAGTTCCTGGCCTACTGGATCACCCAGACTGTTGAGCGCTGGCGGGTTCCCGAGCTGCCTCAAGACCAGCTGATGCCCGGTTGATACAGCCCATGGTCCGGGCCGTGACTGTCGGGGTAAGTCGGGTGCCTGCCCTTCACCCCAGGGAGACATCGTGCGTTGGTTGCACCATCCCGAGCGTTGCACGCTTTCATCGGCGTGCTCGTGACGAGAGCAGCTGTTGGTCCACCGTTGATGATCTCTCCGGGAACGGTGGGGGCGACGGCGAAAACAAGCGAGTCGACTGAACCCCCAGTGGGCAGATTCAGATGCGATGCGCGCCTGAACGGTCGGTGGGTTCGGCGCGATGGTCTCCTGGAGTGATCGCCCGCCAGGACCAGGTGATTGTGAACCGCTCATCGAAGTGCCGGGCGCATTGGCCACAGGAGGTCACCTTGGTCGGTCGGCGATGCCGGTAGGTGGTATGCCCCGCGGGGCACACACCCACCCAGGGGGCGAGCTCGGTGACGCCCGGGTCGGGAGCGGTGCGACCACCGCGGTACCCGAGCTGGTGCGCGATCCGCTTCCAGGCTGGACCATGACCAGCTGTATGCCCGGCGAGTGCGTGGGCGATCTCGTGAAGCAGAGTCTGCTGGTTGGCGTCGTCGTCGAAGCGGGCGGCGAGATAGCGCGACAGGCTGATGCGGTGTCTGGTGTAGTTGCAGAACCCGGCCCGGCGCTTGGCATTGTCGAAGGAGAAGCTCCACTCATCGCCCAGGTGCCGGGCGATGAGCGTCTCCGCCTGCTGGCGCACCTGCTGCAGATTGGACATGCTGGTGACGGTAGTGGGTGGCCCTGACAGAACTGGTTCCGGCACGCGGTTCAGGGGCGGGCATGGGCCAGCGCCAGCCTGCCACTGCCGGTCACTGTGACCGGTCCGGGTGCATCCATGAAGGCTGCATCGCCCTGGGACAAGGCGTGTGGAGCCTGGTCGACACCGGTGATGCGGAAGTCACCGTTCAGGACCAGCGCTACCGCAGCGGAACCTGTGTGCAGTCTGGTGGGGCCGTCGATGAGGACAAGCTCGAAGGGCACCCCGGCTCCCGACGCTACCGAGGCCGGGGTGTAGGCGACAGCATGCTGGCCCTGCGGAACGGCGGGCAGGTGAGACGCGGGGCCCGCGGAGAAATCGAGGACCTGCACCAGCTCGGCTGGATCCACATGTTTCGGGGTCAGGCCGCCACGGAGAACATTGTCGCTGGGTCCCATCACCTCCACACCCAACCCGGACAGATAGGCATGGACATTCCCAGCCGGCAGCCATAAGGCTTCCCCTGACTGGAGTACCACCTGGTTGAGCATATGTGCGACGGCGATCCCTGGGTCGCCCGGATACTCGGCTGCGAGCAGGGTGGCCAGCGGAAACCGTCCGGGGTCCTGGCTGGCGGCTTCGGCGAGCAGCGTGATCAGCCTGGTGACCTCAGGGGCATCGGACAGCAGCCAGACGAAGGCTGATCGGATCCCCTCCGGTCCGGTGAGGCGTTCCCGCCACTGCTGCCAGGCCGGATCTGGAGCGCAGTGGGCGAAGGTGTCGATTTCGGCGATGGTCTGGGCGATGTCGCGGAAGCCGCAGAGGGCCGAGAAGCCATCCTCGATAGCCACTATCAGTTCCGGTTTGGCGTGCGGGTCTTTGTAGTTGCGGTGGTTGGCGTCACGGGGGATACCAGCGGCCTCCTCGCGAGCGAAGCCGGCGCTGGCCTGGTCGGTGGTGGGGTGGGCCTGGAGCGACAACGGCCGCTGGGCGGCGAGTAGCTTCATCAGGTACGGCAGGGTGGTGTCGGTGTGCCGCTCCCAGGCCAGGAGGTCGGGCCAGGGGGCAGCCGGGTCGAGCACTCGGCTTGGACACAACGGATGCGCACCCAGCCACAGTTCGGCTTCGGGGGCGTCCGTCCCGGGCTGCCCCAGAGCTCGGGCGACCCCACCCGGTCGGCCCCAGGCGTAGGGCTGTGGGGTGTTGGTGATGGCAGTCAGCCTCACGTCGCTCCTTCGGCTCGGGAAACGGTGATCAGGTGGACGCGTCTGAAATCAGGCCACGGAGCGGATGGGTCTGGGGGAGCTCGGCAAACAGATCGACGCCATCCAGACCAGTTCCGGCGGGTTTCACCACGACGGCTCCGGGAACTGCGCCAGTGATGCTCTGGGTGACCTGCGCTCTAATGAGCGCGGAGCGGAAGACGTTGCCCAGCAAGGCCACTGCGGTGTTGCCACCGGATTCGGAGGGCTCATGGACGCGTGCGAGTCCGGCGAGGGCCGAGGCGGCCAGGTGCTCGCCCGCCTCCTGGCAGATGCGGGCGGCTTCGGCATCCTCGCGGGCCAGGGCGGCGACGTCTTGGCTGAAGGCCGCGACTGCGCGAACCCACTCGGGATCCGATTGCAGGGCTATGTAGGCATCCTCCACATTGGCCCAGCTTGCCCGCACCAGGGACAGCAGCGCCGTCTCGGGTCCGCGGCCGTCATGGGCTCGCATGGCCGCGCGGAGCCCCTCTCGGCCGATCCAGTAGCCGCTGCCCGCATCGCCCATGATGTGCCCCCAGCCGTCGACCCGGGCCACGTGGTCACGGCCCATCGCCGTGATGATGGATCCGGTCCCGGCAGCGATGACGACCCCGCGACGATCACCGAGGGCACCCAGGAAGGAGCTCACCGAATCATGCGCCAGAAAGACCCGGGTAATCCCCAAATAGTGCACTCGGTTCAGCAGGGCGTCGGCGTCGGCCTCGGCGCCGGTGAGCCCGGTGGTGGCGACCGCGACGGTGTCGAACCGGATCCGGGTTTGCTGGAACACGCTGTCGACCACGGCCACCAGTTGTGGGGCTAGCGGAATGTCTGTGCGAACCCCAGCCAACTCCATCTCCAGGGGCCCTTGGGTGGTGCTCCGTGCGCGAACCCGGACGCCGGTCTGTCCCGCATCAACGGCAAGAAAACCACGTTTCCAGGCGGGACCGTCCATGCTTGCTCCCCCTTCAACCTTGGTTGGTTCCGACCACCATCATGGCAGAGGCCGCCACCAGTGGGCCCGGTGGCATTGCCGCCGGCGCGCCCACCTGGAAGGGTAGGCGGATGGTCTCAGGTTGCGGGGGAGTCCCGGGTCGGCTGGTGAGCCGATGACGATGCAGATGGATGATGAGACGTTTGATCGGCTGGTGGCCGATGCGCTGGCCGCAGTCCCCGACGATCTCTTGCGCCTGCTGGACAATTGCATCATCGTCGTCGAAGACGACGCCCCGCCTGACGAGCCAGGCCTCCTGGGACTGTATGACGGGATCCCGCTCACCGAAAGAGACACCACCTACGCGGGTGTGCTGCCCGATCGAATAATAATCTTCCGCAATCCGACGCTCGAGCTGTGCTCCACCGAGGCCGACGTGATCGAGGAGGTCACCATCACCGTCGTACACGAAATCGCCCACTATTTCGGGATTGACGATGATCGGCTCCACGAACTGGGCTACGCCTGAGCGAGCAGGCGCCGAACGGTGTCACCCACGCCGCCGTCGGCGGCCGAACCGATCACGGGGAAGCGCTGCTTGAGATCGTCATGAGCGTTAGCCATAGCGAATCCCTGGCCCGCATAGGTGAGCATAGCCAGGTCATTGGGCATGTCCCCGAAGGCAACCACCTCGGAACTATCCACCCCGATACGGCTGCAGATAGCCGCGAGTGCCGATGCCTTGGAGATCCCCGGTGCGCTGAGTTCCAGCAGTGCCCCGCTGGCCGAGGCGGCCGAATGGGTGACCATGGCGCGCTCGCCGACAATCTCGCTGGCCTCAGCCGCGAGGTGCTCGACCGGCCGGACCGTACTGAGGGCTAGAAGTTTCACGACCGGGCGGACCTGCGCAAGGAGATCCTCCCAGGGGATTCCGAGTGCGGGCCCGGACACAGCTTCGGGGACCATGCTGGCATCGGTTTGTTCGAGCCAACCAGGCTCGCAGCCGAAGTCGAATCCCTGTTCCAGCGCAAACGAGATCTCGGGGAAGGCTGCACGCAGATCCGCAGCGACCGCCTGGACCTGTTGGGTGCTGAGGCAGTGTTGCCTAACCACGCCGCCGGTGGCGAGATCAATCTCGACCGCCCCGTTGCTGGCCAACACCAGCGGTCGCAGCTCAGCCAGCGGCTGGAGGCAGTCCAGCCAGCGGGCTGGCCGACCGGTGGCGATGACCACCTGAACGCCGCGGGCGTGGGCGGCACCGAGTGCTGCCAGATTGTGGGCGCCGATCCGACCGTCAGGCCCCAGTAGGGTGCCGTCAAGATCCGTGGCGATCAGGCGCATCAGAGCTTGCTCGGGGGTGTGGGCGTGTTGGCGGCGGACGCGCTCGGGCTTGAGCCTGGGGATCCGGGGTTGGGCGTGGGCGAGGCCGAGTCTGGTGAAGGTGAGGCTGAGTCTGGTGAGGGTGAGGCCGAGTCTGGAGAGGGTGAGGCTGAGTCTGGTGAAGGTGAGGCGGAACCGGGCGATGGTGAACCGCCTCCCGAGGCGGATGTCGGTACCGGCGGTGGCGGTGCCTGGGGCGGGGAGAACTGAAACAGCAGTATCGCTATCAGAATGGCCAGCGCCATCAGCAGCATCATGATCAGCCACGAGATCAGGATGGACAACCAGCCAGCTCGATCGGTGCGTCCTGGCCACGACAGTGGCCACGCCCGGGTCTTTCCGGGTGTGATCTTGTCGATCCAGGGGAGGACATAGTTCGGGCCCGTGGGCTTGCCCTGGTGAGGCAACCAGGACAGATCGACCTCCGCCAGGATCCGCTGGGCCTCGGTCGCCGCAGCGGTCGTGCCGGTGTAGGCCAGCGCTACCCAGGCGGCAGCGGGGGCCGGATCTGGTGCGGGTGGGACGTCGTCGGCTGGCCGGTAACGCTGTGAGAGCCGACCCTCCTGTTGGCCTCGTCCGCCGCGCGCCAGCACCGTGTCGATATGCATGGTGTTCACCGTGCCTGCGAAGCGCTGTACCGCTGCGATGTCATCGGTGGCACCCTCTGACAGCATGACCAGCATCACCGGAGTCTGGGTCGCGTCATGAGCGACATAGGCGACTCCAGATGGCGATGCGGTGAGGCGTGCGACGAGCTGATACCCGGCGATCACGGGCGGGTCGAGGGGCAACAAGGGGTGGAGTTGCGCCAACTCCGCCTCGGTGGTGGGGTCGGCCGCTGGTGGCTCGGGCTGGGTCATCGCGCCCCATTGTGCCTGATGGCACCACAGCGTAGGGACACCGAGCGAGCGGGTAAGGTGGCCTCTGCCCACGATGAGCACTTGTTCCAGGAGGGACACGCGTGTCCAATTTGCCCCAGACGGCCGACCTTGGCGAGGCCGCGACCATTCTCGGCCAGGCGATCGCCGAGGTCCAGAGCGTGATCGTGGGCCAAGAGCATATGGTCGAGCAACTCATGGTCGGTCTGCTCGCCCAGGGCCATGTTCTCCTGGAGGGCGTCCCCGGAACCGCCAAGACGCTGGCCGTCCGCACGTTCGCGACGGTGGTGGGTGGTGATTTCGCGCGGATTCAGTTCACACCCGACCTGGTTCCCTCCGACATCGTGGGCACCCGGATCTACTCCGCTCAGCAGGAACAGTTCGATATTTCGCTGGGTCCGATCTTCGTCAACTTTGTGCTGGCCGATGAGATCAACCGGGCTCCGGCGAAGGTGCAATCGGCGATGCTGGAACTTATGGCCGAGAAGCAGGTCTCGCTCGGTGGGCAGACCTATCCGGTGCCCCAGCCGTTCATCGTGATAGCAACCCAGAACCCCATCGAATCTGAAGGGGTCTACCCGCTGCCAGAGGCGCAGCGAGATAGGTTCCTGCTGAAGGTTGACGTCCCCTACCCGCGCGGCAACGAAGAGTTTGAGATCCTCCGCAGGATGAGCGTGCGGCCGCCGACGGCCAGGAACCTGCTCAGCCCCGAGCGCATTTTGGCGCTACAAGAGCAGGCGAGCAACGTGTTTGTGCACAACCTGGTCGCGGAGTACGTAGTTAGGCTCGTGCTCGCGACCCGGACCCCGGGTGATTTCGGTATGCCGGATCTGGACGGCGTGATCCAGATCGGGGCCTCATCCCGAGCTACTTTGGGTCTGGTGGCTGCGGCCCGAGCGCTGGCGCTGATTCATGGCCGAGACTATGTGCTGCCGACAGATGTGCAGGCGGTCGCCAAAGATGTGATGTCGCATCGGCTGGTGCTGGGCTTCGATGCGGTCGCTGACAATGTGTCGCCCGCCCACGTGGTGGACCGGATCGTGGCGATGGTGCCGGCCCCGACCCCGGTCTGGAATGAGGAGCAGCGGCAGCAAGCCCGGACCGAGCATCGCTATTCGCCCGAGATGGGTCCGCGCTGAGCGGCGCCAGCATGGCGGAGCCAACGTTCACCCCGCCACCGCCCGACAGCCTCGGCGCGGTCGGCTCGCTGTTGCACGAACCGACGGCGGCCACGCTGCCTCTGAGCAAACTGGCGCCCGAGCAGGCCCTGCGCCGCTTAGAACTCACCATCGTGCGACGGATGGATGGCTACCTCCATGGTGATCATCGCGGCCTACTGCCGGGACCCGGGTCCGAAACCAATGACGCCCGGGAATATGTGCCCGGCCAAGACGATGTCCGGCGGATGGACTGGGCGGTCACGGCGCGCACGGGAAGCCCACATGTTCGGGACACTATCGCTGACCGGGAGCTCGAGGTGTGGGCGCTGCTGGATGTGACGCCGTCCATGAACTGGGGGACCGAGGGTGTGACCAAGCGGGATCTAGGCATTGCCGCGATCGCCACCATCGGCTTCCTGAGCCAGAAGATGGGCGACAGGTTCGGTGGCCTGATCATGCGCCCGGAGACGTTGGTGAGGATTCCGGCGCGCTCGGGCCGGATGGCCCTCTACAGTCTGCTACGCCGGATGCTCACCGAGCCGATTGTGTCCGATCACAGCGACGGTCCCTACTCGTTGTCGCGCGGGATCGACCAGATGGCCAAAGTGCAGCGCCGCCGGGGAGTGCGGGTGGTGGTTTCGGACTTCTTGACCCCTGGAGACACCGAGCTGGATCCCGAGGTGGAGCCGGATTGGGAGGGCTCGCTACGGCGGCTGGCCGTGAAGAACCAGGTGCTTGCCATTGAGGTGCTGGATCGCCGCGAACTGGATTTCCCCGATGTGGGGGACATCCTGATCCGGGATCCAGAAACCGACTTTGCCCGCTACGTGAATACCTCCGACGCGGCAGCGCGGGATCGGTTCAATGCCGCCTCCGCCGCCCAGCGGGAACGAGTACGGGTGGCTCTGCGACGGGCCGGGGTGGCGCATATCCAGCTCCGCACCGACCAGGACTGGGTCAATGACATCGCCCGGTTCATTCTCGGATATCGGCGGGTGGCGGGCACCTTGCATCAGCCGCCTCAGGGGGTGACCCGCTGATGGATCTTTCGCAATTGTCCTTCCTGGACCCGCAGCGGCTGTGGGTGCTGCTTATAGTCCCGTTCCTGGTCGCTGCCTATATCTGGGCGCTCCTACGCAAGAACCGGATGTCGATGCGGTTCACGAACACCTCGGTATTGGGCAAGGTCATGCCGAAACAATCAGCCTGGCGTCGGCACGTGGCGGTTGCGATGTCGTTGTTGAGCTTGATCACGCTCGTGCTGGCCTGGGCGCGGCCGAACGGGATCGAACGGGTGCCGCGGGAGCGAGCCACCATAGTGTTGATCATCGATGTGAGCCGCTCGATGGCAGCCCTCGATGTGGATCCCAGCCGGTTGGAGGCCGCCCAAGAGTTGTCCAAGACGTTCGTGTCCGGATTGCCTGAGCAATACAACGTGGCGGTGGTGAGTATGTCGGGGAACCCAGCCACGCGGTTGGCCCCGACAACAGATCGGGTTTTCGCCAGCCGTGCCATTGACAGCCTGCAACTCCAGGACTCCACAGCTATCGGTGAGGCTATCTATGTGGCCCTGAGCGCCTTGGAGATGGCTCCCAAGGCCGATGATGGCTCCACGGCTCCGGGGGCGATAGTGCTGCTGAGTGACGGCCAGAACACCCTCGGACGAGCCCCGACGCAGGCGGCGGCCAAGGCGGCCGATCAGGAGGTGCCTATCCACACCATCGCCTATGGAACCCAGAACGGATCTGTTGACCTCGATGGGGTACGGGAGACGGTACCGCCGGACCGGGACCTGATGGCGCAACTGGCGGAGCGGACCGCGGGGACCTATGCGGCAGCTGAATCGGCCGGAGACCTGAATCGGGTGTACGACTCGATCCGGTCGGAAGTTGGCTATGAATCGGTCAAGAAGGAAACCACGGCGATTTGGGCAGGCTACGGGCTTGCCTTCGCCGTGATCGCAGCGTTGGCAGCCGTGTCGCTGGGAGCGAGGTGGCCCTCATGACCTTGGTGCCCCTGATTGCCTTTTTCCATCCAGAACGCCTCTGGATCTTGGTGCTGGTACCGGTGCTCTTGCTCATCTACCTGGGTCTTATCCAGCGCCGGGGTGCCCGGTCCCGCTTTGCGGGTGCGGATCTGCTACAACGGGTGTTGCCTCGACAATCGGGCTGGAAGCGGCATGTGGCGGTGATGGCCGCCGTGCTCAGCTTGGCCGCCCTGACGGTGGCCTTTGCGCAACCCAAAGACCTGGTCAATGTGCCGCGGGAGCGGGCCACCGTGGTGCTCACCCTCGATGTTTCCCGGTCCATGCAAGCGACCGACGTCGACCCTAACCGAATGGATGCAGCCAAGGCCGCAGCCGAGGGCTTTATCGATCTGCTGCCCCGCGGGTTCAACGTATCGCTGGTTGCTTTTGCTGGGTCGTCGTCGGTGGTGGTGCCACCGACCCAAGACCGGGCGCTGGTGAAGGCGTCAGTTCAGAACCTGGAGCTCGCCCCGTCGACGGCGATTGGAGAGGGTATCTACTCCTCCCTGGACGCGATGAACCTGGTCCCGCCAGACCCCGACGATCCCGATGAGCCCACGCCTGGAGCCATTGTCCTGCTTAGCGATGGCTACACGAACATAGGCCGGAGTTCGGCCGAGGCAGCTCGGCTCTCCAAGGAGGCCGGCTACCCGATATATACGATTGCCTATGGCACCCCGAATGGCTATGTGGTAACGAATGGGCGCCGGGAGGGGGTGCCGGTCAACCCGGCAGAGCTGCGAACGGTTGCGCGTGAATCCGGCGGGGAGGCCTTCGAGGCCGGCAGCAG
This sequence comes from Propioniciclava sp., assembly GCA_047973325.1. Taxonomy (GTDB): domain Bacteria; phylum Actinomycetota; class Actinomycetes; order Propionibacteriales; family Propionibacteriaceae; genus Propioniciclava. Next base: position 33,919 of record JBKEBU010000064.1, on the reverse strand, counting down.
CACTGAACTGGAGCGGGTCTACAGTTCTATCGCGCGATCGGTTGGCTACGAACAGATAGAACAAGAGGTCACCGAGTTCTATGCCGGGATCGCTCTCGGCTTCGCCGTGCTTGCCAGCCTGGCGGTACTGTCTCTGGCGGCCCGCTGGCCCTGAGACATCATGCCCCGTCGTGTGGGCCTTTCCCTACAATCGTCCTGCCACCGCCGAAGGTCCCCCACCGAGCGGTCCTGTCAGGCTCCTCCCGCGGGTGTCCGTCGATTCACGGCTATCCGCCCGAGGGTGCGTAGCCGCCCTGCGGCCGTCGTTGAAGAGGATCGACTGATGTTCATCTTTGCCGAGTCACCGGTCAAGGTGCTGGTGTTGCTGGTTGTGTTCGGCCTGGCTACGGCCTGGGCTGTGGGTGAGGTCGCCCGGAGTCGGGCGATCGTCGACAGGATCAGCGCACTGCTGCACCTGGTGATGAGCGCCGTCATGGTGTGCATGGTGCTGCCCCAGACGTGGGCGGTGCTGCGTGGCCTGCTGAGCCTGCCGGGGCTGGTAGCGCTGTTCGGCGTGGCGACGGCATGGTTTGGTTTCTGGGCCCTGATGAGCACGGCCGGCCATGTCGCCCACGCCTGGGGGCACGCGGCCATGTTCGGCGCGATGACCTGGCATCTCGCTGGCATGTATGTCCGGCACCAGGCGATGATGAGCGCCGGTGATCCCGGGCCGGTGATGGCGGTGGCGGCGGTGGGGGTGCCGTTCATGGTTTACCTGCTGATAGTCGGCCTGGCTGACTGGTGGCGGGTGATCCGTCCCCCCATGCCTCCGGCACGCCAACCGGAGCGGAAACTGCTGCCGGCGGGCGCCGGTGATCTGGCCCTGCGGGTGCTGGACGCTGAGCCCGCCCCGGAACGTCGGCGACGCCAGAGACGGGAACGGTTCGCTGCGGCCGCCATGGCCGGCATGAACCTCGGTATGTTCTGGATGAGCACCGGCCTCCTGATGCCGGTGGCGCCCTGGCTCGACATCCTCACTGTCTGAGGACGCGCGCCACCGGCTGTGGTGAGGCAGGTCCAGTAGGGTGAGGCAGGTCCAGTGGGGGGTCACGGCGATCTTGGGACCGCGACCCGGATGTCCGGACTACCTGGGGGGTGCCGGCGCGGCCGAGGTGCCGCAACGAGGCCCGGCACGATATTATTGAAATCCGTGGGGCAGACTACGCAGACCAAGCACATTTTCGTCACCGGAGGCGTCGCCTCCTCGCTCGGGAAGGGTCTCACGGCCTCCAGTCTCGGCTCGCTACTGGTGGCCCGGGGGATGCGGGTCACCATGCAGAAACTTGATCCGTACCTCAATGTAGATCCGGGCACCATGAACCCGTTCCAGCACGGCGAGGTGTTTGTCACCGAGGATGGCGCCGAAACCGATCTCGACATCGGCCACTACGAGCGCTTTCTGGACGTCAACCTCTCCGCGGACGCGAATGTGACCACCGGCAAGGTCTATTCGACAGTCATCGCCAAGGAACGCCGCGGCGACTTCCTCGGCGATACCGTGCAGGTGATTCCGCACATCACCAACCAGATCCGCGATGACATGTTGTCCATGGCCACCAAGGGCACCGACATAGTCATCCACGAGATCGGCGGCACCGTGGGCGACATCGAATCGTTGCCGTTCTTGGAGGCGGCGCGGCAGGTGCGCCGGGAGGTCGGCCGCGAAAACGTCTTCTTCCTGCACGTCTCGCTGGTGCCCTACATCGGGCCGTCTGGTGAGCTCAAGACCAAACCTACCCAGCATTCTGTTGCCGCCTTGCGGCAGGTCGGTATCGCCCCGGATGCTGTCGTGTGCCGGTCCAATCGAGAGATTCCCAGCAGCATCAAGCGCAAGATCGCGCTCATGTGCGATGTCGACGAAGAGGCGGTGATCTCCTGTCCGGACGCGCCGAGCATCTATGACATTCCCCGGGTGCTTTTCAGCGAAGGCCTCGACGCCTATGTGGTCCGGCGCCTGGGAGTCAGCTTCCGCGATGTGGACTGGGAACGCTGGGACAACCTGCTCGAACGGGTACACCACCCGAAAGAAGAGGTCACCATAGCGCTGGTCGGCAAGTACATCGACCTGCCCGACGCCTACTTGAGTGTCAGCGAAGCTGTGCGCGCGGGGGGCTTTGCCAACTGGGCCAAAGCCCATATCCGGTGGGTGCCCTCCGACAACTGCGCCACCCCCGAGGGCGCCGCCGCAGAACTGCACGATGTGGATGGTGTCTTGGTGCCGGGAGGATTTGGCATCCGCGGGGTCGAGGGCAAACTGGGAGCGCTGACCTACGCTCGGGAGAACAAGATCCCTACGCTCGGGCTGTGCCTCGGGCTGCAATGCATGGTGATGGAGGCCGCCGTGAATCTGGCCGGGCTGGCGGGTGCGGCATCGACGGAGTTCGATCCCGATACCGACTACCCAGTGATCTCCACCATGGACGAGCAGCACGCCTTCGTGGAGGGTGCTGGAGACCTGGGCGGCACGATGCGGCTGGGAGCCTATGACGCCCTGCTGAGTACGGGCTCGGTCGTAGCCCAGCAGTACGGAGCCACCCGGGTATCCGAGCGGCACCGGCACCGGTACGAGGTCAACAACACCTTCCGGGAACAACTGGAGCAGGCTGGGCTGAAGATTTCAGGAACCTCACCAGACGGCACCCTGGTCGAGTTCGTCGAACTTGATGCCGATCAGCATCCCTACTACGTCGCAACCCAAGCTCATCCTGAACTCAAGTCTCGGCCGACCAAGCCGCACCCACTCTTCGTGGGGCTACTCCAAGCGGCTGTGGAGCGGATGCGCAGCCAGCGGCTGTTCACCGAGGAAATCTGATCACCCCGATGCGCGTGTTGACGGGGGACGAGATCACCGACGAACCCCTCGGGTGGCCGATTCGCTCCCATGCTGTGCTCGGCGCCGGACGGGTGAGCGACTTCGTCCGGGATGAAGTGGACACCCCCGCGGGGACGACCATGGTGCGGGACTACCTGCTCCATCCCGGTGCGGTCGGGGTGATAGCTCTGGATGAGGCCGAGCGAGTGGTGGTGGTGCGCCAGTTTCGGCATCCTGTTGGCTTTCGGCTGGTCGAGCCACCTGCGGGTTTACTGGATGCAGCGGGGGAGTCATGGCTCGCGGCAGCCCAGCGAGAGCTGGCCGAAGAGGTCGAACTCGCCGCCACCGACTGGCGAATCCTGGTCGACTACCTGACCAGCCCGGGGTGCCTCCAGGAAACCCTGCGGGTGTACCTGGCCCGCGGCCTCAGCCCCACCAACCGGCCGCCCGATTTCGTAGTCGAGCATGAGGAAGCCGATATGGAGGTGTGCCTGGTTGCGCTGGACGACCTCGTGGATTCAATTTTTGCCGGCCGGATCCAGAATCCGACCATGGTCGTGGGTGCGCTGGCTGCTCACACGGTGCTGAGGTCCGGACGGGTGGATATCCTGCGAAGGCCCGAGGCCGCGTGGCCGGCGCGTGCTGCCGCCGAACGCCGTGAGGCCGAGATCCGTCACCTGGACCGGTAGTCAGGAACCGAGGATGACGGCACTGGATAGGTTGCTCGCGGACTACCTCGACCATCTCACTGCCTCAGTCGGCGCCTCCGGTCACACCATCGCCGCCTACCGCCGGGACCTGAACCGCTACCGGGAGTACCTCGACGGGTCTGGGATCACGGCGATCCGAGAGGTAACCCCGGCGCAGGTGGCCGGTTTTGCCGCCTACATGCGGGAAGGATCAGCAACCCACCGTCCCCTGGCAGCCGCGAGCGTGGCCCGTGCCGTTGCTGCGGTCCGCTCCTTTCACGTGTTTGCGATGGACGAGGGGATAGCCAGAGACAATCCCGCCGGTCGGGTGGCGCCGCCGAAGCTAGGACGGCCGTTGCCGAAAGCGCTGGCGCTCGATCAGATCCAAGCCTTGTTGGCCGCACCCGACCTGACCACCCTCTGGGGTCTGCGGGATCAAGCCCTGCTTGAGCTGCTCTACGGGACCGGTGCCCGGGTCTCGGAGATAGTGAACCTGGACGTCGATGAGGTGAGCACGGTCGTGGACGATCCCGATGCTGGGCTGCGGCTGTTCGGCAAGGGTCGCAAGGAACGGCTGGTGCCGCTGGGCAGTTTCGCCCGCAAGGCCGTAGCGGCCTGGTTGGTCCGGGGGCGCCCGGAGGCTATTCGGCGGGGGAAGCGCCCCGGGCCAGGACTGCTGCTGAACACGCGGGGCAACCGGCTGACCCGGCAGAGCGCCTTTGCCATCGTCCGGGAACACGCCGATCGGGCTGGGATCCCCGGTGAGGTGAGCCCCCATACCCTGCGGCACTCCTTCGCGACCCATCTGCTGGACGGTGGTGCCGATGTTCGGGTGGTCCAAGAGCTGTTGGGGCATGCCTCGGTGTCCACCACGCAGATTTACACGCTCGTCACCGCCGAGCATCTGCGCGAAGTCTTCCTGGCGGCCCATCCGCGGGCGCACTGACCGGATGTCGGGGGGCTGACCAGCCCGGCCTGTCGTATCGCTTTGTCGTCAAAGTGCCCTCTAAGCTGGGGGTGCTGGACGACGGAAGGATGTCAGTGAGCGCTCCCGCCTTGTTCGAGGAACCACCCCGGGGAGATCTGGGACCTACGGGTCGACCGTGGCCGGCCTTGCCCGAACCCCGCCCGCCCGCCGCGGGCCCCAAACAGGCGGTCGTGATAGCGATGACGAATCAGAAGGGCGGCGTGGGCAAGACCACCACCACCATCAACTTGGGCGCGGCCCTCGCCGAAACCGGGCGACGCGTGCTCCTGGTGGATTTTGACCCGCAAGGATCGGCGTCGGTGGGGTTGGGGGTCAACCCACATACGCTGGACACGTCGGTCTACAACTTGCTGCTGGGGCGCGGTCTCGATCCCGACGATGTGATTCTGCCCACCGAAATCGAGGGTCTGGACCTGCTGCCAGCCAATATCGACCTGTCGGCTGCCGAGGTCCAGCTGGTGTCCGAGGTGGCCCGGGAACAAACTCTACGGCGGGTCCTGAAGCCGCTGCGCTCGGAATACGATCTGATCTTGATCGATTGTGCGCCGTCCTTGGGTCTGCTCACCGTCAATGCCCTCACGGCTTCGGACTATGCAGTGATCCCGCTGGAGTGCGAGTTCGTCGCGCTGCGGGGGGTGGCGCTGTTGACAGACACCATCGACAAGGTGACCGAAAGATTGAATCCAGACCTGGCCATCCTAGGAATTCTAGGAACTATGTATGACGGCCGGACCCTGCACAGCCGAGAGGTGCTCGAAAGGGTCGTTGAAGCTTTCGGCGATGTTGTCTTCCACTCTGTTATCCGCCGTACCGTGAAGTTTCCTGAGACCACGGTGGCGGGCGAGCCGATTACCACCTATGCGCCGTCGAGCCCGGGTGCGACGTCCTATCGGACCCTGGCCCGGGAGGTGCTGCACCGATGCCCCGCCGCGTAGACCTTCCGGGTGCGAAGGAGCTTTTTCGCACCACGGGCACCCCTCGGGTGAAGCCGGCACCGGCTCGCGTTGAGTCCGAGGGGTCGGAGTCGGCAGCCATGGTCACCCACTCCGGTCGGGTGCGCCATGACGAGAAGATCACCGTCTACGTGAGTTCTGAAGAACTGCTGGCCCTAGAGCAACTGCGGCTCTATCTCCGGGGCGAACTGGGCATCGCTGCCGACCGGGGCCGGATAGTCCGGGCGGCGATAGCCTCGGCCTTGGAGGAGGTCAGCACCCAGGCGATGGAGGCCGACGTGGTGCGGCGGCTCCGGACGACGTGACTGCCGCACCATTCACGGTTCACCTCAGCAATTTCGAAGGCCCGTTCGATCTGCTCCTCCAGCTGATCAGCCGACACAAGCTGGACATTACCGAGGTGGCCCTCAGTGTGGTTACCGATGAGTTCATCGCCCACGTGCGCGCCGCCGGAGCAGATCTGGATCTGGACCAAACGAGTTCCTTCCTGGTGGTGGCTGCCACCTTGCTCGATCTCAAGGCGGCCCGCTTGCTCCCGCAAGGTGACGTCGAAGACCCCGAAGACCTGGCCCTGCTCGAGGCGCGGGATCTGCTCTTTGCCCGACTGTTGCAATATCGCGCCTTCAAACAGGTATCCGCGCTGATAGCCGAACGGCTCGAGTCCGAGGCGCGCCGATTCCCCCGTCCCGGTGGCCTGGAGCCTGAGTTTGCCTCGCTGCTGCCCGAGGTCGTCATCCCGGCCGACGCCGACACGTTGGCCTGGCTGGCCGCCCGGGCATTGCAGCCCCGCCAGGAACCCGTGATCTCACTGGACCATCTGCATGCGCCGATGGTCTCGGTGCGGGAGCAGGCCGAGGTGATCACCGGCAGACTCCGGCAGTCGGGAACGCTGACCTTTCGCGCGCTGGTGGCTGATGCCGCTGATAGCAATGTGGTGGTAGCCCGGTTCCTGGCTCTGCTGGAACTGGCCCGGGAGCAGGCAGTTGCCTTCGAGCAGCTCACCGCACTGGGGGAACTCACCGTGCGCTGGACCGGCACAGCAACGGGTGACCTGGATATTTCAGCCGAGTTCGATGAGGGCCCTGAGCCCGGGACGGAGACCGATGACTGATTCTGCTGAAGGGGCGGAACCGGCCCCGGTGCGGGACGCCAGTGAGATCAGCGGTGCGATGGAAGCCCTCCTCCTGCTGGCCACCGAACCGCTCGGGGCAGCGGAACTGGCCGTGACCCTGGACGTGCCCAAGCCGGTGGTCTGGGAGGCGCTGGAAAAGATAGCAGCCTTCTACGACGAAACCGGGCGCGGTTTCGAACTGCGTCAGGTGGGGGAGGGCTGGCGGCTCTACACCCGCACCGAGCACGCAGATGTTATCGCCCGCTGGGTGCTGGAAGGGCAGCATGCCAAGCTCTCGCAGGCAGCGCTGGAGACCCTCGCCGTGGTGGCCTACCTGCAGCCGATCTCCCGGTCCCGGGTCTCGGCGATTCGCGGGGTCAATGTGGACGGGGTCATGCGGACGCTGGTGACCCGAGAGCTTATCGAGGAGCGGGGAACCTCGCCGGATACCGGGGCGATGCTTTTCGGAACCAGCGCTGTATTCCTGGAGCGGATGGGGCTGACGGCTTTGGATGAGTTACCCGCACTCGCTCCGTTCCTCCCCGAGGCCTCCGCGCTGGAGGCCGAGCTGGCCGAGCAGCTGGATGCTGACGTGCTGGATGCCGAAGTGGGGCCGGACGGGAGCCCCGATGCCGTAGCGGCCAGCGACGATGAGGCATGATGACTGAGGGTGAGCAACCGCGACGCGACGACGGAATCCGGCTACAAAAGGTGCTGGCACAGGCGGGGATCGCCTCTCGGCGGGCTAGCGAGATCCTGATAGCTGAAGGGCGGGTGGAGGTCAATGGCCGCACCGTCACCGGCCAGGGGATGCGCGTCGATCCGCTGGTGGATGTCATTCGGGTCAATGGCTCCCGGGTACCGCCACCGCGAGGCCATGCGTACCTGATGCTGAACAAGCCACGCGGGGTGGTCAGCACCATGGATGACCCCCAAGGCCGGCCCACTATCACCGACTACCTGGATGCGGAGCAGCGAGCTGACCGGCTCTACCACGTGGGTCGGCTGGATACCGACACCCAGGGCATGCTGCTGCTCACCAACGATGGCGATTTCACCCAGCGGATGATGCATCCCAGTTTCGAGCTGACAAAGACCTATGTCGCTGAGCTGGCGGGGGTGATCAACGACGCCACGATCGCCCGACTGGCCCACGGCATTCGGCTGGACGATGGGTGGGTGCGTCCGGATTCGGTCAGGCTCACGGCGCGCGCTGAGAGCCGCAGCATGGTCACCGTGGTCCTCCATGAAGGCCGCAACCGGATCGTCCGGCGGATGTTCGACGCCGTCGGCCATCCGGTGCAATCCCTGGCTCGCACCCAGATCGGGCCGGTTCGGATGGGGCAACTCCGACCCGGCCAGATCCGGGCGCTGACCCGAGAGGAGGTTGGCTTGCTGCTGGACGCGGTTCGGATGTAGCCAGGTCGTGGGCACGGTTCGCCACAGGTCGGCTCATGGGGACGCGTCGGTGACCAGGGAACCAGTCAGACTCGGTACGATGGCGCGGTGTCCAATCACCGCTCCCGCATTCCTGCCCTACTCGGTACCGTGAGCGTCGGTCTGGCCTTGGTGCTGACCGGTTGCTCGGGTACCGGCGAGGAAACTCCGACCCCCACGCCAGCCGAGACCAGCACCGCGTCGGCGGCTCCTTCAGTCAGCCCGACCGACGTGCCGGTCTCCACCTCGATTGATGACGTCACCGTGGCTGGGGACCTCGGGGTGGCTCCCACCGTGAGCGTGGATGCTCCGTTTGCCATCGATAAGGTTCGGACCCGGGTCCTGAGTGCGGGCGAGGGCGATGGCCCGGAGATCAACGCTGAGGCGACCGTTGAGATCAACTATGTCGGGGTCAACGGCCGTACCGGCGAAGTCTTCGACAGTTCGTGGACCCGAGGTTCGGCAGCGGTGATGGCGCTACCGAACCTGGTCGGTGGTTTTCAGGAGGGGCTCGTCGGGGGCAAGCCGGGGGACCGGATTTTGATTGTCCTGCCGGGGTCTGAGGGATATGACCAGGCTGGCGGGCAGCCCGAAGCCGGGATCGAGGTGGGTGACACGCTCATCTTCGTGGTGGACATCAACGCTATCGCGGTGGGGGGTGCCTCCGGCAAGGAGTCCTCACCGAAGCTCCCGGTGGAACTCAGTACCCGGGATGATGGCAGCCCGCAGGTGACCATTCCCACGGATGCCGCTGCTCCGGCCGAGCTTGTGGTGGAGACAGTTCTCACCGGCGCGCAGCGCCCGGTCGATGCGGGCGACACGATCCTGGTGATGTATCGCTCCTACAGCTGGAAAACCGGGAAACTAATAGAAGATAAGTACGCCGAGCCGGATGGTGGTCCGCTGAGCACCACCCTCGAGTCTTGGAAGACCGGACTGGCCGGGAAGCCTATCGGCTCCCGGGTGGTCATAGTGGATCCGGACCCCTACCCCCATGGCAATAAGGACCCCGAGGTTGCGGCTGGCGATGCGGTGGTCTTCGTCGTGGACATTCTATTCTCCGCGGCCGCACCGGCGGGCCAGTAGGCCGGTTCATCCCGGCCACCGCCAGGTGTGGTAGGCCAGCCTGGCCGGATCGAATCGGTCAAGCAAGGTGTGGGCGGTTACTGGCTCCTCGGGCGCACACAGCCCGAGTGAGGCACCCAAACGGGCTCGGAGTTGATCCACCGTGATCCCGCGGCTAACCAGGTCGGCCATGGTCACGGCCCCGTCGCGTTTGGCGAGCCGTTGTCCGTGCTCGTTGACCACCAATCCCACGTGGGCGTAGGCGGGTTCACGTCCTCCCAACGTCCGGGCCAGCCAGGCTTGCTGTGGTGAACTGGGCAGCAGGTCATCACCCCGCACCACCTGAGTGACGCCCTGATCGAGATCGTCCACGACGACCGCGAGATTGTAGGCGTAGGCGCCGTCATTGCGGCGCACCACGAAATCATCGACAACTCCGGTGACCACACCCGCCCACCGGTCGGCAATGGTGACCTCGGCGCCCTGCGCGTTCACCCGCAGGGCCGGGGGCCGGGTAGCGCGACGTCGGCTCCGTTCGATGCTGCTGAGTTGGCGGCAGGTTCCCGGATAGTGACGCGGTGCCCCATGGGGCGCCGATACCGCCTCAGCGATCTCGCGGCGGGTGCAAAAGCACTCATAGACCGGCAATCGCGCGAGCGCGGCCGCATAGAGATCCTGGCGCGAGGATTGAGTCGCTACCGGACCGTCATGGTCCAGACCGAACTCAGCCAGATCGGCGAGCTGTCCTTGAGCGATCCCCTCGGCGGCGGCGACCCGGGTGGCATCGAGGTCCTCCATCCGGAGCAAATACCCGAGCCCGGCATGGCGGGCCATCAACCAGGCGATCAGTGCGGTCCGCAGGTTGCCGACGTGGAGGTCGGAGGTGGGACTGGGAGCGAACCGACCGTTCATCGCCCTCCTCCCGCAGCTGATGCGTGACGTCGGCGACCCTACTCTGGATTTGCTGCTGGCCGCGCCCGGGCGCGGGATCCGGCCGTTGCCGCGGGGGTCGGGGTAGCCTCACCTGTGTGTCAGCGCGCAAGTCCGAGCGGATCCTGAATCTGACTATCTGCCTGCTTATGGCGCGCCGCTTTGTTGCCCGGGAGCAGATTCGTGAACTGGTGGAGGGATACCACGGTCTGTCGCAATCGACCTTCGAACGGACCTTCGAGCGGGACAAGGATGAACTTCGCTTGCTGGGTGTGCCCATTGAAACTGGCAGCAATGATCCGCTGTTTCCCGACGAGGTCGGGTACCGGATTCGTCGGCGAGATTTTGAGCTCCCTCCGCTGGAATTCGAGGCTGAAGAGTTGGCGGTCCTGGGCATCGCCTCGGGAGTGTGGGATTCTGCCCGGCTAGCCGATCAAGCCACCCATGCGGTCGCGAAACTCCGGGCGTCTGGTCTGGATCCGGACACCTCGCGGGTAGCCACCTTCACTCCGACAGTGGCGGCGCATGAGCCGGGGTTCGAGATTCTGTGGCAAGCCACCTTGGATCAACGCCCCGTGGCCTTCCGGTACCGAGGGGTGGAGCGGGTGGTGGAGCCGTGGCGGCTGACCTCCCGCCATGGCCGCTGGTACCTTATCGGCTTCGATCGCACCCGGGCCGAGGGCCGCGCCTTCAAACTGTCGCGGCTGGAGGGCGAACCGTACCTGTCAGGTGTCCCGGGGGAGGTGATCCCGCCCGACGCGGCGGTGATCGCGAGTCATCTCCGCTCGCTCGAAGCAGCCCGGGACACGGTGGCCACCGTGGCGATTCGAGCGGGTGTGGCCGGGAGCTTGGTGCGCTCTGCCGAAGCCGCCGATGATCCGGCACCTTCAGGCTTTCGCGCCTGGACGATCAGGGTCGGTTCGGTGACCGAGGCCGGGGAACTGGCCGCCTATGGAGCCGACCTGATCGTGTTGTCTCCGCCCGAACTGGCTGCGGCGCTGCGGGCTCATCTGGAGGCGGTGGCTGCATGGGCATGACCAGTGCCAGCCAAGTGCCTCGGCTGCTCGCCCTGATTCCCTATCTGCAGGCGCACCCGGATGCCGATCTGGAGGAAACTGCCTCCAGATTTGGGGTGTCCTCCCGGCAACTGGTCGCCGACCTCAAGGTGCTGTGGTTCTGCGGGCTCCCCGGTGGCATGCCCGGGGACCTGATCGAGGTCGACATGGATGCCCTCGCCCACGGGCAGATCCGACTGTCCAATGCCGACTTCCTGCGACGCCCGCTGCGGCTCACTTTCGAAGAGACCATGAGCCTGATAGTGGCGCTGAGGGCCATGGAGGAGATGGTTGACCCCGACGTGGGGCGGTCGGTCCACTCGGCGCGGGAGCGGTTAGAAGCCGTTTTCGGCGGTGACAGCGATCGAATCGAGATTCGGGTGTCGGCCGGGGAGCAGAGCGTCCGCCGGCAACTGCTCCTGGCGAAGGAGGCTGGCCAGGCGGTCCAGCTGATCTATCACGGTGCCGCTCGGGGTACGGTAACCCGGCCCGTGGTGGAGCCCGCGCGGCTGGTGACCAGTGACGGATATGGCTATCTGGTGGGCTGGTCGGTCGCGCGCGATGCATGGCGTACCTACCGGCTCGACCGGATTGCCGACGTCATCCCCACGCAGGACGACGTGGCTGAGCGCGGGGAGCCGCCGGTGATTGCCTCCGGCTGGCTTGATGAGCGCACCGATGTTGTCGAGGTGAGCTTGGACCTGCGCCCGGAAGGTCACTGGATCGTTGAGTATCACCCAACGGTCGCGGTGCAGCGCGGTGTGGGGCGGCAGCGGGACCTCTGGCGGGTCCGGCTCCGGGTCGCCGATCCGGCCTGGTTTCGGCGGCTGTTGTTGCGACTAGGGCCAGCGGTGGCCCGGGTGGATCCGCCCGAGGCAGCCCGATCGGCTGCTCTGGCAGCGCGCGAGGCCTTGGCTCAGGATGGTGCCGCAGGCGAGCCTGCCACGGCCGCCGACTGACACCGGTTCCCTGGTCACCCGCCTGGGATATAGGTCTGGTTTCGCCGTGGGTTTACACTGGAACCGCACTCCGAACGAAAGGTCCACCATGCCGATCAATATGCAGGGCTGGGAATGGGTCATCCTGATCCTGCTCGCCCTTCTCATCTTCGGAGGCAGCCGCTTGGCCGGTGCCGGGAAGAACGCTGGCAAGGCGCTCCGCGAGTTCCGGGAGGAGACTCGCCAGATCAAGGCCGACGATGAGAAAGCGAAACTGGGTGGTGACGCGGCCGCAGCCACTGAGGCTGTGAGCGAATCTGAGGTCGTCGACGCCGAACTGGTCGAGCCCCAACCTGAGAAGCACGACCAGAACTGAGTCCTCGGTGGCCCGTCTGAGCTTGCGCTGGCTGCTGCCTCCCGACGTTCCCCCTGGCGGGGTGATGTCCCTCGGTGACCATCTGCGGGAACTCCGCTACCGATTGGTGTTCTCCCTGGTGGTCGTCGTTGTAGGCATGGCTGTGTGCGCCGTCTTCTACAACCAGCTGTACGACTTCATGTTGCAACCGTATGAACGGGCAGTCGCGATGCTGGCGGTCAGCAACCCGCGCTTGGATGTGCAAGCTCAACTGCCGGGGGTCACCGCCCCGCTCATGCTCATTTTGCAGGTGATCGGGTTGGGAGGCCTGGTTCTCACCAGTCCGGTGTGGCTCTACCAGGTGTGGGCGTACCTGGCGCCAGCTTTGCTCGCCAAGGAGAAGAAGTATGCGTTGAGCTTCCTCGGGGCTGCGGTGCCGCTGTTCCTGGCGGGGGTGGCAGCCGCCTACTGGATCTTGCCGCAAGCCATGGTCATTTTGCTGGGGTTCACACCCAAGGACCAGGACATTCTCAATCTGTTGAACCTGGTGGAGTTTCTCACCCTGATGATGAAGCTGATGCTGGTGTTCGGGATCGGATTCCTGATGCCGGTCATCGTGGTCGCGCTCAATTTCATGGGAATCGTCTCCGCAGCGGCCCTCAAGAAGGCACGGCCTTATGTCATGTTCGGATGCGCAATCTTCGGTGCTGCGGCCACTCCGGGCGGAGATCCATTCTCCATGCTGGCGCTCGCGATACCGATGATGATGCTGTTCTTCCTGGCCGAACTGATTGCCCGCGCCAATGACCGACGCCGGGCGGCGCGCACTGCCGGGAGCGATGTGGTTCCGGCATGACCCACCTGACCCTCGTGGTCAATCCGGCCTCCGGCCATGGACGCGCGCATCGGCTCACGCCTCGGATTCTCAGTCGGCTGCGTGAGGCCGGGATTCGTACCGACACGCTGATAGCTCAATCCTGGGAGCAGGCGCGCACCCTGTGCCAGCAAGCGGCGGCCGCCGGAACCGACGGGTTGCTGGTGGCTGGCGGGGACGGGATGGCCCATCTGGGATACAACGCCTGCGCGAACACGCCCACGCCGCTGGGAATAATTCCCTGTGGCACTGGTAACGACTTCGCCCGCGCGGTGGGGATACCCCGACAGTGGGCGGCGGCCGTCGAGGCTGTCATCGCCGGGGGGATCCGCCAGATTGATCTGATGGGGGTGACCGGCGACCTGCGGGTCGGCAATCACGCCTACGTCGGGTCGGTGGTCTCTACAGGTTTCGACGAACGGGTGACCGAGCGCGCCGAAAGGCTGCCGGTGGACCTGGGGGCACTCAGCTACAGTTTTGCCGCGCTCCAGGAGTTGCGCCAGTTCACTCCGTTGACCTACCAGCTGAGCATCGATGGTGCTCCCCGCACTCAGTCGGCGATGCTGGTAGCGGTGGCCAATGCGGGGATCTTTGGGGGTGGGATGCGGATCGCTCCCGACTACGACCTGGAGGACGGACTGCTGGACGTGACCATCATCCACCCGGTATCCCGTCGGATGGTGCTCCAGCTGTACCCACGGCTGTTCACCGGAACGTTTGTCGCGCATCCGGCTGTGGAGCGGCTGCGCGCGCTGTCGATCACCGTCGATGTTGAGGGCGGCCGGGCTTCGGCCGATGGCGAGGTGCTGGGTCGTACTCCGGTGAGCTGCACTGCGGCTCCGGGTGCGGTTGGGGTCTTTGTTCCGGCAGAGTTACGCCGGTGAGCACCCGGATCCCTCCGAATGCGCGCGGTCAGCTGTTCGGAGCCTTCGCCGCCAGCTACCCGTTCGCGCTCGATGACTACCAAGCGACTGCCTGCGGCCATGTCGAGGCGGGCCAGGGGGTTTTGGTGGCGGCGCCGACCGGAGCTGGCAAGACCGTTGTGGGTGAGTTCGCGGTATTTTGTGCGTTGGAAACTGGGAAGAAGTGCTTTTACACCACGCCTATCAAGGCGCTGAGCAATCAGAAGTTCCATGACCTGGTCGCCCGGTACGGCCCAGAACGGGTTGGGCTGCTGACCGGCGACACCAGCATCAACGCCGAAGCCTCCGTCGTGGTGATGACCACCGAAGTGCTGCGCAACATGATCTACGCCGGATCTGCGACGCTGCGGCACCTGGGTTACGTGGTGATGGATGAGGTCCACTATCTGGCCGACAGATTCCGGGGCGCCGTGTGGGAGGAGGTCATCATCGGGCTCGCCTCCAGCGTTCAGGTGGTGGCCCTGTCGGCCACGGTGAGCAACGCTGAGGAGTTCGGCGCCTGGCTCCAGGAGGTACGTGGCCAGACCGAACTGGTGGTCAGCGAACGGCGTCCGGTGCCGTTGTTCCAGCACGTGATGGTGGGCCGCCGGATGCTGGATCTGTTTTCCACCGAGGCGCCGACAGCAGCGGTGGGTGAGCGACCGCTGGCCCGTGCTGAGGTGAATCCAGAGCTCGTCAAGATAAGCAAGCAGGAGTCCCGGGAGGTGCGCGATGACCGGCGACGCCCACGCAGCCGGGCGATCCGGGGCCGGATCGAGGCTCGGCGTGGTGGCAGTAGTGCACAGCGCCTCATCCCGCGGCGCGATGGTGCTGTGGAGAAGCTCGATGCCGAAGGTCTGCTCCCCGCTATCTACTTCATCTTCAGCCGGAACGGCTGCGATCAGGCGGTGCGACAGCTGCTGCAATCCGGGGTGCGGCTCACCGGGCCGGAGGAACGTGCGGCCTTGGAAGCCCTAGCAGCGCGGGCCATCATCGGGCTTGATGCCAGCGATCTCCAGGCCTTGGAATATTCGACCTTCCTGGAGGCCTTCCGCCGGGGTGTCGCCGCGCACCACGCCGGTTTGCTCCCGGCATTCAAGGAGTGTGTGGAGGAGGGATTCGCCCGGGGTCTGGTCAAGGTGGTGTTCGCCACCGAAACGCTGGCCCTGGGCATCAACATGCCTGCGCGCAGCGTGGTCTTGGAGAAGCTGGTCAAGTTCAATGGGGAAACCCATGCTGACATCACTGCCGGGGAATACACCCAGCTCACGGGCCGGGCCGGCCGCCGCGGGATTGATGTTGAGGGCCATGCCGTGGTGCTGTGGCAACGCAACCTGGATCCCCGGCAGGTCGCTGGGCTCGCCTCTCGGCGGACTTATCCGCTTCGTTCCAGCTTCAGCCCCACCTACAACATGGCCGTGAACATGGTCGGCAGCGTCGGCCGCGCTCGGGCGCGTGGGCTGCTTGAGCAGAGCTTCGCCCAGTTTCAATCGGATGCCTCCGTCGTCGGTATCGCGCGCGCGGTCGCCCGCAATACCGAGAAGCTCGCGGGTGCGTGGGAGCAAGCAGCCTGTGATCGGGGTGATTTCGTCGACTACGCCCGCACCCGGGCGCGAATCTCAGCACTGGAGACGGCGGCTGCGCGCAGCCGGAAACAGGATCGGCGCGCCGAGGTGCTCTCGGTCTTGGCCGAGTTGAAGCCCGGTGACATCATCGGCGTTCCGGCCGGTCGCCATGAAGGCTGGGCCGTGGTTATCAATCCGGGAACGTCCCGGGACCGGAACCAGCCGACCCCGCTGGTGATGACCGCCGAACGACAGGTGAAGAAGCTATCGGTCACTGACTTCCCTTCTCCGCCGACGGTGGCTACCCGGATGCGGGTGCCGAAGCACTTTGATCCACGGCAAAAGAAGGACCGGCGCAACCTGGCGGCCGCCTTTCACAGTCGGCTCAACGCCATGGATACTGCTCCGGAGCGCTACCAGCAGGCCGCGATGGACGCCGAGGTGTCCGCCGAGGTGTCCCGGCTGCGGGAGTGCCTACGGGAGCATCCCTGCCATGGCTGCCCGGAGCGCGAACAGCACTCCCGGCTGGCGGAGAAAGCGCTGAAGCTGGAGCGCGACACTGCCGACCTGCAGCGTCAGGTGGAGCGGAGATCGAACACCATCGCCACCAGATTCGACAGGATTTGCACCGTCCTGGTGGCCTTGGGATATCTCGATGAGGACGGCGATGGGGTGACCGAGGCCGGCCGGATGCTGGCCCGGATCTACTCCGAGCTGGACCTGGTGACCGCCGAGTGCCTTCGCTCGGGCACCTTCGATGAGCTGGATCCGGCCGAGTTGGCCGCGGTCGTCAGTTCCCTGACCTATGAGGCCCGGGGGAGTGGCCGACGGGCGCCGGCACGGATGCCCAACCGCTCCACCGAGATCGCTCAGACCATGGTGCGACGGACCTGGCGGGATATCTCCCTGATGGAGCGCGACCAACGACTCCCCGCAGGCCGTGACCCGGATATCGGCTTTGCGATGGCGACCCATGCCTGGGCCAGCGGGCTTCCGCTCGGTGACATTCTGAGCTCGCAGGAGCTTACCGCTGGCGACTTCGTCCGGAGCATGCGCATGGTGATCGACTCACTGGGCCAGATGGCCAGCGCCGCCGGGCCCGGTGTGGTGCGCACGAATGCCCGGGCGGCGATCGGTCTACTCCGCAAAGGGGTGGTGGACGCCGCCTGGGACGAGGATGACTGACCGGGAGGGTGGAGTGAATGACGCTGAGCCGCCACGCTATGAGGACGTGGCTGAAGCTGCCCGTCGGCTCCGGGGGGTGGCGCATCGCACGCCCGTGCTGACCTCCCGTCGGATCAACGCCGATCTGGGCTGTGAGGTGTTCTTCAAGTGCGAGAACCTGCAGCGCGTAGGGGCCTTCAAGTTCCGGGGGGCGTACCACGCCATCTCCGGGCTGTCGGCCGGGCAACGACGGCGCGGCGTGGTGGCGTATTCATCAGGAAACCATGCACAAGCCGTGGCCCTGGCCGCCCAATTGTTGAATGTGCCCGCCACCATCGTGATGCCGACCGATGCCCCTGGGGTCAAGCGGGAGGCTACTGCGGGGTATGGGGCCCGCATCGTCGACTATGACAGGTATTCCGAGGACCGGGAACGCATCGGCGCAGACCTGGCCGCCCACGCGGGTCTGGCCTTGATTCCGCCCTACGATCACGCCGATGTGATCGCCGGTCAGGGGACGGCTGCCCTCGAACTGTGCCAGCAGGTGGACGGTCTCGATGAGGTCTGGGTGCCGTTGGGCGGAGGCGGCCTTCTGGCCGGTAGCTTGCTGGCGGTGGCCGCGGTCTCCCCGGCAACCCGGGTATTCGGGGTGGAACCGACGAGCGGGAACGATGGTCAGCAGTCGCTGGCCGCCGGACACATCGTCAGGATCGCCACCCCGCGCACCATCGCTGATGGTGCGCAGACCCTCCATCTGGGGGAGCTGACCTTTCCTATCATCGCCGAGGGTGCTGCTGGAATCCTGACCGTCACCGACGCTGAGCTGGTCGCAGCGATGCGCCTGGTGGCCAGCACCATGAAGCTGATAGTGGAACCCACCGGGGTCCTGGGGTTGGCTGGTCTGCGCAACCGAGCGGGGAACCTAGCAGGCAGGCGCGTCGGTGTGGTACTGACCGGTGGAAACATCGATCCCGCCAGCTTCGCGCGGCTGCTCGACGGGGGCGGCGGGTAGCCCCAGAGTCAGCAGTTCTGCGGCGACGCCGTGGCCGTTCCGGGCAGTGTGGACCGCACCTGCGGCCTCACGACGTAGGCTCTCCCCGTGACGAACCATGCCGAACCGATGCAGCCGCCGCCCATGCCGCTGGACCCAGCTACCTTCGATCCTCAGATCCGGCCCCAGGATGACCTGTTCCGGCATGTTCATGGTCCGTGGTTGCGGGAGACTCCGATCCCGGCCGACAAGCCTCTGATCGGCGCTTTCCGGAACTTGGCCGATGAGGCTGAGGCGGCTGTCCGCGACATCATCACCTCGATGGAGACAGCTGCCGAGGATCTGGATGCGGCCAAGATCGCCGCGCTCTACGCCAGCTTCATGGCTGCCGACCGTGCCGAAGCGCTGGGGGCCGCCCCGATCGCGCCACTGCTGGAGCAGGTCGATGCGGTGACCTCCTTCGGCGAACTCATGCATCTCAGCGGTCAGCTGAGCCGGATCGGGGTGGGTGGCCTGTTCAGTGCCGACGCCGAATCAGATCCTGGTGATCCCGCCCGGATGGTGCTCTTCCTTGGGCAGGCGGGGCTGGGGCTCCCCGATGAGGCCTACTACCGAGAGCCTGAACACGCCGAGATCCGGACCGCCTACCGGGCGCATCTGGAGGGGAGCCTGGGGCTGATTGCTGCGGACGATCCGGCTGCTCAGGCCGAGGCGATTATGGCGCTGGAAACCAAGATCGCCGCCACGCACTGGGACCGGGTTCGCCGTCGCGACATGGTCGCCATGTATAACCTGATGCCCTTTGGCGAGCTGGTCGACAGCGCGCCCGATGTGGGTGTGCGGGAGTTCATTGACGGCGTGGATGTCGCTGCCCCAGCCTTGGCTGAGGTGGTCAACTGCCAGCCAAGCTTCTTCAGCGATGTCAACGCCTTGGCGGCCGAGCCGCTGACCGCGTGGCAGTCCTGGCTGCGATGGCGCATCGTGCGGGCGTTCTCGCCGTATCTCTCGGCGGCGTTCGTCCAGCACAGCTTTGATTTCTATGGCACGGTGCTCACCGGTGCCACCGAGATTCGGGAGCGATGGAAGCGCGGCGTGGGCTTCGTCGAAGGTGCGATGGGTGAGGCAGTCGGCAAGATCTACGTCGACCGGCACTTTTCGCCGTTGGCGAAGCAGCGGATGGACGAGCTGGTGGCTAACCTGATCGCGGCGTACCGGGCTTCGATCACCGACCTCGACTGGATGACCGAGGAGACCCGGGCTAAGGCGCTCGACAAACTAAGCAAGTTCAAGCCCAAGATCGGCTTCCCGGCCCGATGGCGGGACTACTCCGCCCTGACGGTCGCGCCCGATGATCTCCTAGGCAATGTGTGGGCGGTCAACGAGTTTGATACCGCCTGGATGTTGAACAAGGTCGGCCAGCCCGTCGACCCCGATGAATGGCTGATGACGCCGCAAACGGTGAATGCCTACTATCACCCGCTGCGCAACGAAATCGTCTTCCCGGCCGCCATCCTGCGGCCGCCCTTCTTCAGCCAGGATGCCGACGATGCTGTGAACTATGGCGGAATCGGGGCAGTTATCGGCCATGAGATCGGGCATGGCTTCGACGACCAGGGTTCCACCTGCGATGGTGATGGCCGACTGGTCAACTGGTGGACCGACGCCGACCGGCAGGCGTTTGAGGAGCGCACCCATCGGCTGATCGAGCAGTATTCCACGCTTGAACCCCAACAAACCCCGGGACACCAAGTCAATGGCGAGCTCACCATCGGAGAGAACATCGGTGACTTGGGTGGGCTCGGTATCGCCTACCAGGCCTGGCTGCTTGCCGGGGGTGCTGCGCACGATCCCATCGATGGGTTGGCCCCCGCCCAGCGGTTGTTCTTGAGTTGGGCAACCATCTGGCAAACGAAGGCGCGTGATGAGATTGTCCGGACCCGGCTGGCCACGGATCCGCATGCCCCAGCGGAGTTCCGCTGCAACCAGATAGTGCGCAATCTGGACGCCTTCTATGCGGCGTTCGAGGTGACTGCCGCCGACGCGTTGTGGCTCGACTCGGACCGCCGGGTCACCATCTGGTAGCGCGGGTCGCTAGATTGGGGCCATGGCGGTCGCGATCCGAGTCATTCCCTGCCTCGATGTTCACGACGGGCGCGTGGTCAAGGGGGTGAACTTCCGGGACCTGCGGGATGCCGGGGACCCGGTCGAACTTGCCGGGGTCTACTCCGAGGCCGGGGCCGACGAGGTTACCTTTCTCGATATCTCAGCCTCGGCGGAGCAGCGGGCCACCACCTATGAGATGGTCGCCCATACTGCTGAGACCGTGTTCATCCCGCTGACTGTCGGCGGCGGCGTACGCGGTGTGGCCGATGTGGACCGGCTGCTGCGCTCGGGGGCTGACAAGGTCGGGATCAACACCGGCGCTATCGCCCGGCCGGAGGCGATCACCGAGATCGCGGAGCGTTTCGGGAATCAGGTCTGCGTGCTGAGCCTGGACGCCCGCCGTGAGGCCGGGCAACCCTCCGGTTTTGGGGTGACCACCCACGGGGGCCGGACTGCTGCCGGGCTGGATGCGCTCGCCTGGGCCCAGGAGGCCGTCGACCGGGGGGCGGGGGAGATCCTGCTCAACTCCATGGATGCCGATGGCACCACCGACGGTTTCGACCTGGAAATTATCGCGGCCGTCCGGGCCGTGGTCGACGTGCCACTGATAGCCTCCGGCGGGGCGGGCACAGTGGCCCACTTCGTGGATGCTGCCCGGGCGGGTGCTGATGCGGTGCTCGCCGCGAGTGTTTTCCACTACGGCACCTTGTCCATCGCCGAGGTGAAGGCCGGTCTCGCCGAGGCCGGGTTCGAGGTTCGCTGAAAGGGAGTTCATGACAGCTGCTGCCACAACGCACGGAGATCCCACGCCTATATCGGACTGCCTCTTCTGCCGGATAGTCGCCGGGGAGATCCCCAGCCGCCAGATCTATGCCGACGCGGACGCGGTGGCGTTCCTCGACGTCGAACCGTTGAAACGCGGTCACACCCTGGTGATCCCGCGCACTCACGTTCCCGATGTGCTGGCCGCCCCGGAGGCGCTAGCCGCGCTGGTGCCGGCCCTCGCTACGACTGGTCGTCTGCTGCAGAAACGTCTGGGTGCCTCGGGGATGAACATGCTGTCCAATGTTGGTGCGGATGCCGGACAGTCGGTTTTCCATCTCCATGTGCACCTGGTGCCCCGGTATGCCGAGGATCCTGGTCTGGGCGCGCTGGTAACCCGCGCCGGGGATGCTGACCTGGATCGCACCTATGCCGTTCTGACCGCGTGAGGGCAGCGCATCCTTGATTGTCCGTCATGCGGGATGTGCTGGCTCAAGTCGCAGGAAGTTCTGGTGCCCGGCTATAGTTCGACGCGTGCCAGTGAATGCCCTCGTAGTAGCCAAGCGCGTCGCCTGACGAATCACGCGACGCGCTCCCTCGCCTGCCAGCATCGGCAGCGGGGGTTTTTCTTTGCAAGGACATCCACCCACGAGCCTTCCGATCCAAGGAGATGATCACATGACCGATGACGCGCAGGCGCGGCAGCTGACCGGGGCCGAGGCCCTCGTTGAGTCTCTGGAACGGGTCGGCGTAGAGGTTGTCTTCGGGATTCCCGGGGGCGCCATCCTCCCCGCCTATGATCCGCTGGGACAGAGTGAACTTGTCCGCCATATCTTGTGCCGCCATGAGCAGGGCGCAGCCCACGCCGCTGAAGGCTATGCGATGACCACCGGCAAGGTGGGGGTCTGCATGGCCACCTCCGGGCCCGGCGCGACCAACCTGGTCACCGGCCTGGCTGATGCCCACATGGATTCGGTTCCGGTGGTTGCTATCACTGGCCAGGTGGCATCGGCGGCGATAGGCACGGATGCCTTTCAGGAGGCCGATATCCGGGGGATAACCTTCCCGATAACCAAGCACAGCTTCCTGGTGACCGATGCGGCCCGGATTCCGGCAGCGATTAAAGCTGCCTTCCACATTGCCAGCACCGGCCGTCCCGGACCCGTGCTGGTCGACATCAGCAAGGACGCGCTCTCCAACTCCGCCGAGTTCATCTGGCCGGATGTCGTGGATCTACCCGGATACCGGCCGACGACCGCGCCCCATGCCAAGCAGATCCGCGAGGCGGCCCGGCTGATCCGGGCGGCCCAGCGCCCGGTGCTTTACGTGGGCGGCGGCATTGTCAAAGCGGAGGCCTACGAAGAGCTCGCTGACTTGGTCAAGATCACCGGGATTCCGCTGGTGACCACCCTGATGGCGCGCGGCGCCTTCCCCGACAGCGATCCGCTGCACATGGGCATGCCCGGGATGCATGGGGCGGTCTCTGCGGTCGGTGCCCTGCAGCGCTCCGACCTGCTGATCGCGCTGGGGACCCGGTTCGATGATCGGGTCACCGGCAAGCTGTCTTCGTTCGCGCCGGAGGCCAAGGTGATTCACGCCGACATCGATCCGGCCGAGGTGGGCAAGAACCGGGTGGTCGACGTGCCGATAGTCGGGGACGTCAAGGCCGTGATCGCCGAGTTCAATCAGGTGCTGCGGGGCGCGGACCTGCCCGACCTGCAGCCGTGGGTGACTTACCTGACCCACCTGAAGACCAAATATGCGCCCGACGTTCAGCCCACGAAGGAAGGCCTGCTGAGCCCGGAGTACGTGATTCAGCGTCTCGGTCAGCTTTCTGGAGATGCCTACTACGCCGCCGGCGTGGGCCAGCACCAGATGTGGGCGGCGACGCTGCTGCCGTTCGAGAAACCGGGGCGATGGCTCAATTCCGGTGGTGCGGGCACGATGGGCTACTGCGTGCCGGCTGCCATGGGCGCCCAGGTCGGGCAGCCTGGTGAGGTTGTCTGGGGGATCGACGGCGATGGCTGTTTCCAGATGACCAATCAGGAGTTGGTCACCTGCGCCCTCAACGACATTCCGATCAAGATAGCGGTGATCAACAACGAATCCCTGGGCATGGTCCGGCAATGGCAGACGCTGTTCTACGGGGAGCGGTACTCGAATACCAACCTCGAGTCGCGCCGGGTGCCTGACTTCCCGGGCCTCGCCGAGGCGATGGGAGCGGTGGGGCTGCGTGCTGAGACTGTCGAGGAGGTCGATCAGGTCATCGCCCAAGCCCTGGAGATCAACGACCGGCCGGTGGTGGTCGAGTTCGTGGTCCATAAGGATGCGATGGTGTGGCCGATGGTGCCCGCCGGTGCGAGCAATGACGACCTGATCATCGCCAAGGACATGGCGCCGGACTGGGAGGATGAAATCCTGTGAACACACATACCCTGAGCGTTCTCGTCGAGAACAAGCCGGGCGTCCTCGCCCGAATTTCCGGGCTCTTTGCCCGGCGTGGCTTCAACATCGAATCGCTGGCGGTCGGGCCCACCGAACGCCCCGAACTGTCCCGGATCACGCTTCAGGTGGGCCTGGTGTCGGACCAGTCGCTGGAGCAGATCACCAAACAGCTCAACAAGCTGGTGGAGGTGCTCAAGATAGTTGAGTTGCCCGAAAGTGCGGTCCGTCGCGAATTGGTGCTTATCAAGCTCAATGCCGATCAGACGGCTCGCAGCCAAATAATTGAGATCGTCCAGCTCTTCCGGGGCAAGACTGTCGACGTCCACAACGAGTCGTTGGTGATCGAGGCCACCGGAAGTCCTGACAAACTGGAGGCGCTCTTGGAGATGCTGCGCCCCTACGGCGTCCGCGAACTCGTGCAATCGGGGCTCGTGGCACTCGGCCGGGGCAGTAAATCCCTGACCGATCGCACCTCCAAGGGCGACAAGAACCGTTCGTCCATCCGCTGATCCCCACCGAGGAAGTAAGGAATCCCACTCATGGCAGAGATGTTCTACGACGACGACGCCGATCTGGCGATAATTCAGGGCCGGAAGGTAGCCGTGATCGGCTACGGTTCCCAGGGCCACGCCCACGCGCTCAACCTGCGCGACTCGGGGGTCGATGTGCGGATCGGGCTCCGGGAGGGCTCCACCAGCCAGGCGAAGGCCGAGGCCGAGGGATTGCGTGTTGTCACCGTGGCCGAGGCCACCGCCGAGGCGGATCTGATCATGATCCTGGCACCGGACCAGCACCAGCGGACGATCTACGCCAATGAGATCGCCCCCAACCTGCAGCCGGGCAATGCACTGTTCTTCGCCCACGGGTTCAACATCCGGTTCGACTACATCACCGCCCCTGAGGGGGTGGATGTGTGCATGGTGGCCCCCAAGGGTCCCGGCCATCTGGTACGCCGCGAGTATGCCGAGGGCCGTGGCGTCCCGGTTATTGTCGCAGTCGAGGTGGACGCCACCGGTGGTGCCTGGCCGCTAGCGCTGTCGTATGCCAAGGCCATCGGTGGTCTGCGGGCCGGTGGTATCAAGACTACCTTCACTGAGGAGACCGAAACCGACCTTTTCGGCGAGCAGGCGGTGCTGTGTGGTGGCGCGTCCGCACTGGTGCAGGCCGGATTCGAGACTCTGGTCGAGGCGGGGTACCAGCCCGAAGTGGCCTACTTCGAATGCCTGCATGAGCTCAAGCTCATCGTCGACCTTATGTATGAGGGTGGCATCGCCAAGCAGCGGTGGAGCGTGTCCGATACTGCCGAGTTCGGTGACTACGTGTCCGGCCCCCGGGTGATCGACGCCCGGGTCAAGGAGAACATGAAGGCAGTGCTCGCCGATGTGCAGTCCGGGGCTTTCGCCAAGCGGTTCATCGATGACCAGGACGCGGGTGCGCCCGAGTTCACCGACTTCCGTGCCAAGGCCGAATCGCACCCGATTGAAGCCACCGGCCGTGAACTCCGCGGGCTGATGGCCTGGGTCAAGGGCCACGACGACGACTACGTCGAGGGTACGGCCGCTCGCTAGGCCGATAGCCTGGTCAGGCGCTGATTGGTGTTGGACTGCCAACACCGATCAGCGTCTGGGTGCATCTACAGCATGGTCAGGACAGCCGGGCGGCGATGGCGTCACCCACCTCGGCTGTCGAACGGGCAGTCGTACCCCGCTCGGCTATGTCAGCGTCGACCGCAGCCACGATCCGGGCGGCATCCTCGGTGCGCCCCAGGTGATCGAGCAGCAGCGCCATCGAACTGATGGTGGCGGTCGGGTCGGCGATTCCCTGGCCGGCGATGTCAGGTGCCGAACCGTGGACTGGTTCAAACATCGACGGGAACGCCCCGGTGGGGTTGATATTGGCTGAGGCTGCCAGCCCGATGCCTCCGGTCACCGCAGCCGCGAGATCGGTGATTATGTCGCCGAAGAGATTGTCGGTGACGATGACGTCGAAGCGCTGCGGATCCTGGACCAGCATGATCATGGTGGCATCCACGTGCAGGTAGTCGGTGGTCACCTCCGGGTACTCGCTGGCAACCGAGGTGAAAATCCGGTTCCAGAGGCCGCCCGCGTTGACCAGCACGTTGTGCTTGTGTACCAGGGTGAGCTTTTTCCGTCGCCGCATAGCGCGCTCGAAGGCGTCCCGGATAACCCGTTCCACGCCGAGGGCGGTATTGACGCTGACCTCGTTGGCCACCTCGCGTTCGGTGCCGGTGGCCAGAGAGCCACCAACACCTGCATACAATCCCTCGGTTCCCTCCCGCACCACCACGAAATCAATCGGGCCGCGCGCGACCACGGCGTCCGACAGCGGCGTTGTGATACCGGGATAGAGCGTTGAGGGCCGCAGATTGACGTAGTGGTCGAAGGCGAATCGCAGCTTGAGTAGCAGCCCGCGCTCGAGCAGGCCCGAGGGGATCGCCTTGCTGCCTGGGGCCGCGCCCACCGCGCCCAGGACTATTGCATCCACCTGCGCCAACTCGGCCAGCTCGGAGTCGGTTAACACCTCTCCGGTGCGCTGCCACCGTTCGGCTCCCAGATCGTAGGGGACGAAGGCGAACGCGTCCGGACCGGTGGCAGCGGTCAGGACTTTGAGCCCTTCCGCGACGACCTCGGGGCCGATCCCGTCTCCACCGATAATGGCGATGGTCTGTTGTGCTGGGTTCGTCACGAGACCTCAGCGTACGAGGGTGATCTCACCACGGTGCGAGTGTCTCACTCGAAGCCACCCGCGGGACGCGACAAAGGCCTATCGATCAGCCGCTATCGTGAGCGCCATGGCCTTGGAATTCGTTACCGAACCCGCTACCGGCGCGCGCACCGATGAGCAGGTTGCGCAGATCGTACGCGCCCCCGGATTCGGTGACCACTTCACCGACCATATGGTCTCGATCTCCTGGACCAAGCAACACGGCTGGCATGACGCCGTGATCAAGCCCTATGGCCCGATCGTGCTCGACCCCTCGGCGGCGGTGCTGCACTACGGCCAGGAGGTCTTCGAAGGCCTGAAGGCCTACCGTCACCAGGACGATTCGATCTGGTTGTTCCGGCCTGACCGTAATGCTCGCCGTCTGCAAACTTCGGCCGCCCGGATGATGCTGCCTCAGCTGCCCGAGGAGGACTTCCTGGCAGCGGTGCGGGGGCTGGTCAGTGCGGATGCCCGCTGGGTTCCACCCGGCGAAGGTGAGCACAGCCTGTACCTGCGTCCTTTCATGATCGCTTCCGAGGCCTTCCTCGGGGTGCGGGCTGCTGAAGGTGTCACGTTCTATGTGATCGCTTCCCCGGTTGGCCCCTACTTCGCTGAGGGGGTGGCGGGGGTCAACATCTGGGTGACTGACGAGTGGGCGCGGGCTGGGGAAGGCGGCACGGGTGCGGCGAAGTGTGGCGGCAACTACGCGGCCAGCCTGATTGCGCAATATGAAGGTTATGAGCGCGATTGCACCCAGGTGATGTTCGTGGAGGCCACGGGGAAAGACCGGGTCGAAGAGCTGGGCGGGATGAATATGTTCCTGATCTCCGGCGACGGCGACTTGGTGACGCCGGCGTTGACCGGCACCATCTTGGATGGGATCACCCGGGACTCGATCCTGGCCACGGGGCGGGATCTGGGCCTGCGACCCGTGGAACGGCGGCTCAGCGCGGCGGAGGTCTTTTCAGGAATCGAGGCGGGTCGGTTCGTGGAGGCGTTCTGTTGCGGGACGGCAGCCGTTATCAGCCCGATCTCGGAGTTCCGATCCAAGCAGGGAGACTGGCGGTTGCCACACCAGGAATTTACCCAGACACTGGCGATTCGCGAGGCGGTACTTGACGTTCAGTACGGTCGCGCGGAAGATCGGCATGGATGGATGCAGCAGGTTATCTGAGGAGTGGTGATGCCTGGTCAAAGCCAACGTGGGAGCCTTCCCCTGGGCGTGGCCCTCGGGGTCGCAGCGGGGACCGGCGTGAGCGTTCTCGCGTGGATGTTGCTGCCCACCCAGCCGGAGGGTCCGCGCACGACCGTGCTACCGGTCCCCTCACCAACAGGTTCGGTGGCAACCACCGATCCCGCGCAAGCACCGAGCCCGGGAGCGGCGACCGCCACGGTGTCCCCGACGGCGACGGCCTCCGGCTCGGCTGCACCGGATGGCATTGTCCGGAACTTGCCGGCTGGTTCCTGGGTGACGGTGCTCAAGTCGCTGCCGCAGAAGGTGGTGTCGGCCGAGGCTGCCTTGGAGCAGGCCGAATCGATGGGCAGCCCGGAGCATCGGCCAGTAGTTATTGACACCAATAGCTTCGACAAACTCAATCGGGATTACTGGGCGGTTGTCGTGCCCGGCCAGAGCAGTCGCGCCGAATCCAATGCCGTATGCCAAGCCTTGGGGATCCCTCTGGGAAATGACTGTTACCCCCGCGAACTCTGAGCGGCCCTTCGCCGGTAGGGCCGGTGCCGGACCGACACTGCTGGCCCGGCGGACGCTGATGGTCGGCACGGTGACGGTGCCGCTGTGGGGGACCCCCGTTCTTGGGGCGCCGGTCCCCGATGCGCCCGAGATCCGCCCCCGCTCGGCCTGGGCCGAAGGGCTGAAGCCACAAGGTGACCTCTGGGCCGAGTCTGAGGTGCGGTTCCTGTTGATCCATCACACGGCGACGACCAATGACTATGACTCCGACGAGGTTCCCAGACAGCTGCGTACGGTGTTCGGCTTCCACACCAGTGAGGAGCGGGGCTGGGCCGATGTCGCCTACAACTTCTTTGTGGACCGGTTTGGAACAGTCTGGGAGGGCCGCCAGGGGAGTATCGCTTCTCCAGTGCGGGCAGATGCTACCGGCGGGTCGCAGGGGTACGCGCAGTTGTGCTGTTTCCTGGGGGACTTCAGCGACCAGGCGCCCAGCAAGGCCGCCCTGGACGCGATGGCGCGCTTGCTGGCCTGGCTGTCGGTTCGGGATGGGCTTGACCTGGCGGCGGAAGTGACCTTCATCTCCCGGGGTTCGAGCCGCTGGGCGAAGGGTAAGCAGGTCACCACCGCAACTGTGGCCGGGCATCGGGACATGTCGGTGACCGCCTGTCCGGGGGATGCGCTGTATCCACTGATACGTTCCCAGCTGGTGCCGCGGGCCCGGGAACTGCTGGTGCCCTCGCCGACGCCCACCGCTTCGCCGACGCCAACCCGGTCACCGAGGCCACCGTCCCCTGCAGCCGTGTCGATCCCCCCGGCGTCAACAGTTACCGCGCCGGTACGCCCAGACTCGCCAGCAGGCCCGGGGGTGGCGGTGCCAGATTGGGCGCCGGCTGGGGTTGTGGGTGCGGCGGCCGGTCTGACAGCGGCGTGGGCGCTGTTGCGCCGCCGTCGGCGATCAGATAAGCAGCGTCACGATGATGACGACGGCACCCACGGCAAGGCTGGCCAGGAGGCCGATGAAGAAACCTCGCAGGGTGAGTGACGGCTCCGGAGTAGGGACTGTCTCTGCCGGCAGTGATGTCGGGCTCGATGGTGGGGGCGGACTCACCTGAACTTTGGGCGCTGGGCTGGCCGGGACCGGTTCTGGGGGCTGCGTAGCTGGTGCCGGACTCGCCGGCGGGGCCGCGGTGGGAGCTTCGTCCCGGAAGAGGGGCATCGGGGGTGCGGCTGGTGAGCCGGGATCTGGGCGCGGCGTGGGTGCTGGGCTGGCTGCGGGCGGCGGCGGTGCTTCCGTCGACTCAGGAGTCGCCTGGAGCACCGTGACCAAGGTGCGCGTGAGTTTCGGCGAGGAGACCGGTGGTACTAGAAACGCGAAAGCGTCCTCGCCAGACGTCAGATCGAACCTAGTCCACGACTCTCCGCCCAACTCCAGGGTGGAATAGCGGGCCGGATTCGCCGGATCCAACTGCACGACCCGCGTGTGATCCTGCGCGGCGGCGTCGCGCCAGACCAGCCCCAACTGAGAGCGCTGAACCGTGAGTGCCCCGTACTCGATCCGCTCATGTGGAAGCCCGACTGGAACCAGATAGTCCAGTGGCTCGTCCGGGTTCACCGCTGCGATGAAACGGGAGGCACCACCGGTGAGTACGAGCCGGGACAGCTTGGTGAACCTGTCATCGAACGGGGCCAGATCGAGGGCGGCCACAGCCCCCCGGCTGATCCGGTCAGCCAAGTCGGTCATGCGGCACCCCTTTCGTCCTGGGCAGCATAGCCAGGCCGATCCGGGGTCGAGCGGCCGCCTCGCCGAGGAGTGTCAGCGCGCTGCGGCAATGGCAATGGCCGCATCGTAGTCGGGCTCCTGCGTGGTCTCAGGGACCAACTCGGTGTAGCGCACGGTGCCGTCAGCAGCTATCACCACCACCGAGCGGGCGTTGAGGCCGGCGAGCGGCCCATCGCTCATCCGGGTGCCGTATTCCTCGGGGAAGGCGGACCGGAAGGTGGAGGCAGTCACCACATTCTCGATCCCTTCAGCGCCGCAGAATCTCCCCAAGGCGAAGGGAAGGTCTGCCGATATGCACAGCACGCTGGCGTCAGGGAGGGTGGCGGCGAGCTCATTGAAGCGACGCACGCTCATGGCGCACACGCCGGTATCCACGCTGGGAAAGATGTTCAAGATCACTTGGCGGCCTGCGTACTCCGCGAGGGTTACCTCTGCCAACTCTGCTGTGGTGACGGAAAATGGTGGTGCGGTGGTGCCCACCCCGGGGAGCTCTCCGACCGTGTTGACGGGGTTGCCTTTGAACAGAATCTCAGCCATGGGTCCGTTCTAGCACGGGATGCCGGGCTACCGACACCGGGACCGTCTCGTCGGACGAGACTTGATCAGCCGAATTGTGGATAACGGCACACTTGATGGTTGACCTACGGATGTGTCCCAAGCGAAGGAGGGGAACCCCGATGCCGACTCTCCCGGTCGCTCCCGATGTGTTCCATGTTTACGACACCACACTCCGGGACGGAGCCCAGCAAGAGGGCCTGCGCCTGACGGTTTCGGACAAGCTGAAGATTGCCACTCACCTCGACGACTTGGGCGTGACCTTCATTGAAGGCGGCTGGCCGGGCGCCAACCCGAACGACACCGCCTTCTTCGCTGCGGCGGCCCAGGAACTAACCCTGCAGAACTCCACCTTGGTCGCCTTTGGGGCCACTCGGCGGGTCGGGACGAAAGCTGCCGATGATCCGCTCACCCGGGCGCTGCTCGACGCGCAGACGTCGCATGTCTGCCTGGTTGCCAAGAGCCATGAGGGCCATGTCCTGCGTGCGCTGCGTACCGAGCTGGCCGAGAATTTGGCCATGATCCAGGACACCGTCCAGTTCCTCACGGGTGAGGGCCGGCGCGTCTTTGTCGATGCGGAGCACTACTTCGATGGCTACCGCACCAATCCGGGTTACGCCCTGGAGGTGGTTCGGACTGCGGCTGAAGCCGGGGCCGATGTTGTGGTGTTGTGTGACACCAACGGCGGGATGCTGCCCTCGTGGATGGGGGAGGTGGTCAGTGCCGCCAGCGATATCGGCGTTGATCTCGGTATCCACGCTCACAACGACACCGGTTGTGCGGTCGCCAACACGCTGGCGGCGGTCGAGGCCGGGGCCATGCACGTTCAGGGAACTATCAACGGGCATGGTGAACGCACCGGAAATGCGGATCTGATTACCGTGGTGGCGAACCTGCAGCTCAAGTACGACTGGGATGTGCTCCCGGGGGACCGGCTGACCCGGTCGACGTCGATCTCGCACGCCATCGCCGGGGTGACCCATGTGAGCCCCAACGCGCGACAGCCCTATGTTGGGCACTCGGCCTTTGCACACAAGGCTGGGCTGCATGCTTCCGCGATCAAGGTGGACGCGAATCTCTATCAGCACACCGAACCCACCCTGGTCGGCAACGACATGCGGATGCTGGTCTCGGATATGGCCGGGCGGGCAAATATCCAGATCAAGGGTGAAGAACTCGGCTTCGATCTGTCAGATCGGGATGTCGCAGCTCAGATCACCGAGCGGGTGAAGCAGCGGGAGCTCGAGGGGTATTCCTTTGAATCTGCGGATGCGTCCTTTGAGTTGCTGCTGCGCGAGGAGACTGGCGCATTGGATCCGGCCTTCGAGGTGGTGCGTTGGCGGGCGTTGACGTCTGGTGAGATGACCGACGAAGGCGATTCCGAGGCAACGGTCAAGGTCAAGGTCGGGGAACGCACTCGGTGGCGGGTGGGTGAGGGATTCGGCCCCCTGAACGCCCTGGATAAGGCCCTACGGTCGGCACTGCAGGCCAACTATCCCACGGTCGAGGGCTTTGAACTCACCGACTATGTGGTCCGGATTATTGAAACCGGCCATGGCACCGATGCCATCGTCCGCGTGCTTATCGACACCACCGATGGGGAACGCAGCTGGACGACAGTGGGTGTCGGCACCAATGTGGTGGAAGCCTCCTGGGAGGCCCTGCATGACGCCTATCTGTGGGGCCTCATCGAGCGGTGACCAACCCAGCGACACCGGCGGTGCCGGGATCGGTGTCCGGCAAGGGTCGAGGCGCTGGGGCGGCAGGAACTCCGGTCTCCCGGCCTGATGCGGGTTGGCTGCTGGTTGCTTGCCTCAGATCTGGCCGGCTGATGAGCGGACCGCCAGACGGCGCCGGATGATCAGGGGTCTCCTACTCGCCTGGGTACATTCGACACCACGATTCTGCTCCTACGCCCCCCGGAGGCATCATTGAGTTGGTTCGCACCGTCCCGAGCCCTGCGGCTGTTCATCGGCGTGCTCGTGGTCGCCCTGGTCTCGTGGGCCATCACCGGGATATTTCTGAGCATCGGCCAGGGTGGCGATGACGCCACGGTACGGATGAACAGCTTCTCAGCCGACTACCGGCTCGAACGAACTGCCTCCGGCCAGTCGCGGATGGTCGTCACGGAGAAGATCACAGTCACCTTCTCCGGCCGGGAGAACCACGGCATCTACCGGGTGCTGCCCACCAGTTACCGGGGGCGCAGTACGTCGCTGCATTCGCTGACTGTCACCCAGGGCACTGAGGACGCCCGAACCCTGATCACGCCGGGATGGACATCGACCCGGGTGCGTATCGGCAGCGCCAACCGCAGCGTGAAGGGCACCGTGAGCTATCGGATCAGCTACGTCTACGACGGTGTCATCCAGAACTTCGGCGGCGGCCAGGAACTGTACTGGGATGTGAACGGGACCGGATGGGCTGAATCATTCGGGCGGGTGCAGGCGACGCTGACGGTGCCCGCAGACCTGGCCGGGTCACTCACCGGATCTGCAGCCTGCTATGCCGGTGGGTACGGTGGCACCGACACCTGCACGATCACCCGGACCGACGCCGGTGAAGCGGTCCGCTTCACCACCGAGGCGGTCCCGGTCGGTGCGCAGCAGACCCAGACGTTCGCGGTCGGCTTCCTACCCGGCACGGTAGCCACCGAAGGGCTGAGCACGCCTGCTGTGCAGGCGCTGTTAGTCGGTGTGGGCGGTGCCCTCCTCACTGCGGTGCTCGCCCTCATTCTGGCTGTGCGTGCGGCCACCCGGCGACGACGCTGGATGGGGTACGACCCGGGCGTGGTGCAGTTCACCCCTCGCGAGGATCTGCCCCCGATGTTGGCCGCATCGCTCATCGGTGCGCCCGGTCGTGGCCTCACCGCTGAACTGCTCCGGGCCGCTTCCGAAGGCTGGGTTGAGCTCCGCGGCGGCGGGTCCGCCGGTGCACCGCTGACAGCGACGGTGATGGATTGGCCCGAGGAATGGTCGGCAGCATCCCGTCGGGCCTTGCGGACGGTGTTCCCGCGCCGTACCGGGGAGGAGGACGTGCAGAGACAGCTCGCCGGGCTGTCCCGGCGGGAGGTCGCTGAGTTGCGGGTCCTGGCGCAGCGGGACGGTCTGATGTGGCTGCCGGATGTGGGTTACCGGTCCCAGCAGCTGCTGTTCGCCAGTGTCCTGCTTCCCGGCGGCAGTGTTGCGATCGGGATCCTGGCGGCGCTGCCGTTCTGGTGGATCGTCGTCCCCCTCGGAGTAACCGGGCTGTCGCTGGCGGTGCTGTATGGACTGCTGATGCGCTGGTACTCCCTGGGCAGCCGCGGGGAGGCGGCCTATCGCTATCTCAACGGGCTGCGGATGTTCCTGGAAGCCTCCGAGGTCGACCGGATGCAGATGGTCCAGGGCGAGGACACCAGCGAACGACGAGGACCTGAGCAGATGATTCCGATTTTCGAGAAACTCCTGCCCTATGCGGTCGCGCTGGGCCTAGAGCATTCCTGGCAACGTGCCGTGGGAACCGAACTGCTGCCCCAGTTGACCTGGCTTCCCGAGGGTGACTTCGCGCCGATAGCCCGGATGGCCGCCGTCGATACCTACTCGTCGTCGTCGTATCACTCCACCTATATCGACAATTCGAGCGAGGCGACGATCGGTTCGGTTCTGGGCGACTGGGGCAAGGGCATCAGCAACACACTCAACTCGATGTCATCCGGCTCCGACGGTGGCCGCAGCAGCAGCCGGTCTGGTCGCAGGTCCTCCGGCGGGGGTGGATCCTCCGGCGGCGGCTTCGCCGGGGGCGGCGGCGGTGGTGGGGGCGGGGGCAGCGGGTAGCTTCGGGATGTCCGACGAAATTGTCCTGTGGATAACTGCTGTGGGTGGGTTGGGGCGTGGCAGGGTGGGGGGTGGTTGCCCTTGTCCCCCAGGAGTGTCCATGGTTGTTCGGTTCCCGCGTGTGGGTGTGGCGGCGGCGTTGGTGTTGGTGTTGGTGGCGTGTGAGCGTCCGCAGCC
>JBKEBU010000049.1:0-8381 GCA_047973325.1 Propioniciclava sp. | reverse complement strand
TCTGGGGGAAGCGGGTCGCCCGATCCGGTGCACCGCAGCCAGGGCATGATTGATCAGCGCATCCTTAGCCTGGATCCGTAGAATCTCGTCTGCCGCGCGACCCCATTCGGGCCCGCTGACTGCGCCGACCCCGCTCACGCGACGCCCGGTAGCGCTTCGCGAGGATCGCCTTGCCATCCCACCCGCCTGGTGCCGCTCGCCGCGCCGACCTTCCACCGATCCAGGCTTAGCGCGACGGCACGATAATCCGGATGGCGAGCGGGAGCAGGGCAGCATCGAAGCGTTGGCACGTGCCGACGGCGTCGCCGTCTATCTGGTAGGGAATCGGCTCCTCGGTGTCTATGACTATCCGTTTCGCCCGGGTGCGTTCCACCGATGGGCTGTCGGTGCTGCGCGCTAGAACGCTGGTGGTGATGGCTGCCCAGCCGCCCCGGTGCTTGGGTGAGGCCAGCGCAACGTCGAACAGGCCATCGTCGGGGAGAGCCCCCGGGCTGAGATCCACGCCGGGGATCCGGCCGACGTTCGCCACCAGGACCAGCCGCGGAATCCGCGGTTCGGGCTCGCGGTCATCGATCGCGATAGTCGCTGCGAAAGGCTTCTGATTTATCCCCGACGGGACCGCGACGACATAGGCGGCGGTGCCAACCATCTTCTTGAGGTCCTCATTCGTACTCTGCATCAGAGCCGCATCCGCGCCCATCCCCGCCATGACCACCGACGGTTGCGGCGCATGATCGTCAGCACGGATCTGCACCAGATCTATCGGGCGGGGTTCGCCGTCGAAGGCCACCTCAAGAGCATCAGAAAGGTCGAGTGGGATGCCCAGATTACGGGCCAACAGGTTGGCAGTCCCTACCGGGAGAATCGCGACCGGGATCTCGGTTCCAGCCATCGATCCGCAGACAGCACGAACGGTACCGTCACCACCGGCGGCGATCACCAGATCGACCCGTCGCCGTTGAGCCCGGCGAGCCGCCGCCCGGCCCGGGTCATCGACCTCGGTCTCCAGCCACACCGGCGGCGCCCAGCCGCGTTGGGCACAGGCACTGGCCACCTGGCGCCTGAAGACCGCGGGATCCGGGATCCGAGTGGGGTTGATTATCAAGGCCACCCGGCGTCGATGCTCGTTCGCGCCGAGCGCGGAGGACGGCGAACTCGGTAGTGGCTCCACCCGGACACCAGCCACGGTGAGAGCCAGCGCAGCCAACGCAGCACCGAGCAGGGTGCCGCCGATAACATCGGTGAACCAATGGGCCCGCAGCGCCCAGCGGTTGTAACCGACCAGGATCCACGCGGCCGCAGCTACCACGCTGACGAGAATCACCATGCTGGTCCGCTGCCGGGTATGAACGAACGCCGAAACTGCCAGCACCGCAACCGCAGTAATCGCCATCATGTGGCCAGAGGGGTAGCTGAATCCCTCGGAAGTGATCAGGGGCAGAGCAGTCGGCGGGCGCTGCCGATGGAAGACAAGTTTCATGAGATAGGACCCACCCCAGACCAAAGGAATGGCTAGACCCATGGCCCACGCCAGATGGTTGAGGCGGCGGCGCCCAGCCCAGAAGGTAGCAGCCGCCAAACCCAAGGAAAGCACCGCTGGGGTGGTGATCAGGGCGATGCCCGCCAGAATCTGTCCCCAGGCCGACATCGGGCCCACAGTCTGGGCGAGTGAGGTGGCATCGAAGCTCGCAAACAGGCCGGTGGAGAAGGTCAGCCACGACCACAGCGCGAAAAGCAGGGACATGACCACCATGGCGGTGGGAGCCAGGCCTGGGCGACGCATGCGCCTAGTCTGTCAGGTTTCAACGAAGGCCCAGGTCTCCAGCAACCAGCAGACCATTCACCGAGCCAGCCGCCCCAGGTCATCGGTGGGCTGACTGGTTCGAGTCCACCGGTCCACCGGCAGGTCAGAGGTCAATCACAGGGGCGATCCGAGCCCGCGTGGCAGCCCCGATCCCAGGTACCTCCTCAAGCTGATCGACACTGGTGAAATCGCCATTCTCGGCACGCCAAGCCACGATCGCCGCCGCGGTAACCGGCCCGATACCGGGAAGGGTCTCCAGCTCGCCCGGACTCGCCGAGTTCAGATTGACCCGGAGGGCACCTCCGGGCGCCTGCCCGCCCAGAGGAAGCCGCAGTTCCCCACCGGGGTCATCGGTATCGCCCACGAGAATCTGCGCCCCATCGGGAACCGGGGCGGCTAGATTCAGTTGTCCAGGACGAGCATTCGATTTCAGGCCACCAGCCGCAGCCAGGGCATCCTCCACCCGCGATCCGGAAACAATCCCGACCACCCCGGGGGCTTCCACGGCCCCGACGACATGCACCCGCACCTGGGGGGACGGCTCGGGTGTCGGTGTGGGCGTTGACGACTCAGCGGTAGCGATCGGCACCGGCGTCGCCGCCACGACTGGGGTCACCCGGGTGGCGAATACGCTCCAACCCGCCCACCCCATCCCCAGAAGCGCCAGCAACGCCACAGCAGCGGCATGCGCTCGGCCGAATTTTCCCAGCTGCGGCCACTGGCGCCCCTCAGGCACAACCTCGGTGGCGGCTCGGACGTGCCGCGGAGCGGGCTCCTGCGTTGGGTGGTCGGCGGACTCGGATCGGGGCTGAGGGCTGCCCGCCGACGCCAGGTCGCCGCCCTCGTCGCTAACCCGGTGCTGGGCCAACGCCGATAGCCGCCGCCTGACCACGTCGCTCATCACCATTTCGGTTCTACCGTGTCCCATCATGTAACCCAGATTCAGCCCGTTCTGGAGAGATCTATCAGCCCGTTCTTCCTTGTGGATAGGAGTGGGGGCACAGTTCAACTATGGTCAAGAGCAGCCACCCCGTAGGCTGCCCAGGTGCCAGACTTCCTCCGTGCCGCACTCTGGGTCCTCGCGCTGATAGTCGGCGGATGTGCTGCCTTGCTGATGGTGACGTACGTGTTTCCGCAGACGCAGGCAATCAACCCGTTACTGGCAATGGCAGGTGCTCTGGTGCCCTATGGGATGGTGCTCTGGCTGCTCACGCTGATCCTGATCGCGATCAGCGCCCAGCGCGCCTGGCGATTGCTCGGCCTTATTCCGATAGCAGCACTCTGCGTACAACTGCTCTGGGTGCAGGGCTACCTTCCCGGCACAGCCCCGCAAGGGACCGCGCCCGGCCTGCGCATTGCATCGGTCAATACCCTCTACGGGAAGGCCGATCCCGCCTCCATCGCGGCTGGACTGGCCGAGACTCGGGCCGACATCATCGTCCTGCAAGAGGCGAGCCAGCCATTGGCTGAATCGGCAGAGCTCGCTGAGGTCTTGGATGACTACCCCTATCGCGAGGGACGGTTGGCGCCGGGATACAGCAACATCGGCTATGAGGATTCATCCGCCACCTATATCGCTTCCAAGCGGCCGCTCACCTTGATGGAGAGCCTCGACACCACCCACGAGCAATATCTACTCCGCACCACCACCCGCGCCGACGTGCCGGTCACCGTCCTAGTTGCACACACCACCAACATGCTCGGGGGCACGAAGCGCTGGGTAGACGAGGCACACCTGCTTGCCGACGCCGTCGAGCGGCACACCGACGAACCCCTGCTCATAATCGGGGACCTCAACGCAACTCCGGAGAACCTCGCCTATCGGATCATCACCGACGCCGGGGTCAGCAGCGCCGCCAGCCAGGCAGGGCACGGCTGGGCGCCCACCTATCGCCCAGCGCCAGGCCTCCCCGCGCTGATCGCCATCGATCATGCCCTTATCAATGAGCGGCTCATGGCATACCGGTATGCGACCTTTCCGGTCACGGGATCCGACCACCGCGGGATCGTGGTCGATATCGCGGTGAGGTAGCCAGCTCCCGCCAGGGTTACCCCTGCGGGACCAAGCTCACCATGCGGGGCAGACGCACGATGGTCTTGGCAATCTCCCGTCCGGCCAAAGCGCGTTGCACGCCCGGATCGGCCAGGGCAGCCGCAACCGCATCCGCTTCGCTAATCCCCGCCGAGACGTCGAGCTTGCCCCGCACCTTGCCCTGGACTTGGACGATCATGGTCACCGTCTCTTGCACCAGCAGCTCCGGATCTGCGCTCGGCCAACTCGACCGGGCGATCGATGGCTGGTGCCCCAACGTCTCCCACATTTCCTCGCCCAGGTACGGCGCCACCAGGCTGACTGCCTGGGCGACGAACTCGGCAGCCTCCCGCACCGCTGGGTCGGTGGGGCCACACCCGGAATCGATAGCCTTGCGCGTCGCATTGACAAGCTCCATAATCCGAGCGACCACGACGTTATAGCGGAAGGAGTCGAGCGCTTCGGAGATATCGGCGATGGAGCGGTGCACCGTACGCCGGAAGCTGACGTCGCCCGTAGCAGGAGCGGTGCCGGGGTTGCTGGCCACGTCGGCAGCCAGCCGGAAGGCCCGCTGCAGGAACTTTGCCGTCGACCCCGGGGACATGTCGGCCCAGTCGATGTCATCCTCCGGAGGGCCCGCAAACACGATGGTGGTGCGAATAGCATCGACGCCGAACTCGTCGATCTGGGCACCCAGGTCAACGCCGTTGCCCAACGACTTGCTCATCGCCTTGCCTTCATTTATGACCTGACCCTGATTCAGCAGCCGAGTGAACGGCTCGGTGAACGTGATCAGGTCGGCGTCGTAGAGGACCTTCGTGAAAAAGCGGCTGTACAACAGGTGCAAGATGGCGTGCTCCACCCCGCCGACGTACTGATCCACCGGCATCCAGCGCTGGACGGCCTCGGGGTCGAAGGGCGCATCCGCATCCTGCGGTGAGCAATACCTGAAGAAATACCACGATGAGTCGACGAAGGTGTCCATCGTGTCGGTATCACGCTCGGCCGGATCGCCACAGGAGGGGCAGGACACCTCCCGCCATTCACGGGCAGCCTCCGACGCCAGCGGTGAGACGCCCTTGGGGGCCAGATCAGTGCCACGCAGGTCCGGGAGCCGGACCGGCAGCTGATCGGCAGGAACTGGCACCTCACCGCAGCTCGGGCAATGGACAATAGGAATCGGGCAACCCCAGAACCGCTGACGGCTGAGCAGCCAATCCCGCAGACGGTAGGTCACCGCCGCCTTGCCTGTGCCGTCGGCTTCAAGCTGAGCATTGATCCGATCGATACCCGACACCTTGTCATTCAGTCCATCGAGCGCACCGGAGTTCACATAAACCCCGTCCCCGGTGGTGGCCACTCCGGAGCTAGCTGGATCGGGTTCGCCGGTATCGATGACCATCCTGACGGTGATGCCGTAGGCGCGGGCGAAATCCAGATCGCGTTGGTCGTGAGCAGGGACAGCCATGATCGCACCGGTGCCGTAGTCACTGAGCACGTAGTCAGCTGCCCAGATCGGCAGCCGCTCCCCGTTGACCGGGTTGATAGCGTACCGGCCGGTGAAAACCCCAGTCTTGGGCCGCTCGGTGGATTGGCGTTCGATCTCGGTAATCGCCTTGGTCTGCTCCAGATACTCCTCAAAGGCCTGCCGGTGCTCATCATCGACGAGTTCGGCGGCCAGTGGCGCGTCGGGAGCGACCACGAAGAAGGTCGCGCCGAACAGAGTGTCCGGGCGGGTGGTGAAGACCGTCAGCGGCTGTTGCCGACCCTCGATCTCGAAGTCGACATAGGCGCCCTCGGAGCGACCGATCCAGTTGCGCTGCATGGCCAGCACCCGATCCGGCCAGCGCCCCTCCAAGGCTTCCATGTCGTCGAGAAGCCGTTGCGCGTAGTCGGTGATCCGGAAGTACCATTGCGTCAGGCGGCGCTTGGTGACGGCCGCACCGCAGCGTTCGCATACGCCTTGGACGACCTGCTCATTGGCGAGAACCGTCTGGTCCAACGGGCACCAGTTGACGAACGAGGCCTTGCGGTAGGCCAGGCCCCGGGAAAAAAACTCCAAGAACAGCCACTGCGTCCAGCGGTAGTACTCCGGATCCGAGGTGTGCAACCGTCGGCTCCAGTCGAGGCTGAGGCCGTAGCGTTTGAACGAAGTCGCCTGGGTTGCGATGTTGGCGTAGGTCCACTCGGCGGGATGGGCGTTGCGGGCTATCGCCGCATTCTCAGCGGGCAAACCGAAGCTGTCCCAGCCGATCGGGTGCATGACATTAAAGCCGCGCATGAGGGCATACCGCGCCGGGATGTCCCCCATGACGAACGCCTCCGCATGGCCCATGTGCAAATCCCCTGAGGGATAGGGAAACATGTCGAGCACATAGCGCCGCTCAGCAGGATCTTCCTCGCGGGCGACGAAGGTGCCGTCGGCCTCCCAAAACTTCTGCCAGCGCTCCTGCGCTGCGCCAGCGTCATAGCTGCGGGCGGGCTCCATGGTGGGTATTCTCCTCGTGGTCGCGATGGGATCTTCGAAAACAAGAAAGCCCCTGGGTCAGCCAGGGGTGCCGCCACACCTGCTGATGCGCGGCTAGCCGAAAAGGGGCGAGTGGCTCACTCGAAAATCCATGGCCGTCATGATAGCCCACCGGTCTCAGCCAATCCCCCGGGGTTCACGCCCGAAGCCGACCTGAACAGCGCCGCCCGCAGCGTTGGCCATTCCGCAGGCGGGAGCGCCCGAGCATTGACATCAGACAAGGTTTCATACCAAGCATCGGGTCCTGGTTGGCCCATCATCTGTTCCAGACAGATCACCTGCAACGCTCCCTGGCCACACACCCACGCTGCCAATGCCAGCGCGGCCAGCGCAAAGCCCGTACAGCCGGGCACAGATTGGCGGACGACTTCGGCCCACAAGTCCCGCCGCGCCGAGGCGTTGCTCGGCGTCGTGGAGAACATCACCGCGTCGAGGAAGGCCTCATCATGGCTGGCCACGAGCAGGACCACAGCCTGATCCAGCCGTAGCACCGGTTGTTCGGCATCCGCAGCGGCAACCAGGGCTAGCGCCCGAGCCACCACCGCCGATCGCGGATCTCCAGTGGACCGGAGCTGTTCCAGCGCCTGGGAGACCTCAGCGGCGCTGTTCACCGGCGCCAGTTCGGCGACCAGGTCCGCTCGTGAATGTCGAATCTGGTGCCCCGCCATCACCGTGGCGGCAGCGAAGGCCGAAGCCTCATGCTCGTAGGGCACTCCCGGATCCTGAGGATGAGCAAACCATCGGTGGCCATCGGCCATGATCAGCGTGCGTCCAGTGCCAGGCAAAGTCGCATCCAGGATGTCGCAGGCCGCCCAGGAGCGCTCACTGACCGGCGCGCAGATCACAACGACGAACCGGCCTCGTGGAAAGCGATCCCAGACAGGTCGCAGCTGCTCGGCAATTCTGGCGACCCCTCGGCTGGGCAGATCCACCCGGGCAGTCACGGCCACGTGGTCATCCACCACCACGATGACGACCACCGAGTTAGCGGGGTGAAAACCCAGCAGCGTGGGAATCAGCTCCACCAGGTCGGTGAGCGAACGTGCAGTCAGGCTACTGTTTAGCGAGGGCGTCATATCACCACGAATAGGCCGCGGCAGTCCTTTCCCGTCCCAGCACGATCACCATCCACAGCGGCTGCTGCCCCATCCACAGCTTCCGGGTAGCCTGCCTGCTGTGACTCACGCCGCACCGGATCCGTATCAGCGGAGGCCCCTGGACATTTCCGCCTACTCACCTCCGCCACCCAACACCGGCCTCGTGTGGGCGTTGGTCGCTGGTGCGCTGGCTATGGTCATCGTGATCGGGCTGTTGGTGTGGCAGCCGTGGGTTGGATCAGATGTCGAACCGACACCCACCCCTACTCCGACCGAAGCCCCCGCACTCCCCGGGCAACCTTTCGTGATGCCGCGAGATCCTGCTTCCCACGGCCGTTGGGGGATCAGCACTCAGCAGTGGCAACAGGATTCGGTACTTCTCAAAGTGTGGGTGGAGTCAGACGAAGGAGAGGTCAGCTACGATTTCATGGCCTTCAGCAATGCTGAGGACAACATCTACTCCCCTGGCGGAGCCACCCCCCAACCAGCACTCAGTTGGGGTCAGTTAGAGCCCGGTCAGCGCGCCGAAGGGTACCTGCGGATCGACATGCCTGCGGGCCCCGGCTTGCTGATCCTGACCACCTCCGGCGGCGAGCAGATGTCGGCCCTGCCGATCGAGGCCTGACGATTTCGCCGCAGTCCTTCTATGGGGTATCGTCGGTCATCGTTCCCAAGCGAACGTTGGGGCTATGGCGCAGTTGGTAGCGCGCTTCCATGGCATGGAAGAGGTCAGGGGTTCGAATCCCCTTAGCTCCACAATTGAAGACGTACTAGAACACCTGACATCGGTTGATGTCGGTTCTGGTGTGAGGGCGGCGAGGGGCTCAGCGAGTCGGATCGTCGCCCTTTCGTCTTCGCTGATCTCGACGCCGTCGGTGAGTGCTTGGTTGGCGAGTCGTTTGCCTTGGTCGTTCGTGCGGG
>JBKEBU010000047.1:0-16157 GCA_047973325.1 Propioniciclava sp. | reverse complement strand
ATGCGTTGAAGGCCTGGCGGGCCGGACTGGCGTGGGCATTCATCGTCGGCCTGATCGTGTGTATCGGCGCCGTCTTCGGTCCGGCTATCCGCCGCTACATTCCGCGGGCGGCGATGCTGGGCGCGCTGGCCGGGATCGCGATCACCTTCATCTCGATGCGACCGGTGGCACAGATGTGGGAGGTGCCCTGGATCGGTCTGGTGTCCTTCGCCTTCATCTTGGTCGGCTGGGTGGGCACCCAGAAGATGCCGTTCGGCCTGCCGGTCGGTCTGGTCGCGGTCATCGTCGCCACGGTGGTCGCCTGGATCGCTGTGGCCGCCGGCTGGTCGGGAATCCTGGCCCCCTCGGGGGTGGCCGAGGCCGCTGCCGGGATGGCGATCCACCTACCGATCCCGGGCACCGAGGTGATCGCCGGAATGGCCGATATCGCGCCGCTGCTGGCCTCGGCGATTCCGCTGGGCGTATTCAACTTCGCCGAGGGCATGACCAATGTCGAATCCGCTGCGGCTGCCGGCGACAGGTTCTCGATGCGGCAGATCCTGCTCGCTGACGGGCTGGGGGCCATCGTCGGTTCGTTCCTGGGATCGCCGTTCCCACCTGCGGTCTACATCGGCCATCCGGGCTGGAAGAAGGTCGGCGGCCGGATCGGCTACTCACTGGCAACAGGAATCGTCGTCGGGCTGGTTTGCTTCACCGGGACCACGGCACTACTGCTGGCCGTGATCCCGATGCAAGCCCTGGTGCCGATCCTGCTCTTCATCGGCATGGTGATCGGCGCGCAGGCCTTCTCCTCGAGCCCCACCAGATATGCACCAGCGATAGTGCTCGCGATGATCCCCTCCATCGCCGAGTGGGTGGCCGGGCTTATCGAGAACACCCTGGTCTCGGCCGGATCCTCGCCAGAAGCTGCTGGGCTCGACGTGTTGAGCGCCAATGGCGTGCTCTATGAGGGCCTCAAACTGCTGGGATCCGGCGGCGTGCTCATGGGGATTCTGCTCGGCGCCATCGCCTGTTTCGTCATCGACCGGCGGCTGGTCGCGGCCACGGCGAGTGCGGCGGTGATGGCCGGGCTGAGCGCCTTCGGCTTCATCAACGCCCCCGAGATCCACTGGCCCACCAGCCTGGAATCGGTCACCGTCGGTTACCTGCTGCTCGCCGGAGTGCTGGCCCTGTTCGCCTGGGCCGAGCAGCAGTCCGGAACCCCGCCTGAGGTAGATGGTGGTCTGCTGTTCGTGAGCGGCTCGCTGCTGCCTGGAGGTGCCGACCATGAGTTGATGGCTGGCGGCGAGGTCCTCGAAACTGTGCGGGCTTCTGGATATGCGGGCTCGGCCGAACGACCCGGGCTGGCGGCGAGTGCTGACCCAGCCCAGGTCGATGGCGAACTGTACGCAGTCACCTCCGATGTGCTGGTGCAGCTGCTCGAAGGGGTTCCAGCCGGTACCCGGCGCACCCCAGTCACCCTCGATGATGGCCGTGAAGTCTACGCTCTGGTCGAGGCCTGACAATGCTGCTCTGCGCGAGGACGTGCCGATCCAGTGCGCCACAGCCAGGGCATGATTGATCAGCGCATCCCGAACCTACTCGCAGCCGGGGGCGAATCCGTCTCACCTCCGGCCGCACCCCACCCAAGAGAGGACCCCATGACCGCAGCTGACGCCGTGGCACTGTTCCTGGATCGCCTGGAGCAGGTGGACCGACCCGAAGTCTGGATCACGCTGCGCGATCCTGAGGAACTGCGCGCCGAGGCCGCCCGCATTGACGCGCAGTTCGCCAGCCGTGAGCTGACGGCCGCGGGGTTGCCCGCGGCGGGATTGCCTTTGGCCGGGCTGCTGTGCGCCGTGAAGGACAATATTGACGTGGCGGAGTTACCCACCACGGCGGCATCCGCCAGCTTCAGCTACACCCCCGAGGCGGATGCACTGGCCGTTGAGCGGCTGCGGGCGGCCGGGGCGATAGTTGTCGGCAAGACCAACCTCGACCAGTTCGCGACCGGACTGGTTGGCACCCGATCACCGTACGGGGCGGTGCGGAACAGCTGGGATCCGGAACGAATCTCCGGCGGCTCCTCGTCGGGATCAGCGGTCGTGGTGGCCCTGGGCCTGGTGGACTTCGCCCTGGGCACCGACACCGCCGGGTCGGGTCGGGTACCCGCCGCGCTCAACGGCATCATCGGCCTCAAACCGAGCATCGGGCTGGTACCGACCCGTGGGGTGGTCCCGGCCTGTCGCAGCCTGGATTGCGTCACAGTTTTCGCCCGCGATCTCAGCCTGGCCTCCCAGGTACTGGCGGTGATGAGCGGCCCCGATCCTACAGATCCGCTGGCGCACCCCGTCCCGGAGCGGGCCTCGCGGCACCTCACGCCCCGGATAGGCGTCCCTACGGCCGACCAGTTGACCCGGCTGGATCCCGGCTGGACGGAGGCCTTCGCCAGCGCCGTGGAACAGTGGCGCCAGCGGGGTGCGGAGATCATCGAGGTCGACATCAAGCCGCTACTGGAAGCCGCCACCCT
This sequence comes from Propioniciclava sp., assembly GCA_047973325.1. GTDB lineage: Bacteria > Actinomycetota > Actinomycetes > Propionibacteriales > Propionibacteriaceae > Propioniciclava. The sequence goes on along the minus strand of JBKEBU010000047.1, from coordinate 13,648 downwards.
GCTCTACGACGGGGCCTTCGTCGCCGAGCGCTACACCGCAGTCGGCGCTCACATCGAAGCCCACCGGGAGCTCATCGGCCAGGATCTGGATCCGACAGTGGCTGGCATCATCCTGGCCGGGGCCGACCCCGCAGCCTGGCAGCTGTTCGCCGATGGGGAGCGCCGGGATGGCCTCTGGCGGGAGGCGCGTCGTGTCCTGGACGGCATCGATGCCTTGCTGACCCCGACGACCACCGGGCATCCCACACTGGCTGCGGTCGCCGCCGACCCGGTCCTCGCCAATGCCAAGCTGGGCCGCTACACGAACTTCTGCAATCTGCTGGACTGTGCCTCAGTCGCGCTGCCGGCCGGGACGGCCAACGGGTTACCGTTCGGCGTGATGCTCACCGCCCCCACTGGGTCGGACGCCCGGTTGGCCGACCTAGCCCACAGGTTCCGGTCCCCGGAGCTTGAGCTGGCCGTCTTCGGCGCACATATGAGTGGACAACCGCTCAATCACCAGCTCATTTCAGCGGGTGGCAGCTTGGTCGGATCGGTGACCACGGCGCCGGAGTACCGGCTGTACGCGCTGCCCACCACACCTCCCAAACCGGGCCTGGTCCGGGTTGAGACCGGCGGCAGCAGCATCTCCGGTGAGCTGTGGCGGCTCCCCGCAGCTGGATTCGGCAGTTTCGTTGCCGGGCTCCCCGCCCCGATGAGCATCGGCACCGTCGGGCTCGGAGACGGCCGCGAGGTCTCCGGGTTCCTCGTCGAACCGATAGCGGTCGACCCGGAAGGTGACATCACCGCCCACGGCTCCTGGCGGGCCTATCTCGACCGCATCACCTGATTGGGGGCACCCCAGCGCCGGAAATTCCAAGCAGCACCACGAACGCCTCGACGGATCCCCTCGAAAGCAGGCCCGAAAGAGACGACCCGTGCGCACATCAGCACCCCAGGGACATTGGTGCACAGTCACCTCTGTGAATCTGCGGCTATGCATCCGGCATACACGGCCCATCAAGCATCCGAATGATGGCGCTGTGATCAAGATCACCGTCCCCTTGTTCGACCAGGCGCGTGAACAAGGCCCGGGTTACCTCGGTCAGTGGCTGCGCGATTCCCAGCCTGTCCCCGGCAGTGAGCACAAAGTTCAGGTCCTTCAGCTGGTTCTTGGCACTGCCACCGCCGGCGAAGTCCCCGGTCAGGAAGCGATCGCTCTTCTGGTTCAACAATTCAGAACCAGCCAGTCCGCTGCGCAAGAGCCGCAGCACTGGCGCCAGATCCAGTCCCCCCGCCCGGGCCAGGCTCACGGCTTCGGCGATGGCCACGAGCGAGCCGGCCACCACCACCTGATTGCAGGCCTTCGTCAGCGCACCCGCACCCACCGGGCCCAAATGCTCGATGGTCCGCCCCATCACCGTTAACAGCGGCCAGACCCTTGCGACAGCAGCGTCGCTACCGCCGACCATGATCGATAGCCGTCGCTCTTCGGCTCCGAGAATCCCCCCAGATACCGGCGCATCGACGATCTGGATTCCATCCTGGCTGAGCTCTGCGGCTGCCTCGGCCACGGCCACCGGGCTCACCGTTGACATGATCATGAGTAGGGGCGGATCCTGATCGGCGCTTCCGGCGGCGGGTGCAGACCATCCCGCCCGCAACCCGTGAGCACCCCCGAGCTTTTCGAGCACCTGCGGCAAGTCCGGCAGCATCGCGACCACGGTGCGGGCGCTCCGGGCAACCTCGGCCGGGTTCGCGGCAACCAGCACCGCATCACCAGCCCGGGCCACCAGATCGTCCAGCTTTGATGCCGTCCGATTCCACGCAACCACCCGGAAGCCGGCATCGGCCAGCGCATGCGCCATCGGCAGGCCCATCGGCCCCAGACCCAGAAAACCAACCGGCGCAGGATTCGGCATCAGATCAACTCCCGTCAGCGGCAGCCATGGCCTCCAATTCGCGACGCAGTCCCACGATCACCGGGTCGATGGAGGCCAGGTCAACGTCGTCATAGGAGACAATCTGGCCCTGGGCCACGTCACGCAGCAACGGCACTGCGTGGGCCAAGGCCACCGGCAGCGCCCGGGCCGCAACCGACGCCTGTGCTGGCTGCAGCTTGCCCCAGACGGTATAGCCACCTTCCCCATCGAGCCGGTCGCCCGCCTTCAGATCCTGTTTGGCGCAGGCGACGACATCGGCGGTGAATCCGACGGCGGTACCGGTCGCCGCCCCATGGAGGCAGGCGTGCGCGATGGTGGTGTTCAGCTCCAGCCCTACGTAGTGGTAGGGCCGGTACAGCGCCACATACCGCCCGGTGGGGTCGGGATGCCAGGGATACTCACCAAAGCACTCGGCCACATAGTCATTGGTGGCCTCAACCACGACGAAGACCCCCTCTTGGGTGTTGAACGGAATCCACTCCCCATCCCGGGTGACCGAGGACATCACCTCCACCGTCGGCCGATTCGCGAGCACCCCGCCGACGGCCGCCGGGCGGCACACCGTCGCTATCTCTTCCACGTTTCCTGGTGTGAAAGTGAGCCCTTCGTCCCCGGGCACCAGCCCGGCCGCATTGGCCACGGCTGCCATCTCAATGGCTGCCTTCGTGCCGTCTCGGAAAGAGGTGTGCATGTGCGGATTGAGCTGCCCCGACGACGTCAGCTCCTCGGAAAACTCCCAGTGCTCCCACACAGTGTCGGGGTTCATCTGGTGATAGTGCGGGAGGTACTTCGCACCCTTGCCCGCGCACGCGACCGTGAACCCGTTCGCTCGGGCCCAGTCGACCAGCTCCCAGATCAGCGCCGGCTGGTCGCCAGAGACCAGTGAGTACACCAGGCCGGCCTGGCGGGCGCGCTCGGCCAGCACTGGGCCGACCAAAGCATCGGCCTCGACCGTCACCATGGCCACATGCTTGCCGGTCTCCAAGGCCCGCAGCGCGTGTTTGGTGCCGACCAGCGGGTTGCCGGTGGCCTCGACAATGATGTCCAGATCGGCTTCTAGCAGGTCGGCGGCCGCAGTGGTGACCGCAGTACCCCCGCTGGCCAGGGCCTGGGCGACATCGTCCGAGCGCGCCTCCGCTGGCCAGCCAACCCGGTCGAGGGCGGCCTCGGCGCGAGGTCGATTGATGTCGGCGATGCCCACCACCTGCACGCCGGGGATCGCGCGGGCCTGCGCCAGGTACATCGTGCCGAAGCGTCCGGCCCCGATCAGGCCGACCCGGATCAGGCGTCCGCTCGCGGCACGCGCGCGCAGGTGGGCATACAGGTTCATGTCAGCCTTTCGTGAGGTCGTCGGTGGGTGAATCGAGGCGAATCGTCGGAGTTTGGAAGCCGTAGAGGCTGTAGATGGTGGAGTCGTCCGCCGACCCCAGCCCAGCATCGGCGGCAGCGAGGAATTGCTGCCGGGCCGCCGCCAGCACCGGCACCGGCGCAGCCACCTGGTGGGCGAGACCGGCGGCGATATCCGCATCCTTGACGAACACATCAATCGCGGAGCGAACCTCGGGAGTGCCCTGCACCATGAGCGGACCGCGGTCACGGAACATCCACGAGGCGGCGGCGCCTGCCCCCAGGATGCTGACCGCAGCATCGAGGTCCAGCCCAGCACTGCGAGCCAGATTGAGCGCCTCCCCGGCCGCAGCCAGATGGACCGTACACAGCAACTGGTTGATGGCTTTCAGCCGCTGGCCATCGCCGATCGCGGGGCCAACATGGTGTACCTCACCCAACAGGCCCAACCGCTCCCGGGCTCCGGCGAGGGTCGCCTCGTCGCCGCTACCGAAGAGCAGCAGGCCACCGTGTTCAGCACCAGCCACCCCGCCGGTCACCGGAGCGTCGATCACCTGGGCTCCAGCCGCGGTGAGAACTTCGGCCACCCGGATCGTTGGGTCCACACCGTAGGTACCGCTGAGCACCCAGGTCTGCCCGGGCGTTATGTGTGGCAACGCCCCCGTGGCGACGGCCTCCAGATCGGCGGGGCGAGCCACCATCACCAGCACCAGCTCGGCACCACTGACCCCGGCCAGCTCCCGGGTAGGTTCGATGCCGGCATCCCGGGCCAGTGCACCACGAGCTTCCGAGAGGTCGATCCCGCGGACGGGTCCGGCCGCAAGCAGCCGGATCCCCATCGGCAGGCCCATGGCCCCCAGCCCCACGACAGCGCTGCCGGCCAGCTGGCTGGGTCGAGTCTGTGCCTGCGCCACAGCTAACTCATCCCACGCACGTGCTCAACCCAGGCTTGCACCTGTTCCGGCAGGGTCTCGATCACCGGCTGGGTCGCTTCCACCCAAGCCTCCCGGTCGGTGAGCTCATGGAAGGTCATCCCCTTGCTCTCGAGTTCGGTGCGGTAGGTCTCCTGGTTAGCCGCTGTGGTGGCGGTGTAGTCAGCCCCCACCTCCGCGGCCGCAGTCCGAACGACCTCCTGATACTCAGAGCACAGGCCGTTAAGGGAGTCGTTCCACATCAGGAAGTGGTAGTTGGCGTACATGTGCGAGGTCTGGGTGAGTTCGGGTGCGACCTCGTAGATGTCGTTGAAGACGGCGACGTCGAGCGGGTTCTCCTGCCCATCGATAACCCCCTGTTCCAGCGCGGAGTACACCTCCGACCAGGGGAGCGCTTCGGCACGAGCACCGAGGGCCTGCCAGGTTTCCACCATGGTCTGGGCCGAGGGTGTCCGGATGGTCTGGCCCTGCAGGTCACTGAGCTGGGTCACCGGGGTCTTGGTGGTCAGCTCCCGCGGTCCGCGGTACATGTTCCCCAGAATGGCGTACCCGGTGGCCTCGGTGATAGCGCCCTTGATTTCATCACCCAGGGCACCATCCCACACCGCCGCAAACTGCTCGGGGCTGTCATAGAGGAACGGCGCGGTCTCAATGCTGGCCAGGTTGCTGTAGGACTCCAGCGAGAGCAGGGACTCGATCACGATGTCGGTGGTGCCGAGTTGGAGCCCTTCGACCATCTCTTCCCAGGTACCGAGGGTTGAGTTGCCGTGGACTTCGGCGGTGAGGTTGCCGTCAGTGGCAGCGGAGAGCTTCTCCGCGAGCGACTCAGCTGCGTTCTGCCGGGGGTCGGTGTCGCTGCCGGCATGGCCGAGAACCAGCTTCGCTGGGGCGCAGTCGGCCGCCCCGGCGGCAGTCCCACCCGGGTCAGTGGTCGTCGTTCCGGCTCCACCGCCTCGGGTGCAGGCAGTCAGAGCTAGCAACGGTACGCAGACCGCGGCCACCCATCGAAGAGCAGTCCGTTTCATAGTTGTTCCTTTCTCGTATCAGCGTTGATGCGTGAGATTCAGGGGAGGGATGAAGGTCAGGTTCCGAAGACCAGTGCCGGAAGCCAGGTGCTGATGGCGGGAACATAGGTGACCAGCAGCAGGAAGATCACCGTGATGGCGAACCACGGCAACATGGATCGGATTGCCTGGGTATTGCTCATGCCCGCGATTTCTGCCGACAGCAGCAGGGTCAACCCCACCGGCGGGGTGATCAGCCCGAGGCCGAGGTTGACCACCACGAGAATGCCCAGGTGCAGCGGGTCAATCCCGGCGGCCATGCAGATCGGAAACAGAATCGGCACGATGATGATCAGCGCCGCATTGGCCTCAATGAACATACCTATCACCAGCAACAAGATGTTGATGAGCAGCAGCAGCACATAGGTGTTGTCGGTCAGCCCGACCATCGCCTGGGTCACCGTCTCCGGAACCCGCCCCGAGGTGAGCGCCCATGAATACAGCTGCGCCATGGACAGAACCAGCATGATCAGCCCGATCAGGTGGGTCGATTCCACCAACGCGGTGCGGAGCCGGGCCCAGTTGAGGTCCCGGTAGACCAGGAAGCCGATCAGCAACGCGTAGACAACCGACATGGCAGCGGCCTCGGTCGGGGTGAAGAACCCGCCCCGGATCCCGATCAGGATGAGCGCGGGCAGCATGAGCGCGGGCACAGCCTTGATCAACGCCGACCCTAGCGGCGGAATCTGATCCCGCGGAGTCTTGCCGATATCGCCGTCGGTCTGGGCCTGAGCAACGGCCTCGGGGGTGAACCCGATCCTGCGCACCGAGAAGTACACGAAGATCATCAGGGTCACCGTGAACAGGGCTGCGGGCACGACTCCGGCAAAGAAAAGCTGTCCGATGGAGGAACCGGTGACCACGCCGTACAGAATCAACGTTATCGACGGCGGCAGGATCGGCGACAACAAGGCTGAGGTCGCTGTCGCCGAGGCCGCGAACCCAGGCCGATAGCCGCGCTCTTTCATCGCTGGGATCAGGACCCTGCCCAGGCTGGACACATCTGCCACCGCCGAACCCGACAGTCCGCCGAACATCAGCGAGGACAGCAGGTTCGTGTGCGCCAGGCCACCCCTTAGCCTGCCCACAAGCGCGTCAGCCAGGTTGAGCAGTCGTTTGGTGATGCCGCCCTCGTTCATCAGCCCACCGGTGAGCACGAACAACGGGATGGCGAGCAACGGAAACGGGGAGATCCCGGCGACGATCCGCTGCGCACCGATGTCCAGCGGCGTGGTCGTCAGCCAGTACAGCGACAGCAGCGAGGCCGCACCCAGGGCGAACCCAATCGGCGTCCGCATCAGGAAGGTGGCGAAGAACCACCCCAGAAGACTCTGGCCCATGATCGCCCCCTACCCAATCCCGGGTGCGTGCGCGGCAGTGTCGTCGGCGGCCGGGGTCGGCATGCCGGTGATCTCGTCCCACCACACTTCGAGGGCGAAGATGACGCACAGAGCGAACCCGACCGGAACGGCCAGGTTGGCCCACCCAGCGGAGATCCCGAGGCCTGGCAGAGTCCGCCGCATGGCTACTTCGAGCATGTTGTACCCGAAATAGCCGATGGTGGCGCTCACCCCGATCACTATCACCGCCGCAACGGTGGTGATCGCCCGCTGTACCCAGACGTTCTTGACCCCACTCCAGACGTCAATCATCATGTGTCGCCCATGACGGACGCCGATGGCTATCGAGAGCAGAGAACACCAGACGAACGCGATCTGGGCCAATTCGGGGGCCCACGCAGTGGAGGCTTGGGTGACGTAGCGGGCAGTCACCTGCCAGGCCACCGCGATCACGACCAGCACGAGGGCGACCACCGCCCCGACCTGGCAGATCCGTTCGAGGATGTCGAGCACTTTGCGCATCACTCGGCCTTCCCTGCGGCCCGGGAGATCTCCTGCGCTTCGAGGCCTTCCAGCGCAGTCACCTTCGGTGCCGACGGTGAGTCTGGGTCGAAGGTGTAGCCGAGCCACTCCGAGATAAGCCGTCGGGCCAGTTCCAGACCGATCACGCGTTCGCCCATGGTGAGCACCTGACAGTCGTTGGAGAGGATGGATCGTTCAACGGAGAACGAGTCGTGAGCGGTAACGGCGCGAACGCCGGGCACCTTATTCGCCGCGATGGCCACGCCCAACCCGGTACCGCAGAAAAGCACCGCCCGGTCCGCGGAACCATCAACTATCCGCTGTCCGGCCTCGATGCCCACCTCGGCGTAGGGCTTGTGAAAGCCGGCGGTTTCCCGGTGGACCCCGATATCGATCACCTCGACCACCCGCGGATCGGCAGCCAGGTCGGCCCGGATCTGCTCGGCATAGTCCACGCCCGCTTCGTCGCTCCCGACGACCACCCGCAGCCCGGTCATGACAGGGCTCCGTGGGCTTCGGTGACTATCATCGCGAACGACACCGCTCCAGGATCGGGGGTGCCGACACTCTTGGCCGCCAGCGGTCGAGCCCGGCCGACCCGAGGACTGAGGGCGGCGGTGGCTTGGGCAGCTTCGGTAGCCACCCGGGCCGCCTGCGCGGCTGCGTCCGGCAACGGGGTGCCCGCCGCGACCGCAGCAGCCAGCGCGTCGACGAAGGGGACGGCAGCATCCAGCATGGTCTTGTCACCAGGCCCGGCCTTGCCCAGCGCTTGCAGTCGTGCTACAAAGGCGCGCGCGGCCAGGACGACCTCGTTGGCGCCAACCGCCCGGTCGTTGCCGAGGGTATCGCCGACTGCTTGAAGCCCGGCACCCCAGAGCACCCCGGAGGTGCCACCGGCCTTATCGGCCCAGCTGGCACCGGCCGCGTTGAGCAGATCCTGCACGCCGACACCTGCCGCAGCCACGGGCTGTGCGGCTGCGACCGCCGCCGCGCTCCCCCGCACCATGCCTCGGCCGTGGTCACCGTCGCCAGCAATAGCGTCGATCTGGCCCAGTTCGGACTCGGCGTCACGCATCCGGGTAGCGGTCGCGTGCAGCGCTCGTAGCACCCGGGTGGCAGCCTCACGGGATGCGGGGGTCCCGGGTGCACGTTCGGATTCGTCAGCGTTGGCAGGGTCAGCTCGGATCCGTAAGCTGTTGAGTGGCCCGGGAGGGTCGGGTGTGGCGGGTTCGGTGGCTGCGGGTTGGTCACTCACAATCTCGGGCATCGCGACCGTTCCCCGCTGAAAGGCGGGGGTCAGCGCCGGGGCGAGCCACAGCTCTTCCAGTTCGTCGTCGAGGTACATCACCGTCAATGAGGTGCCCGCCATATCGAGGCTGGTGACCAGTTCGCCGACCTCGGCACCCACGAGCGTGATCCCGGCCTCGCGAAGCAGCTGCCCTACGCTCTTCCACAGCACGAAGAGCTCCTCGTACTTGGTGGCGCCGAGCCCGTTCAGGATCACAGCGGCACGGGTCGCCCCCGCGGGCCTTTCGGCGAGCACGCGGTCCACCAGCACCGTGGCCAGTTCGCTGGCTCGGGGCAGCGGCACGTCATCCAGGCCGGGTTCGCCGTGGATGCCGAGCCCCAGGCCCATCACGCCCGGCTCGATGGTAAACAGGGGCTGGTCGGCTCCGGGCATGGTGCAGCCAGCGAAGGCGACCCCCATGGTGCGGGTGGCGTCATTGGCCTTGCGGCCGATCCGCACGACCTCGTCGAAGTCGTCGCCGCGTTCGGCGGCCGCCCCCATGGCCTTGAAGACCGTGAAATCCCCGGCGATACCACGCCGCCTTTCGATCTCCGTCACCGGTGCCGAAGCGACATCGTCGGTGACGATGACGTTCTCAACCCGATATCCCTCGGCCCGGAGCCGATCCGTGGCCAGACCGAAATTCATGACGTCACCGGCGTAGTTGCCATAGGAGAAGATCAGGCCCCGGCCACGGTCGGCGGCCTTGGCGACGCTGACGGCATTGTCAGTCGAGGGCGAGGTGAAGATGTTGCCGCACACGGCCCCGTCCCCCAGCCCCGGTCCGACGACACCCGCGAAGGCGGGGTAGTGGCCAGAGCCGCCGCAGTACAGTACGGCCACCTTGGGTTCGGGTGCGTGGCGGCGCACAGCTCCGCCGGGCACGTGGCGCAGCAGGTGGCCGTAGGCGTCGCACAGGCCTATCAGCGCGTCCTCGGCGAAGGCCGCCGGGTCGTCGTAGATGAACGTCATCGTTCACTCCTCCTTGGGTGGGGTCAGGCGATGTAGCCGCCGCCGTTGATGTTGACGGTGGCTCCGGTGATGTAGCCGGCATGTTCGCTGGCGAGGAAGGCGAACAGGGCGGCAATGTCGGCGACACTGGCCTGGCGTCCCAGCGGCACCGATGCCGACAGGGCGGCCTCTTTGGCATCGTCGGTGCTCCCGGCCCGGATGTCGGTGTCCACCGCTCCGGGCGAGACCGAATTGGCGGTGATCCCGTGCGGGGCCAGCTCCCGGGCTACCGAGCGGGTGTAGCCGAGAATCGCGGCTTTGGCCGCCGAGTAGGCGGTCTTCGAGAAGACGCCGCCGCCCTGCTGAGCCGAGACCGACGACATCGTGACAATCCGGCCCCACCCGGCCTCGATCATGCCTGGCAGGAAGGGCTGGACCAGCAGGTAGGTACCGGTGGAGTTGACGGCAAAGACCCGCTCCCACAACGACAGACTCACCTCAAGGATGGACTCCGGCGCTGCCACGCCAGCCACCGGCATCACTGCACCCACCGGGGGCAGCCCGGCGTCGAGCACGGCTTGCTGGAGCCTCGCAATCGAGTCCGGATCGGTCACGTCCAAGGCCGCGCCATAGGCCGGTATCCCATACTGGTCGGTCAGCTGGGTGGCCAAGAGTTCCGCGGCCGCACCATCCAGATCTCCGCCAGCCACCGCCCATCCTTCTTCGGCCATCCGCTGGGCGATGGCCCGACCGATACCGCGCTCGGACCCCACGCCGCTGATCACGACGGTCTTGGGAGTATCTGGTGCCAGCCTCATTCTCCATCCTTCCGGGTGTGCTGGATGACGATCGCGCCCATCTGCTCACCGGCCTTGCGAGCCGCTTCCGGGCGGTCGTCCTCGGCCACATCGTCGGTTTCAAGTTCGAGGGAGAAGACGCCCGGGTAGCCCCGGTCGAGCAGGGCCCCGATGCCCTGGGCGAAGTCCACCTCGCCGTTCCCGATGGAGCGGTGGATATCTCCGCGGATCGCATCGCGCAGATGCACGTGCGCGACTCGGTCCCCCAGCAGATCCACGTACTCACGCAGGCTGTCCCCGGCCGCGACTATGTGGCTGAAATCCATCACCACGCCGATGGGTACGTCCCGGAGCCGATCCATCAGGGTGACCGCACGCGGGAGCGTGCCGCATAGCCGCAGGGAGTGCTGCGCTTCCACCCAGAGGGCGATATTCGCGGTGACGGCCACCGCAGCGGCCTGCAGCAGCCGATCAGCGACGAGATCAAGATCGGTGTCCAGATCGACCTTCGGCTCGGGACCCATCGAGCCGTTGGGAAGGACCAGCGCCGGGGAGTCCACCGCATGGCACAGGTCGAGGAGTGCCCGGAGATGTTCCTCGCGCCGTGCGGATTCTCCCGGGCTTACCGGTTCGTTGAGATCGCCGATATCGGCGTTGATGGATCGCACCTGGAGCCCTGACCGCTGGACGTCGGCAGCCACCGAGGCGATGGCGGCGGCATCCAGAATTTCGGGAACGTGAGTGCAGACACCGGGGAGGGCGCCGAGATCGATCCCAGTGAATCCGGCGTCGCGGATCCGGGCAAGCGACTCGGGCAGTGATCGGTGGCGGAAGGTGATGGTCGAGCAGACCACCGAGGGGGGTATGGGCATCGTTGCCTTTCAGGTGTGAAGCACTGGCATGGAAGGGCTACGTCTGGAACATACTAATGTCGACAGTCGTATGTCAACAGGCAATTGCTGAACTGCTGACGTATGGGCGCACATCTGGGGCTATGCTCGTCGCCATGTCAGACGTGTTGACGGATCTGTCTCCGTTGCCGCGAGAATCGCTTCGGGACAAGGCGCTGGAAACCTTGCGCCCAGCCATCATCACCGGCGAGATCCCACCCGGAACACATCTCTCGGAAGTGACATTGGCGAAGTCCCTCGCCATTAGCCGGGGCACCCTACGCGAGGCGTTGTCCGTGCTTGAGCGCGAGGGGTTGGCGGTCAGCGATTCCCGTGGTCGTTCCCGGGTGCCCGACCTGACCCCAGACGTTGTCCGCCAGGTCTTCCAGGTCCGCGAAGCACTCGAAGCCATGGCGGCCTACCTGATCATCGAGTCCGGCACCGTAGCCCAGAGCATCAGCGCACTGCGGATCCGCCTGGAGGAGATGCGCGCCAGCACCAGCGGCACCGTACTGGAGCAGGTGGACGCTGACATGTCCTTCCACCGCACCCTTTGCGAGGCCAGCGGCAACCCCGCCCTCGTGCGCGCCTGGAACGACCTGGCCGGACGGGTCAGCATGTCCATCCTGTTCGCGGGCGAGGAGAACGCAGTCGGCAATATGGCACCCGAGCGCCACCAGGAGATCATCGAGGCACTGGAGTCGAACTCCACCGAGGTCGCCCTCCGGGCGGTCCACCGCCACTTTGAAGTCGCCTTGGGCCGCCTCTTGAAGGATTCCGCCGGAGGCTGAGGGGTAGTTCCCCCGCCCGCCGGCACTCAGATCTGGGTGGATGCCCGGATGAGCAACTCGGGCCGTACCGTCGCCGATGCCGCCTCCCGGCCAGCGACCACGTCAAGCAAGGTCCGCAGGGCTACGCGTCCCATCTGGTGCATGGGTGAGCGAACGGTGGTTAGCGGGACACCCACCGATGCCGCCAGCGGGGTGTCGTTGTACCCGACCAGCACCACATCGTCGGGGACCGCCATCCCGTGCGTGATCAGCACACCCAGGGCGCCGATGGCGGCGAAGTCATTGGTGGCGACCACCGCGTTCGGCCGGAGGCCAGCCGCCAGAGCCTCAGCCATCGCTTCCTTGCCAGCCTGTGCGTCGAAGCCACGGAACCGGACTCGCGAGGGTGGAACCTCGACACCCGCCTCCGCCAGGGCATCCATGACCCCCCGGCTGCGATCCCGGCCAGTGGAGGCGAAGGCATGGCCACCGAGGATCAGCACATCCGTGCGTCCGATTTCGCTCAGATGGGCTCCGATCAGGCGGCCGCCCAGGTAGTCGTCGCAGGTCACCGAGACATGCTGGGGCTTCCGCCGCGACGTCAGCACGAACGGCACGCCATCGGCAGCCAACTGGTCGAGGAACGGGTCATCCAGATGCGCGTCGCCGAAGATGATCCCGTCAACCCGCCGATCGAGCATCTGCTGGGTGCGCAACCGCTGCTGGCCGACATCGTCGAGCGAATTTGTCACGAAGGTGGAGATGCCACGTTCGGTGGCAGCCTCGTCAATGCCCTCGTAGATAGTGGCCAGCACATAGTCCTGCAGCCGCGGCACGATCACGCCGACCAGATTGGATCGGGCGGTCCGCAGGCTTGCTGCGTGCGGATTGCGTCGATAGCCATGCTCTTGGGCGAGGCGCCGGATCTCGGAGACCACCTGCGGCGATGCCCACTGGGTGGCGGCATCGCCATCGGTGCCGAGCACCCGGGAGACCGTGGTGATGCTAACCCCAGCCAACTCGGCAATGCGCCGCTGGGTCACCGGGCGCTTGTTTGCGGGTGACACCACCAGAGCTCCTTGGGTCAACGAAAGCGATCCTGCGTTGAAGTATATAGATCTCAGACCGAAGGGGTTGATCGATTGCGTTAAACGATTGCGTTAAACGATTGTGTATATCAGGATTCATCTCACGCGGGCGTCGAAGCCCGGGCGAATCGGAGATCTAGCTATGGCTCACGTGGTTCTTCTCACCACCGGCGGGACGATTGCATCCCGCCGGGAAGGTTCAGCTGGGTCCGTGGCCCGCGATTCTGGTGCCGAGTTGTTGGCCGCAGTGCCAGGCCTGGATCCGGCGCTCTCAGTCGAGCTCCGCGAGGTCCATCGGGTGAACTCATTCAACATCACCTTCAGCGATGCACGGGTGCTGAGCGATGCAGTTGCCTCAGTGCTGGCCCGCCCGGAGGTTGATGGCATCGTGATTACCCACGGCACCGACACCCTGGAGGAAACCGCAGCACTCCTCGATGCTATTCACGATGACATCCGACCCATCGTCCTGACCGGAGCGCAACGGGGACGCGACATTTCCGACAGCGATGGTCCGCGGAACCTCCGGGACGCCCTCAGCGTCGCCGCCGCCGGCAGCAGCAGGGGACGAGGGGTGCTGGTCTGCTTCGCTGGCATGATTTTCAGCGCCCTGGGACTACGCAAGATCGACACCCTCGCATTGCAGCCGTTCCTGAACAACCTCGGCGGGCCGATCGGGCGGGTGGATGACGGTCAGCCACAGTTCCGCTTCAGCCCCCAGCGCCAACCGGCCATCC
>JBKEBU010000036.1:0-28831 GCA_047973325.1 Propioniciclava sp. | reverse complement strand
GAGCGCAGCAATGCGAATGCCACGGCTACTGAATGCGTCCAACCACTCTGCACGCTGAGCTTCGGAGGCCAGCAGCTCACCTACGGGAGCTTGCGCTGTGTTGATGAATCCGCCAGCGGCCGCCTCGGCAGGACATTTTGCGGGCGATGGGCTCATCCCCGCTGACGCGGGGCGCACCCCGGCCGGTGTCTTCCCCCGGTAACGGATCAAGGCTCATCCCCGCTGACGCGGGGCGCACGTGCTTCGATGCTCCAGGCGGGGGGTCATACTCGGCTCATCCCCGCTGACGCGGGGCGCACTCGGCATTTGATGGCTCGGACGCCGCGCCAGTGGGCTCATCCCCGCTGACGCGGGGCGCACTCGAGCCGGAAGCCCTCCGCGTCTCGGGCTCTAGGCTCATCCCCGCTGACGCGGGGCGCACAGCTGTTCGAGCCACGACCCGTCGCGCCAGTCCGGCTCATCCCCGCTGACGCGGGGCGCACACCTCGTTGTTGCCGGTGTCCACCAGCAGCACCGGCTCATCCCCGCTGACGCGGGGCGCACCCAAGCCAAAATCTGCGGTGCTTCCATCATGAGGGCTCATCCCCGCTGACGCGGGGCGCACTCCCCGTCAGCGCGGAGCGTCCAAGCGTACCCCGGCTCATCCCCGCTGACGCGGGGCGCACACCCTTTGAGCGCTGGGTGGGGGGTTCGTGCGGGGCTCATCCCCGCTGACGCGGGGCGCACGAGAGCATCCCGAGCAGGTGATCGATCGGGATCGGCTCATCCCCGCTGACGCGGGGCGCACCTGCTCCAGCGCACGATCAAAACCCCAAGTTTGGGCTCATCCCCGCTGACGCGGGGCGCACCGGCCCGCTGAGTCCCATGTGACGCGGCGACGCGGCTCATCCCCGCTGACGCGGGGCGCACTCGGTTGTTGACGACGACGGTCGCCCCGTCGAGGGCTCATCCCCGCTGACGCGGGGCGCACTATCCGCGTCTATTGGCACAGCCCATCAAGCTCGGCTCATCCCCGCTGACGCGGGGCGCACGGGAGGGAATCGATGCGCTCAAGCCGCGCTTCGGGCTCATCCCCGCTGACGCGGGGCGCACGCGCCCGCGAACGCCATCACGATGGAGCGGTCCGGCTCATCCCCGCTGACGCGGGGCGCACCACCAGGCCCCGTTGAGGACATCGGCCGTCTCGGGCTCATCCCCGCTGACGCGGGGCGCACGACCGGATGGACCCCTCCACCTCAGCAACGAACGGCTCATCCCCGCTGACGCGGGGCGCACACCGCTAGACCGTTTTCGGTTGCTCCGTTAGAAGGCTCATCCCCGCTGACGCGGGGCGCACGTGTCGTCGGTGACACCGAGCCGGGTCGTGAGGGGCTCATCCCCGCTGACGCGGGGCGCACACCGCTAGACCGTTTTCGGTTGCTCAGTTAGAAGGCTCATCCCCGCTGACGCGGGGCGCACAGTCCGAGCCGAACCTGTACGGCTTCGAGCGTGGGCTCATCCCCGCTGACGCGGGGCGCACCGCACCATGAGGGTGTCGCCGGGACGCAGGTAGGGCTCATCCCCGCTGACGCGGGGCGCACTCGCTGTCGGAGGGTACCGGAATGCTGTTCCCGGGCTCATCCCCGCTGACGCGGGGCGCACGTACCGTGCGCGCACCTCGTCTCGCACCCGCTGGGCTCATCGCCGCTGACGCGGGGCGCACGCTGCGGCGGGTCATCGTGTCTCCTTGGTCTAGGGCTCATCCCCGCTGACGCGGGGCGCACTGAGCACGAGCGTGCGCCAGGCCGCGCCTGGTGGGCTCATCCCCGCTGACGCGGGGCGCACTGCCAGGTTGCCACCGCCGTACCAGATCGGGCGGGCTCATCCCCGCTGACGCGGGGCGCACCGTGAGATGCGGCGGGTTGACACCAACAATCAGGGCTCATCCCCGCTGACGCGGGGCGCACACCCAGACGATCTGGCCGAGGGTGTCGCCGGCGGGCTCATCCCCGCTGACGCGGGGCGCACACTTGTTGACTAGGGGTATTGCTAGCTACCAGGATGAGTCTATATCACTTCCTCGGGTGCCGACGGTACCGGGACGCCTTGGACCAGCCTGGCCGCATGGGGTTGGTTTCAGTTGTGGAGAGGGGGCGACGGATGAGGCTTATTCCCTCGACGTCTGTCACCTCCCAGTCGTGGCGATGGACGAGAAGGTCGAGTTTTTGCTCGTTGTCCGACTGGAACACCAGGATGGCTCGCCCGTCCTTGCATAGCTCAACGATCCGGAGCCAAAGCGCTTCGCGAATCCGCTTGGAGACCCTCCCAACGAAAACGCCCGGCGCTATCTCGAGAAGCCATCGGGTGACAAACCCACGCAGGCCAGCCGGAACTGCTGTCAGTACCAGCACTACCACGGCAGGTCCTCTGAATCGGCGTCCCACTGTCGCCCTGCCGGTACCGTGTGGTGTCCTCCATCCCACAGCTCCAGGACGTCCCAGGGGATCGCTTCCTCTGGGTCAGCGGAGAGAAGTCGCCCGATATCACGCACAATGGTGGCCATGATGCGCAACTCGGCGAAACGATTGCGCATCGCGTGCCTGGTTGCCGATGAGATATCGGTGTCACCGCGGCTCGCCACCTCAAAGGCGACCGGGACGGCAACCTCCATCTTGTACAGATCCGCGATATCGAAGACGAAGGAACGATCATGGCCAGTGTGGATAAACCCCAATGCTGGTGAGCACCCCAAGGCCACTGTTACCGCATGCGCGACACCATAGAGGCACGACGTCGCAGCGGTGAGCGCCTGATTCACTTCGTTGGAAGCCTCGAAGTCATCGATCCGGTAGCTCCGGCCAGACCATTCGATCCCGAACTCGGCCGCAGCCTCGCGATAGCGGCGTTTGACCCGAGCCCCTTCCCGGCCGCGCAACTGCTGCATCGTGGCCCTCTCGATTGATTCGTCGGGAAACCGCATCTCATACATCTGCCTTGCTACGGCCAGTCGCTTCTTTTGATTCGACACGGCATCTACCTGCGCCTGTAGAAGCCTCGACGAATGCGCCAAAGAGCGGCCGTGAGCGTAGCAGCGAACCCCCTGCTCTCCCACCCAGACAACCGTTGCGCCGCTATCCGCCAGCACCATCATGGCCTGATGGGTGATGTCGGTGCCTGGACCGAGCATCAGTGCCGATACAGCCGCAGACGGAAAGTACAACACCCCGCGCTCATCGGTTGCAGTGATGGCGTTGTCTGAGCGGTGAATCCGGCACCGCTCCAGGTAGATAAAGGACAGGCGATCCTGAACGCGAGTCAACTCGCGCAGCTCACTCGGCTTGGGTCCAGGGATCGGCTTCACGATGCCGGGGCAAGGGTGAGGAGCCCGCAACCATACCCCCGCGCGCGTCCGATGCCTTGGCTCATCGCTGCCCGGAGGGCAATCGGGTCGGACACCGTCAACGTGCCGTCGAACTGGGCTTGACGCAGCACTACACGGTTGTCTGCTCGATGAAATCGAAGCGTCTCCAGCCGGGACACAACCACCTCGCCCTCTTCGGCACGGAAGCCAGCCTTGGGCATGCGGGACTCCAGCCACGGTAGGCACCCGGACATCGTGAGGGGTACCACCTTGCCCCGACCTCCATTGCTGGCTCTGCTGACCACGGGGTTGGCAGTCAACCGAAACCGCCATCTCTGGCCGGCGCCCAGTCTGCCGAATAGGCTGCTGACATCCGCAGTACGCCACGTCGCGGAAGCGGGCCAGCCGCAATCCTCGACCAGGGCTGATAAATCTGGTGGAGTAGCGCTACTGATCCACAGTTCCCGACGTCCATGATCGCCCTGGTCAAGGCGCCACAGCACCCGTCCCGGGTCAGCCTGGCTCGGAAAGGAGGCGAGGACGGCGGCATGGACGCGGTGAGCGGAGGCGAGTAGCGCCCGGCTCTGTCGCCTCTTGGTATTGATCTCAAATTGAGTGAGATACATCACGCCCCCATCCCAGAGAACCAGTCGACGAATCCACCTTCACTGTCGTGGCCATCCGGATTGGTGATGCTCACCTGCTGGTGGCTAATGCTGCGCCATCCGTAGTCCCTATGTGCCGGACTGAAACTGACGGGAACGTCGTGAACCGCCTGACCGCTGTCGCCGTCGATGCTGTCAACGTAGACGTCGAGCGCCACCTGTGAGGGCAGCCGACGGCGGGCCGACAGGGCAGCCTGCCAGTCGGTATCGTGCAGGGCGACAGATAGTGTCCCCTCCACTAATCCCAAGGTGAGCTGGCCTTCCATGGGGCAGGCGCGTCGGCCGAGGTAGAGCGGATGGCGCGGGTGCTCCAAAGTATCGGCAATGCCCTCCAGCAAGGACCGATCGCCCTCCAATCCGGCGACGAACACAGCATCAGTCAGGTAGTCCCGGTAGGACACGGTGGGTGGCTTGTGGGGTCCAGACGTGTGCGCCGTATGGAAATCCGTGAGCAAGCGCCCGGGCTGGTCGACCCGAACCCCGAACCGTAGCGACAACAGATGCTGAATGGGGTCGGTGCGGCGGAGCCCCTGTGCAGCCCCGACCAAGCCAAGCACCCCGCTCTTGGTGGGATATCGCGCCGAGTCCCGTCGCCGGAACCGCGAGGCTTGACCCCATGATTGCAACGGCCCCGCAAGCCGCAGCAACAGCACTGTCATGCCCCGGCCTCCCCTATGGCTGCCCGCACCTCATCCAAAACGGTGGACAAGGGTTTGACGTCCGCGACCGTGCCGAGCACGCCGGTCAGGTCGGGATCGCCGACTGCCCAGGTGGTAAGAGGACCGAATCCAAAGTTGTCCCTTAGCCCCTCGACGCGCTCCACCATCGCCGCTACCGATGCGGTGACATAGCCTTGCTCGCTGGCAGGCACCGGCCGCTCGAAGGCTCCGACCAGGCTCACCGGACGCGTGTCACGGATCATGATCAGTATCGCGGACGGCAGGGTGTCAGCCGCCATCGAGTTCTTCTTTCCGCTCGGTACCGATGTCAAAAAGGTCTGAGTGAAGGCCACCACTGCTTCGGCGGTGACGTCGTCTTCGCCGAGATTGTCCCGCAGTTGATCCAGGCTGATCGCTGCGTACCGATACAGCGTGGCCGAAGCGAACTCGATGGTACCCATCATGCCGGCACCGGCGTCCTCGTCGCGGGGCTTCTGGTCATCGATGGCGGTGTAGAAATCGCCCTGCAAGTCAACTTTGTGGGTACTGATGGCATGGGCCACCTGAACCGCGGCATCCACATTCAGATCCGGAGAGGAGGCCACCATCCGGCCGAACAAAGCGACTGCGATCCCGTTCTTGGTGTCCGCGGCCTGCTTGGCTGACTTCTTGTCGACCTCGTCGTCCGCCGCCGCCAGCTCAGCCAGCGCATCCAGCTGCTGGTTGCTGACGAAGACCAACGCCTCAGATTCGTAGGCTTCCAGATCGGGAGTCTCCCCCTTCTTAGCCCGTGGTGCCTTGACCTTGATTCCGGCAAGCTCCAATACCCGGGTAGCCCGTGCCACCGCGTCGGCCCGTTCCAACTGGTCGTTGTGAGCCTGAATCCGCTTGGTGAGGAGGGTGACGACTCGCTTGGTGCGAGTGGCTCGTTGGGTCTCGGCGATCACGTCCTTGAAGGCATCTCGGGCGGCACGCTTCCACGCTTGGCTGCTGACCCGCTGTCGATTGCAGCCGCCGTAGTAGGCGGATTTCGGCGCACCAGTCTCGTCGCGATTGATGTTGCTGGGGGGCAGGTTTTGAATGGCGTGAATTTCGAGGAACTTCGTCATGGCTACTCCTTGGTTCGAGGTGCTGGCTTCGTGGTGGCGCGGGAGAGGTGCTTCAGGCCCCCGGTGTGGGGTCGCTGGTAGGCGACGGGGCATCACTGACTGGTCTGTGGAAATCGCGGGCCCACCTCAGGTACACCCGCGAATCGTCTGGTCGGCGATGGATCCAGAACAAATCAGTAGCGAGCTGGCCATAGTCAAAGCCGACCCGGGCCGACCGCATCAACGTGACCAGCGAGCGGAGTTGGGTGATACGCATCGCATCCGAGGAGGCGCGGCAGAGATGGTTGAACCGGGTCACCACGCTGTCATCGAGGTCACCGCTCGTGCCTCGCTGGTAGGCGAGCTGACGAACAGCGGCAGCGAATCGTGTTCCGGGGATGTGAGTGGCATCGCTGCGACCTTGTTGGTGAATGGCGAACAGGTAGAGCGCAGCGCTAGCAGCGATCTCACCGCTGCTGGGTTCATCGCCGCGTCCCATCAAGGTCTCGGGAAGGGAATCGAAGATCAGGGAGTAGGCCTCAGGCTCGCCGCCTGGGTCAAGTGGGTCAATGCGCCGTAGCTTGGCCAGCGCGGCTCTGGCTGCGGCTCCGGCTCCCCCCTGGTTGTGGAGGTAGTGACGTTGCAGGTCGCCGATTTGGCCCCTGATGTGGGTCTTGATGAGTTCGCCCGAACTAGGGTTGGCTGCGGTAGGTTGCGTGGTTGACGTCATGAGCACTCCTTCGGATCACGTGGTCTCGGGTAAGGACGTGGTTTCGGCACCTGGTGGCGCAGCCAGTGGCGTCAGGGTGTTCACCTTGTACTCGAACCACGACCAGGCAGAGCTAGCGCTCACCAGCTTTCCGTCAATTTTTCGACCGCGAGCCGCTGCCTGGCCAGCCAGGTCATACATGAGCCCACCCTCGGTGAGAGCCACCCGGCGTAGACCGCCCTGCCACGCTGTTTCGTAGGTGTCGAGCCTCGCCGGATCGTGCAGCTCGGCCAGCCAGGCCCGGAAAGCGGGATCCACCGCTGTATAGCCGCGCGTGGCCGCGCGGTCGCGGGCCTTGTCGCTGTCGGTTCCCGATGCTTCAGCGAGAAGGTGGGCGAAGTGAGTCAGCGCGCTGACTATCGGTCGTGCGCTCTCCGCGCACCGGGACGCCAACGCAGTCAGGTCCGGGTCGGTCAGCGCAACCAGGTCAGCGGTTAGCGAGTCGTGGATGACGCTCGCGATCACGCCGTTCTGTGGCCCGTATTCGATACCGACAGCAGTAACCGTGATCGGCATGGCTGCGTCCAGGTAGCCTCGCTCCCGCAGCAGGTCCAGCCACCTCAGCGTTGCCGGTCGCTCAGCCCGGTGGGCGATAAGAGCGTTGAGTCCGCGCCATACCTGCCGGGCGGCGCTGTGGGTTACCGGCATCAGGACGTCCGTTTTTGCCTTCTTCGATTGCGTCTCGCTCCAGCGCCACGCCGACATAGGTTCGAGCGCATTCATGTTGTACGGGGTCAGCGTGTCGCCGTAGGAGACCTGGACACCGCTGACCTGGCCATCGCCGTCGCGATGGAGCAGGACCCGACGGTTCGGCCATACCATGAGCTCTCCGGGGCCCGTGGGCGTCTGCGTGTCACGGCGAAACAGTGGTTGTTCACGAGCCCATCCGGCCCTAGTCTCGTTGGGATAGTCGCGCAGCGGCAGGTTCAGGAGCAACGTCTGAGCGAGGCTGCTGCCGTCGACGATGACGACCCCCAGATTGCCCGCCCAGGCAGGGAACCCCGTGGGATACGCCTTGCCGCCTTTCGCCGTGGGGTCCCCTTGGATTCCGGTCTTGATCCCTGCCGGATCAAAGGCCTGGACATGGAGTAGCCAGCGGGCTGCTTCGCCGGGGGGCAGGGTTTGAGTCTCAGGTCCTTGGCGTGTGGTGAACCAATGCCCCAGCTCGGGGACGATGCGGTCCAGGCCGGGTGCCAGTGCGCCTTGGGGTTCGAGCCCGGCTGGCTGCATGAAGGGACGCTCGGTGTCGAATAGGTCGAACTCGTCGTGGTGCTCGGTGAGGTATCCCTGCACCAGAGAATTAACCTTTGACCAATCGTCCCACCATGACACCCAGTCGGCTATCGCCTGCCGAACATGGCGCTGCTCGTCGGCCACAGCAAGGAGGGTGATGGCTATAAGCAACCGCAACACCGCTGCATCTTGGGTCGGCAGATCTCCGTTGAGACGGCGCAGACGGGGTGCTCTGTCGAAGAGATCACCGAGGCTCACCTCGGTGGCGACGCTGTCATCGGTGGTGACTGGGATCCACGGCATGGTCACTAGGTTCGTTTCGCTCATCAGAGGCCTTTCGTGGGTCTTGTTGGAACCATCCTGATGCCTCGTCACATAAGTCAAACGGAGTAGCATGAGCAAGCTTTTCTTGCTTGGGGTTGAGAGACAGCAGCCCGAGGCGTGCATCTAGTTCGGGATGCCGACTGAAACTGCTACGTTGCGACTGCCTGGAAGATCCGGGATGAGCCAGGAGTCGCATGCGCACGCGTCACTGGTATCCATAGCGCCCCGCGACAGCGGGGATCAGGTGACCCTCACCTCCCTGAGGCCCAGTTCACGGTCGTAGGCCAGGGTGGCATCGCCCACCGTGGCCCGACCGTCGGGGTTGAGCACGACGACCAGCTGCCCCTGAAGCCAGGCGGATGCCTGCCAGCTGCTCAGGTCGAGCGGACCTTTCTCCAGCGCCGTGATGGTGGCATCAATGGCGCCCGGGTGGGTGAGGCTCCGTGGAAGCGCGACGGTGCACGTCGCGACGGTCCGGGCCAGCGCTGCGTCACGCTCCCCCAATGGGCGGGGGATCATGGCACCTGAGTAGGGTCCGACATCATCGAGTACCCGTGGGTTGTCGTGTTCATCCACCTGAATCAGCACGACCTCCAACGATTCGTCGGTGTCGCGTACGCGGGCGCGGGCCGACTGTGCCGATGCCTCGGGGTCGCTGGCGAGATTGTTGGCCCAGTCCGCCAGGTCGAGAGTCTCCTCAGGCAAGGGCAACGCAAAGGCCCGTGCTTTCCGTCGACGGTCACTTCGCGTGTCCTGATGCCGCTGGAGGGCATCCGTCCAGGCTGAACCCCATTCAGTTGGTGCGGCCCGATCCTCGTCATAGGCTGTGGCAACCAACGAGGGTATGTCGTGAGGGAGTGCCAGGGTCACCGGCAGTGGGCCGAGTGTCGCCACACAAGACCACACCGGCCAGGTTCCATAGACAACAGCCACCCCACGATCTATCTCGGGAGGCGTCGTGTTGTGAGCGAGTCCCACCAGGAAACACTGCGCCGTGGATACCGGGTCAGGACGCGCCCTCCCAGGGTGTCGATGCAGTCGCCCCACCCGTTGCATCAGCAAGTCCATAGGGGCCACATCGCTGACCAGCACGTCGAAATCGATATCCAATGACTGTTCCAGCACCTGCGTGCCCACCACGATGATTCGGTTTGGACGATCTCCCCGAGGGCCCAACCGTGCTACCAGCTCTGACTCACGATCGGCTCGATGAGGTGCCACGAACTTGGAGTGGATCAACATGACCTCGCCGATGTCCGCGGATTTCAGATAGGCATAGCGCTCCTGCGCGCGGGCCACCGTGGAGCAGATCACCCCTGCGCAACCGCCGTCGGTGAGCTTGGCTCGGAGCAGCGAAAGCAGCGTGTCCAGGCCATCGTCCAGCGCGGAGAGGACGACTTGAGACGCGGGCTCGTTCGGCTGAGTGACGGGCCAGTCGTCTGCCTGGCTCGTGACCACGGTGAGGCGAGGATAGCCGCCGCTGGCCGGGAGCTCGAGCCCGGTTGGGCGGCCTACCCATCCGGAGGCGTAGGCGGTGGCGAGCTCCTTGCGCTGGGCGGGAGGAAGCGTGGCTGAGAGCAGTAGGACGGGCACCTGGTGGTGCCCTAGCCAGGCCAGCACATCGGTGAGGAAGACGCTCATGAAATCGTCGGCTGCGTGGACCTCATCCAACACCACCACTTTGCTGACGAGTGCCAGCTGGCGGAGCATGGCGTGTTTGGCGCGCAATGACCCGAAGAGGGCTTGATCGATGGTTCCTACGACGTGAGTGGCGAGCGCGGCGCGTCGGCGTCCTCGGAACCACCCGGCTACGTACACCTCCGTGGATGGTTCGGTCCCGCCCTCCCGAAGCTGACCAGGAGGCTCGTCATCGGTGATGCTGACGAAACGACCACGACTCAACTCGCGAAACTCCGGTTGCAGGGCTGCCTTGCTGTGGGCCAAGCTGAGGGCGGTGCGGCTAGACCCGGCGACACGGCGCAACCAGGCGGCAACACGGCTAAACATAGGATTCGCTGTGGCCATCGTGGGCAGGGCTACGAAAGTTCCGCCCACTCCCTGACTTGCGGCGATGATCTCGGATGCCAGCAGCGCTGCTTCGGTCTTTCCGCTTCCCATGGGCGCTTCGAAGATCAGCAGGGCAGATTGATTGAGGGCTTGTGCCGCTTCAACGGCGGCCTGCTGCAGTGGCTGTGGCGTGAGTCCGGCGAGATGTGGAAATCGTCCATGCAGCAGATTCTCAGGCGGGTCATGCGGCACGCTAGGCCGCCAGCGTTCGGGCAAGTCCAGCGCCTCCAGCGCAGCATGGAGGCGGTCCGGTGACCTTGTGTGCGGAAAAAGGTCGATATTGCTCGACATCCAGTCGGCCATGACGACCACGGCGTTCAATTGAACTTGGGCCCACGGAGGTATCTCCTCGGAGAGCACCTCTCCGAGCTGTTCGAGACCGGAGCGTTTCACCGCCGCCTGCCAGATCTCCGTCCGGGTCGCATGCCAGAGCCCCGAACCAAGGTCCCGTGGAGGTACGCGCCCCGCCGCTGAACGATCGGCCGGTGTGCCATGGTGGGCTCCGATGATCTGACTGAATCCGTTGGCGGCCAGCTTGGTGACACCATCCTGGCGAAGCAGGTCGGCGACAGCCATCTGTCCCAAAAGCCCGTGCGGGGTGGGACGAGGCCCCAAGGGCGGAACATCGAATCCTCTATTGCGCAGGTCCTGGGCTAGGAAACCGTAACCGGGAATGCGATCGGCTTTCCCCTGGAATGCTGGTGCGCATTTCCCGAGATCATGAACTCCAGCAAGAAGAATGACGATCCCGTGGGCAGTGTCTTTTCCTCCGAAAAGGTAGGAAAGTCGCGCTACGATGCTGTCTGCCAGCCACTCGCTCCACAGGATATCGGCCATGTCCGCCGCATCGCTGAGGTGGTGGACGAGGGGTAGCCAGGTGCTGTGTTTAGGGTCGGTCTTGCCCCATATGGCCAGAACGTCGTTGGTCCACGAATGCATGGCGACACGTTAACCAAAGTCACCGACATTTTGCCTTCGAGTGAGTCCGCGGGCGATCCGTATCTCCGACAGAGCGCTCGGTGGGAGCCGAAGGCAAGCGGTTGCTGCTACAGCGACCTGCGGGCTTCGCGCTGGGACAGCGGCGACAGCTCGGGGTGCTGGGTGAGATAGCGTCGTACCCAGTCGGCATCGGTTTTGGAGAACTCGCGCAGGGCCCAGCCGATGGCCTTGCGGGCGAAGAAGTCGGGATCATCGGTGCTGCCGGCTATGGCGTCGCGGAGCAACGCGGTGTCGGTGGTCTGCTTGGAGCTGAGCTGGCTGAGGATCGCGGTGCGTCGGAGCCATAGGTCGGGATCGACAGCCCACTGGCGCAGCAGCGGGGTCATCACGTCTGGACGGGCGCGCAGCAGGTTCCCGACACAGTGGGAGGCCAACACGTCGACGAGATCCCACCATGCACCGGTGACAATGAGATGCCGAAGCAGGGTGACGAGCTCCGGTTGTGGATCGCGGGCCCATTCCCGGTAGGAGCGGTGCCGCAGCACGGCGATCGCGGCGTAGCGTTCCTCGCGGTACCCGGCCTCGTCCCACAGGGTCTGCGCGGTGGACCGCCATGTGGGCGCATCGGGGAGCCGTTCGGCGGCCAGGATTGGGTGCAGCGCCAGGGTGAGCTCTGGTGCGGTGAGCCCGCGGAACGGCATCGCTGATTTCATGTAGCGCTGCTGTCCGGCTGCGCGCTCCGGGTTGGCCCCCGCAGCGAGTGCGTCCCGGATGGCAGTGATCAGCGCCCCCATAGCTGAGAGCCTAGGGGGTGGCATCCAATCAAGGGGGCCGTCGACGTGGCTATCGTCGCCGGATAGGTCGACCCAGAGGCCCGGGATGTTCGGAGGTGCATGGTGAGTCGCGATGAACGACAACAGCGCATGTGGCAGCGCGTGGCGTCGACCTATGACGCGAGCATGGCCATGCTCAATCGCTGCTTCATGGCTGCCAGCCGGGCCTGGATCTGTGAACGCGCCCGCGGGGAGGTCTTGGAAGTGGCCATCGGTATCGGACTCAGCCTGCCGCACCCAGAACGAGCATTGGACGCGGCGACCGCTGGCGACCGTCCATGAACTCGGACTGGAGATCGTGACCACCGAACGCTTGCATCACGGGATCGTCGAACGGGTCCACGCCCGACGTGCCGGTGGTAACGATGGTGTCCGGTGGCGCGCCGAAGGCAACTGAATCATCCTGGTGAATTGGCCGTTCGTCTATTGTCCTTCACTCGGCTGGGCGGTTCGATTGGTGTGAACACAATAGGGTGTTCCGTAAAGGAGGAATCATGTCATTCAAGAGAAGTGTAGTAGGTGGGTTGCTAGGTCTGACATTGGCTTTCGGGGTTACTGGGCCGGCTCTCGCCTCCGCCACCGTCAAGGGTGTAGGGGGTGGAATCTGGAGCTATGGGGTGGCCAATTCTAAAGTCTACTCCAGTTACCACCATTCCAGGGTCACTCACCGGGCCAGTACCATCAACGGATGGGGATCCTACAATTGTCGGACTGCTAGGAAGGGAAAGTGGGCCAATTCCTCCCAGCGTGCGTATCCTCGTCGGGTAGATCGAGCCTATTGGAATACCAAGTCTTGCGGTAGGTAGTCTTTCAACTAGGTCGCGGTAGGGCAATGGGTTCTACTATGAGGCCGCTAGCAGCCTCTCGGGGAAGGCTAGTTGCCCTACCGCGGGTACTCGCGTTCATGGAGGGGATGTGCTAGGCAGAGTTTTTAGCGGCTTGATTGTTGTGTGCTGGGTGATCTCAGCCGGGATCGCCTATGTCGTGATGGATGAGGGAAACAGTTTGGCACCGCTCAGGGCGACAGCATCGATCACAGTTACTGAATGGTCTGGCACGAAGACTTCCCTGCAGATGTATCAGGAACTGGTTGCATTCACTCAGGATCAGGGGCTGGTCCTAGGGCGTATGGTCATGGACGTTCGCGGTGGCGAGTCGGTTCGTCACTTATACATGACTGGTGCGGACGGGAGTGGCGGTGAAGGCCCGACCCTGGCGGAGTTCGAAGACTTTGGTGAATCGGTGACGACGACGGTGCACCCGTTCACTGACATCGGTTCGCGTTCGCCGGTGGGAATCTGGTTCCTGTTCGGCAATGGCGAAGCCCCATCGCAGGTGGAAGACTTCTTTGTTGCTCGGGGTGCGCAGGTCACTTTCTATGAACTCGAGCAGGTTCCCTATAGCGTCCCGCCGGTCTCCGAAACTCTGCGAACGGCCGCTATCGCCATGGCGTTGTTGATGGCCAGCACCGCCGGTGCGTACGTGGTTGCGCGGAGTCGGTGGTACGCCATCGAGCGGCTGCACGGTACCCATGTCCTGGACATGCTCGGCCGTGAGCTAGCCCCGCTCGGTCGGGTGTGGGTGATCGGCGGAGTCTGTGTTCTGCCCAGCTGCGCGATCTTTGACCTGATGCGCTACGGCGGAGCTGGCCTCGCCGGATTCTTGTGGCTCACGCTGGTGGCGTCAGGGGTGCTTTTCTTGGTAGTTGTCGCGGGTACCGGGCTGACGCTCGCAATGATGTGGACGGTGGAAGTTCTGGGAGCGCTCAAGGGGGAGTTGGCGTTTGGAGGGCTGGCGATTGCGTCGTACGGAATCAGGATCGTGGCGATCCTGATTGCTCTCAGCGCCACGCAATCTGTCTTGGAGGTGGCGGCGATCAGTGCGCAGCAACGACAGGCTGACGCTCCGCTGGCGAAGCTAGGGAATGTCTCAACCCTGACCGTGGGGAATGCCTTCACCGAGGCGGATCAGGATCGTCTGGGTGAGCAGGTCGGGGCCTGGCTGGCCGACCTTGATGAGGCGGGTGCGCTGATAGCGGCGGTGCCGCAGCCCCTACCGGGTGTCGGCGTACCAGGCCAGGAACTGCTCATTGTGAATCAGGCCTTTGTGGAGCGGCAGCCGGTTTCCCTTGATGGTGGCGAGCAGCTGGGCGGACAGCCGTTGACCCATCCCGTGCTGGTGGTTCCGCCGCACCTGTGGGCAGAGCGGGCGACCCTGATTGACCTGGCAGCTGACAGCAGCGAAGTCGAGGTGGACCCTGAGCGTTGGGATGCTGCTGAGATGGTGTTGGCGGCGCCAGATATGGTCCTTACCACGCTCACCCGATCAGACGCAGACCTTGCCTACTCAGTTGGGACGGTGCACCGGGACCCGTTGATCTTGGTGTTGCCGACCCTCGGCCATGGCTACACGGCTGCGGCCACGGCGTGGCAGGTGCAGGTGACCGATCCTGATGCTGCTTTGGCTGACGTCACGTCAAGTGATGAGCTGACCCGGTATGTGCTGAGCATTTCACCGGTCAGCGATTTGTTGAGCGCGGCAGCAGCCGCGCGCGGCCGGGAGCTGCAAGGAGCGCTCCTGGGTGCGATCACGGCTGCCCTGGTCGTCCTTATGTCTGGGGTGGCCGCCACCTTGGTCCGAACCAGGCGGCATGCCGCACGGATCTGGGTGCGTCACCTCCACGGATGGACGATGCCGGAAACCCATCTCGGTCTGCTGCTGGCCGAAGCTGCGCTGCTCGCGTTGACCCTGGCCTGGCTCCCTGTCCAGGTGTACCTGGCGCGTCGGGAGCTGGCTGAACTTGACCGAATCGCGCCGTTGACGGACGTGCTGCCCACGTTGGGATGGGCCGGCTTGCTGGCAACCATGGGGCTCGCCGTTGTTGTTTCTGGCGGCTTCTGGATCACGCTCCGACGCGCGCATCACACCATCGTCCATCAAGGAAGAAGTGAGGCCTGACTATGTTGCAAATATCAGATGTGGGGCTGGCTTACGGTGATCACTCCTTGTGGCAGGGGGTTGAGTTCACTGTGCAGCCTGGGGAAATGACGGCGGTGATTGGCCCCAGCGGGTCGGGCAAGTCCAGCCTGCTCAACTGTGTCGGCATGCTGGTGAAACCTGATTCCGGTGCGATCATGTTCGAGGGGGCCGACTTGGTGCGCTTCGGTGGCGGGCAACAGCGCCAGTTCCGGCGGGCTCAGCTCGGGTACCTTTTCCAGAACTATGCGCTCATGGAAGACGCGAGCGTGACTGCGAACTTGCTGGTGGCCACTCGGGCTGCGCGACTCCGACGTCGCGCGGCGGTGGAGGCGATGGAGGAAGCGTTGGCGCAGGTCGGGCTGGCGGGCATGAGATCGCACCGGGTGGCCCAACTCTCCGGTGGGGAGCAGCAACGCGTTGCCATGGCCCGGCTGCTGGTGCGATCGCCGCGCTTGGTCCTGGCCGATGAGCCGACTGGTGCCCTTGATGCTGATAACCGGGCTGTTGTCATGAGTCACCTCCGGCGGCTGGCCGAGGCCGGTGCGGTGGTGCTGGTCGCTACCCACGACGACACGGTTCGGCACGCGTGCGACACCACCCTCGACCTCGTCGGATACCAGTGATCGTTCCGGCCGGCCTGAGGGTTTAGGCGGCGCCGTCGAAAGGGGTGGCCACCTCTCCGGGGTGCCGGAGCGGAGGTGTCGATGGGGTGGGACCTGGCGGGGGAGAGGGGCGCTGCTCAGCGCGGTTCGCTGTCGGACAGGGTGGGACCCGGACGGATGCCCTCCAGCCAGCTCCGGGTGGTCAAGACGTGTTGGGTGGACAGGGCGCGCGCCCGTTCGGGGTCCTTGGCGCGCATCGCCGCTGCGATGGCCCGATGCGCCGCATCGCTCTCGGCCTTCAAGCCGGCGTGGGCGGGGTCGTCAAAGATCCGATAGTCCCGCCCACGGCGACGGATGGCATCCAAGACGGCGGCGATCATCGGCTCAGCAGCGCCTTCGATGATGATGTCGTGAAAGTCCCTGTCGAGCTGCTGGGATGCGTCGGGGTCCTCGACCGTTGCCAGTTCCTCAGCCAGGGCTGCCAGCCGAGTGATCTCGGTGTCGGTGAGCCGGGCGGCGCTGAGAGCGGCCAAGTGACCCTCGAGTACGGCCCGCATGGACAACATCTCGACGAACCGTTCCAACGGCAGGAGTGGCACGACCATTCCCAATCCGGACATGATGTCGGACGGGGTCATTTCCGCCACTGCGGCCCGGCTTCCCGGCCGAGGCGACAGCGCCCCGGCGACCCCGAGCATCTTCTGTGCCTCCCGCAGCGAACTGCGGGACACCCCGAAGCGTTCGCACAATTCGGCTTCGCTCGGCAGCAACTGGCCGGTAGCTAACTCCCCGGTGGCAATCATCCGGCACAGACCGCGGCGGGCCACCTCCACAGCAGTCACTCGATTGCTCATAGGCCCCCATCATGCCGGTCTGGTTGTTCTCGCGCCATAGATCACGATTGTCTGACGATTCGGGCGTGGTGCTAGCCTGCGGGGCGTTTCGTACGGCATGATGGCGCGGAATTGTCAGACAGGAAAGGCGTGAGCGACTCGATGGTGATCGCGGATCCCGCAGGGACCCTGCCGCGGTGGACGCTGGACCCGGCCAGCCGGCATCTCAACCACGGCTCCTTCGGTGCGGTGCCCGAGGCGGTGCAAGCCGAGCAGGAGCGGCTCCGCCGCCTGATTCAATGGAATCCGGTGCGGTGGTTCGTATCCCAACCGGGCCGGGTCGCGGCCGCACGCCAGCAACTTGCCGCTTATCTGGAGGTGAGCCCAGACCGGCTTGCCTTCGTTCTGAACGCCTCCGCCGGCTGCTCGGTGGTCTTCAATGCACTGCTCGGGCCTCAGCCCACCTCCGTGCTGACCACCAACCACGGTTATGGTGCCGTCACCATGGGAGCCGAACGCCTAGCCAGCCGGAGTGGTGGCGAGTCCTTCACCTCCCAGATCCCCCTCGGCGCGACCGCTGCCGAGGTGATAGACATCATCACCGCAGATCTCGACAGGCATCGGCCCGACCTGCTGGTGATAGATCAGGTCACCTCGCCGACGGCGCGGGCCTTCCCGGTTGACGACATCTGTCGGATCGCCCGGGAGCGTGGGGTCACCACCCTGGTCGACGGGGCGCATGCCCCCGGCGTGCTGGCCGATCCGGTCTGCCGGGAGGCCGACTACTGGGTCGGCAACCTGCACAAGTTTGTATCTGCGCCCTCCGGTGCTGCCGTGCTGGTCACTCGGGGAGAGGGGCAAGAGCTCTGCCCCCTCGTCGATTCCTGGGGGGCGAAGGATCCGTTCCCGCAACGCTTTGATCACACAGGCACGGCCGACCTGACGGCGTGGCTGACGGCCCCGCTGGCCTGGGAGCACCTCGCCTCGACTATCGGCTGGGATGAGGTGCGTAGCCGGTCGGCCGCCCTGCTGGATGCGGCCGTCCCGGTGGTCGCCGAGGCGCTGAGTGCCTATGTGGCCGAGCCACTGGCCGATGTCGGTCAGCCGGTCGGCATGATGCGGCTGCTCCGGCTGCCCCCGAACCTCGCCGACACCCTGTCGGGTGCCGATGCGCTGCGGGAGCCGTTCTGGCAAGCGACCGGAATGACCTGCGCCTTCACCACGTTCGAAGGGAGCGGGTACCTGCGGCTCTCGGCGCATCTCTACAACAAAATGCAGGACTATGAATACCTGGCCGCGGTGGGAATCCCTCTGCTTCATCGCTGGTCAATCGAAGGAGTCGGAGGGTCGGATATGTCCATGACAGGAATCAAAGGAGACTCGCATGCGTAGCCATGTCAAGGCCATCGCGGCGGCAGCAGCGGCGGTATCGCTGGTGCTGACCGGATGCTCATCATCCAGCTCGCCGGAGGGGAGTGCTGGCGGCGGTGAAGGGGGTGAGGTCACCCTGGAAATGGTCGAATCCCTGACCAACCCCGCCCGCACCGAGCTGCTCAAGACCATGCTCGCCGACTTCGAATCGGCCAACCCGGGCATCAAGGTAAATCTGATCTCGCCGCCGACCGAGCAGGCCGATCAAAAGATCCAGCAGATGCTTCAGTCCGGATCTGGCGTCGACGTGCTCGAAGTCCGGGATCTCACCGTCGGGCCGTTCACCAACAACAACTGGCTCTACGACATGGCCTCCGCTACCGACAGCTGGGCTGGCTTCGAGAACCTGACCGCACAGGCCCAGGCCGTCGCCAAGACGGCTGATGGGAACTCCTGGTACATCCCCTACGGCTTCTATGGGCTCAGCCTGTTCTATCGCACCGACATGGTCGCTGATGCTGGCTTCGATGGTCCGCCGAAGACCTGGGATGACATCGTTGAGCAGGCGGCGAAGATTCAAGATCCGAGCAACAACAAGTATGGCTACGCTTTCCGCGGCGGCCAGAACTCCAACGGACAGCTGCTATCGATCTTGCAGGCCTACAACATCGACAACCTGGACACCACCAATGCTTTCAAGCTCACCAGCGGCGAGACGATTTTCAGCTCGCCGGAGTCACTGACGGCGGTCGACAAGTACATCGAGCTGTTCAAGACAGGTTCACCGGAGTCATCCATCTCGTGGGGCTACCCCGAAATGGTGCAGGGCTTTACTAACGGCTCCACGGCCTTCCTCCTGCAGGATCCTGAGGTGATCGCCGCCGTGCGGGATTCATCGCTGACCGAAGATCAGTGGAGTGTGGCGCCGAACGTGCTCGGGCCCACAGGCAAGGCCGCCTGGCCGATGGCCACCGCCGGCTGGGGTGTGGCGCAGGCCTCTGAACACCATGAGGAGGCGGTCAAGCTGGTGCAATTCCTGTCTGAGGATGCGTCCACCACCTTTGCCAAGGAGAACTCGGTGGTGCCGATCCTCAAGGAGGCCGGTGAGGACGAGTTCTTCAAGAGCGGACCCTGGGCGGCCTATGTGACCATGAGCAACGATCCGGAGACCTGGATTGCTGTCGAAGAACCCCGTGGGGTCGCCTGGTGGACCGAATGGGCGCAGAAGTCCCAGGATGACCTCCAGTCAGTGCTGCTGGGGGACATGACGACCGAGGACATGCTTACCGGATGGGACAAGTACTGGACCGAAAAGTGGTCCTGACGGATGACCGTCCAGACCGATGAGGTCAGCCGGGGTGTGGGCACTGACGGTGCCCACACCCCCAAGCGGAAGTTCAGTGGTCGTACCGCACTGACAATCCTGGGGTACCTCACCCCCGCATTCATTTTCGTCATCATCTTCACGTATGTGCCGATGCTGATCGGCAGCCAGATGGCGTTCCGGCGCTGGAGCCTGTGGAACCTCGCCGACACCCCATGGATAGGCTTGGAGAACTTCCGGACGTTGATCGGGAATGACCTCTTCAGCTCGACCCTGTGGAACTCGGTGCTGTGGGTGGGCGGGTCGCTCATCCCGCAGTTCCTGCTCGGCTTCCTGATCGCCCTGGCGTTGCGGAAGAGCTTCCGGTTCCGTGGCGTCTATCAGGCGCTGGTGTTCTACCCCTGGGCGGTCTCGGGGTTCCTGATAGGCATCTTGTTCCGCTGGATGTTCAACTCCGAGTTCGGTGTGATCAACGACCTGATCATGCGGGTCGGGCTGTCGGATCGGCCGATTCCCTGGCTGGCGGACCCGCAGCTGGCGATGTTCGCCGTCATCGTGGCAAATATCTGGTACGGCGTGACCTTCTTCGCCATCATGATCTTGGCCGCGCTGCAATCAGTGCCCGATGAGTTGTATGAGGCCGCCGCGCTCGACGGTGCGGGCCGGCTGCAGATGCTGTTTCGGGTCACCATTCCCTATATCTGGTCGACCCTCATCCTCACCGTGCTGCTGCGGGTCATTTGGATCTTTAACTTCCCCGACATCATCTACGGCATGACTGGTGGTGGTCCGGCGAACCGGACCCAGATCATGACCACCTGGATGATCCAGTACACCCAGCAGGGTGACTATGGGCTGGCCTCTGCGCTGGGCTTCATCATCATGGGCTTCCTGGTCACGTTCACCGGCATCTACCTGGCCCTGCTCTCCCGGGAGACGAAGGCATGATCAACAAAGACCCGATGCTGCTCAAGGCGGTCCGCTTCGGTGGGCTGGCCATCTGGATGCTGATCACCTTGTTCCCGCTGTATTGGATTCTGCTCACCTCGTTGAAACCGGCCAGTCAGATCGCCGAGTACCCGGTGCGCTATTGGCCGCGGGAGTTCTCGCTGGAGAACTACCTGTCGCTCTTCCAGAAGGCCCAGTTCGGCAGCTACCTGGTCAACAGCCTGGTCGTGGCCACGGTTGCGGCCGCGGTGGCGACCCTGATCGCCATGCTCAGCGGCTATGTCCTCAGCCGGTTCCACTTCAAGGGCAAGGTGGCCGTATCGCTGGCCTTCTTGGTCACCCAGATGATCCCCGCGTTCATCGCGCTGGGGCCGCTCTACCAGATGTTCACCGGGCTCGGGCTGGTCGATTCCAGGTTCGGGCTGGTGCTGGTCTACGTGGCGATAACGATCCCGTTCTCGTCGATCATGTTGCGCGGATTCTTCGACAACATCCCCGACAGCCTGGAAGAAGCGGCCATGGTGGACGGCACCACCAGATTGGGTGCGCTGTGGCGGGTGATCGTGCCGGTGATGGCACCGGGCATCGTGGCGACCTATATCTTCAACTTCGTTAACTGCTGGAATGAGCTGTTCCTGTCGGTGACACTGATAAACACCGATGACCGCAAGACCATTCCGACGGCGCTCAACGGCTTCATCTCGAGCTTCAATATCGAGTGGGGGCCGATGTCGGCTGCGGCAGTGCTGACGATTCTGCCCACCATGGTGCTGTTCATGTTCGCCAGCCGGTGGATCGTCGCCGGGCTCACCCAGGGAGCCACCAAGGGCTGATCAAGGGAGTGCCGTGACCGTGCGGCGCTCCCGGACTGGATGTGACGCTGCTGGGGCGCATCCCCGGGTTGGCGATGGGCCGGGCTCAGCACCTCGATGGGGTCCCGGTATCGGCGGTCGGTGTCACGCCCGCTCACCGTGCGCTGTGGTCGGCACAATGAAGGGTGACCGACCGGCCATGCGGGTCACCACAATGCTCGTGGTCAGTTTGGCCAGGGCGATGGCGGCCAGGACCATCAGTTGGAACTGGGCGGCGGTGATGGGGTCGGCACCGCCGAACAGCGCGCCCACGAAGGCTCCGGGCAGGGTAACCAGGCCGGTGGAGCGGGTCTGGTCCAGGGATGGCAGCAGGGTTTCCCGGGTGGCGGCCTGCCCGATCTCTGCGTGTGCCTGGCTGGGCCGGGCGCCCAACGCGAGCCAACCCTCAACCTCACTGCTGCGCTGGGCGGCGGTCTGATGGAACATCCGGCCCGTCAGGGTGGCTCCAGCCATGGCGTTCCCGATGACGATGCCGGCGATGGCGATCACCTGTCGGATGTCGAGCGCCACCAACTGCAGGGCGAACACCGGCACCAGCGCGACGGCGGCACCGGTCAGCACCCCGGTAGCAGCGATTCGCCGACCGTGGCGCAGCTCGACGAGCCGACCACCGGCAGTCCAGGACGCGGTGGACAGCATGAGTGCCACGAACAGCACCACCGTCCACGGTGCAGCCAGAACTCCACTCAGCAGGGTGGCGATCAGGGCGAGCTGCGCGGTGGCTCGCACCAGGGCTATGACTGGTTGCCAACCGAGGCCGATCCGCGCCCACCGGGCCAGTGCCACCGTCGCCAGGGCCAGGATGGTCAGCCCGGTAAAGAACCACATCATGTCGGCCACAGCATCATTGTGCCCAGGAATGGTGTTGCCGAGACCGCGGTGGAGTGAGGATTCAATCTGTGATCAGGTGGATGGCTGGGGGGTGTGCTTAGGTAGGCGCACACATTGTCGACATCTTGTACAAGTAGTACGCTTATGCCATGACTTCTGTGACGCTCTCCCAATTCCGTAGCCAGCAGAGTGACTATATTGCCGTAGCGCAGCGTGAGCCTGTCGAAATTACCTCTCGTGGGGTGGGTCGCCGGGCTGTTGTGGTGTCCCCAGAGTTTTTTGACCGTGCGATGCGGGCACTTGAGGATCAGGGAGACATGCGGGCGGTGGCTGAAGCGCGTACGGAGCCGCGCGTCTCCCATGCTGAGGTGATGGCTGAGTTTGGGCTCTGACACGTCGGATGTCGTACGAGATCACCTATGCGCGCTCCGTGCTCAAGTCGCTTCGAAAACTAGACCGTACCGTTGCTCAACGAATCCTGAGGGCTGTTGACGCGCTTGCTCAGGACCCCCGACCTCAGGGGTGTCTGCAACTCAGTGGTGGCGACGGGGAACTCCGCATTCGGGTCGGCGACTACCGAGTCGTCTATGACGTGCGAGACGAGGAGCTCATCGTACTTGTGCTGCGCCTCGCTCATCGCCGTGAGGTCTACCGCTGATCCGATGTGCGTGCTACGCCTCCCGTCGAACTTGAGCTGCGGGTGGGGTGTCGGCCACAGCATTATTGTGCCCGGGAATGGTGTCGCTGAGACCGGCCCGCTCACTGCCGGAGTTGCTGGTCGAGGTAGGTCAGCGTCTCCTGCCAGCTCGCCTCGCGGGCGGCTGCGTTACCGGCAGAACTGCCCCCCAGCGAGCCCAGCTGGTCGTAGAACTCGGAGCTGGGGTCAACCGGGAATCCGACCGAGAGGTGTCCAGCATCGGGGTAGGCGAGCACGGTGACCGGTGGGCCGTTCTGCGCTTCGGCCCGGTCGGCGACCTGCTGGGCCATCGGGCAGCTGGGCTACAGGGTGTCGGCTTCCCCGCAGGCCAGCAGCACGGGTACCTCGATGTTCTCGACCGGGACGACGGCTTCGGGATGCTGGTCGACGGCGGTCAAGGCCTCGGCGTAGAACGTGACCAGGTCTCCGGTTGGGATCGTGTCCGGATAGGGCAGGTAGGGCATCGGCTCGCCGGCTAGGCTCCAGCTCGACCCCACCGATGTCATTCGCCAGGGCTGTTGCAGATCCATCCCCTGCCACACGACGCTGCTAGGCACCAGCGCGACCACCGCATCCAGGCCCGGGTAGTGGGATCCGATCACCAGGGCGGCCTCGCCCCCCTTGGAGGTGCCGATCACGCCCATCCGGTCCGGCAGCACATCCGGCTGGGCTGCTAGGAGTCGAGCGCGTTAGTGAAGGTCTCCAGCGGGATCTCCTCCAGCGCCTCCGATTGCCCTTCACCACCGAAATAGGACAGCGCCAGCACGGAGTAGCCCTCGGCGTTCAGTGCCCGGGCGGCCTCGTCGAGAAGGGGCGCCAGCCCGCCCTCGGAGCCACCGAAGATGAGCAAGCCGGGAGCGGTGCTGGCGGCGGGGTAGTAGTTGCCCATCAGGCCGTTCTCGGTGATCCGTCGGCCGCCGGCGCCGGGGTCGGTGACACTCACCTGTGGCGCCCACGGTTTCAAGAACCACAGCGCGGTGCCGGCGATGACTGTCAGCACGACCATACTCAGCAGGCCGATGAGAATCCGACGACCCCAGCGGCGACGGGGACGCGGCTCGGGGTGGGATGAGGGGGTGGTCATAGGGGTCTCCCTTCCATCCGGCAGGCTAGCCCGACGGGAAACGTCAAGGGCAGGCCCTGATCCCCTGACCGGGGCCCGGTCCCTCCCTGAAATGCCGAGGTTGTGCGTGGAGAACCTGGTGCTGGCCCCCTGGCGGGGCAGCGTCCTCATGGTGACACCGGCCGTGTGGGTTTGTGTCAGCTGGCGGGTTGGCGTGCAACCCCTAGCAATCCGCCCCTCAAGGCTGCCCAGGAGCGGCGGCGAGGCGTTGTTCACGTACTTGAAACATGAAAAGGGGTTCCACTTTTGTCGGACGGTGTGCATTATTAGCGGAACGCTTGAGGCAACAGCGCTGTCAACTCAAGGAGGTCTTATGCCACTGGATCCGACATCGCCCGACTTTTTAGTCGCTGCGAACAACCCGGTGATGTGGATTGCCGTTACCGGTATCTTTCTCGTCATCGCGGCCCAAACGGTGATCTACTACGTCGCCGTCAAAAAGACCGCCCCTGCGGTAGGCATGTCTGATACCGATGTGCGCACGGCTTTTCGGGCCGGCGGCGTCGCTGCCATCGGTCCGTCGCTCGCCATCGCACTGATCGCGATCACCTTCATCACAGTCTTCGGCACCCCGGGATCGCTGAGCCGGATCGGGCTCATCGGGTCAGCCGCCTTCGAGGTTGCCGGTGCCCAGATTGCCGCCGGTACCCAGGGTGTCGAGCTCGGTGGTGACGGCTATACCCAGGCCGTGTTCGCCGGCGTGCTGCTCGCGCTCTCACTCGCCGGTTCGGGCTGGATGCTGGTGACCCTCATCGCCACCCCGTTCCTCAAGCGCGGCAACGCCAGCCTGCAGAACGCCTCCAATCCGAAGGTCGCCGTCGCGATGGCGATCGTGCCCTCAGCTGCGCTCACCGGCGCCTTCATGATCATCGGCGTCCAACAGCTGCAGCGGGGCACCGGTGCGGTCATGGTTCTGGTCGCCAGCGCGATCACCATGGCGATCTCGTTGTGGATAGCCAAAGCCGCCAACCAGCACTGGCTCAAGGAGTGGGGCCTCGGATTCGGGGTCATCGCAGGCCTCGTCGTCGGCGTCATCGCCAGTTCGGCAGGTATCCAGTGAGCGCCGCACCGACAGGAGACACGACCATGACCGATCTGGATGCCACCGCCGCGTGGACCAAGTTCGACAAGACCACCTCCCTGTGGGGGCAGCTCACCATGGTCACCGCACTGGTGCTCATGGTGGGTGGGCCGACGATTCTGGCCGCCCAGCTAGGGGTGGATTTCAATGCGGTGCTGGTCGCCGCGCTCGCTGTGGCCGCCGTCTTCGGGATCATCTGGGTGGTCGAACCCTTCGCCTACTTCCCGATCCTCGGCGCTGCGAGCATGTATCAGGCCTTCATGATTGGCAACATCTCCAGCAAATTGCTGCCCTCAGCGATCGTCGCCCAGGCGGCGATCGATGCGAAGCCGGACACCAAGCGCGGCCAGCTCGCATCCGTGCTCGCCATCTGCGGCGCTGCCGCGGTGCATCTCACGTCGCTGGTGCTCTTCGTTGCCATCTTCGGCACCGTGGTGATCGACCTGATCCCGCCGAACGTCATCACGGCGGTCCAAACCTATATCCTCCCCGCGGTGATGGGCGCGGTGCTGGTGCAGGTTGTGGTGAGCAATCCGAAGCCCCGGCTGTTGGGAATCGCCATCGGGGTGGGCCTGCTGGTGCAGCTGGTGCTGGTGCCGGCCATCCCCATCGTGGCATTTTTCGCGACCGCCCTCGCCGTCGCGCTGACGATCACGCTGGCGCTCACCCTGCCCGGTAAGGCGATGGATGCGCCGGCACCGGCCGCAGCGCTGGAGACCGAGGAGGTGTCCTGACGGGACGCGCGAAATCGACCCGAAACACGAACAACGAAAGGGACAACACGCATGACAGACACCACGTCGGTCGCCGCAATCACGCCGATCGTCGATGAGCTGGCCCCCCGGTTCACCCGACTGAGCGATGAGATCTGGGATCATCCAGAGCTGCGCTGGGAAGAGCATCGTTCGCTCGGCGCCCAGATCGAGGCTGCGCAGGAGTATGGCGCCCGGATCACCCGGGAGGCCGGGGGTGTGCCCACCGCCTTCTCGGCCGAGTGGGGGGAGGGCGGCCCCGTGATCGCCTTCCTCGGTGAGTACGACGCCCTAGCCTCGCTCAGCCAGGCCGCCGCCTCGGCTGTCCGGGAGCCCGATGCGGCCAGCGACTCGGAGGCCGGGCACGGCTGCGGGCACAACCTGCTCGGTTCGGGTTCGCTGCTTGCGGCCGTGGCCACGGCGCACCACCTCAAGCAGGCCGGGCTGCCTGGCCGGGTGCGCTACTACGGCTGCCCGGCTGAGGAGGGTGCTGCCGGGAAGACCTTCATGGTGAACGGCGGTGCCTTCGACGATGTCGATGCTGCGGTGACGAACCATCCCGGCGATGCCATGTCGGCTGATCAGTGGAACTCGCTGGCCTACACCCAGGCCTACTTCCGGTTCCGGGGGCTGCCCTCGCACGCCGGTGCGGCGCCGCAACATGGACGGAGCGCGCTGGATGCCGCCGAACTGATGAACGTCGGTGTCAACTTCCTGCGCGAACACATGGATGATTCGGACAGAATCCACTATGCGTTCATCGACGCCGGCGGCCCGTCAGCCAATGTGGTGCAGCCGACCGCAGAGCTGTACTACATCGTGCGCTCGCCCACGGTGGCCCGGATGCGGGCGCTGTATGAGCGGGTCAAGAAGGTCGCCGAAGGGGCGGCGCTGATGACCGAGACCCAGGTGGAGGTCGAGTTCGACGGTGCCTGTGCCGAACTGCTGCCGATCCGGGTCCTGGAAGAACAGCTCCACGCCAATGTGACCGAGATCGGTGGGGTGCCCTTCGATGAGGCCGATCAGGCCTTCGGGCGCGAGATCGCCCAGGGACTGCCTGAGGGGGCCGAGGCCATGTCGCGGAAGTTCCGGGGTCTCGCGCCGGACACGCCGCCGTACTTTGACGGCGTGCCGCCCCTGGTCGATGCCGCCCATCGCGGGCAGATGACCGGATCCACAGACGTGGGCGATGTCAGCTGGGTGACGCCGACCGTCCAGATCATGATGGGCACCGCCGTGCTGGGGACGCCGATGCACTCCTGGCAGATGGTCTCCCAAGGCAAGAGTGCTCCGGCACACAAGGGCATGATTCATGGGGCCAAGGCGATGGCCGCCACCGCGCTGGATCTGCTCACCAATGCCGAGTTGCTTGCGGCGGCGCAGGCGGAGTTTCAATCGGTGATCTCGGTCACGCCGTATGACCGGCCGATCCCCGATGGTGTGCTGCCGCCGCCGCTGCGGGAGAACTACACGCCCGCGTGACCAACAGGCGGGGCCGTCCGGTGGGCGGCCCCGCATCTGGCAGGCTTGGATCTCGATGAGCGATGACTCCGTCCAAGACGGTCTCCGGATGCGCCGAGCCGATAGTAGTGACCTGAGAGTGCTGCGCACCCGGGCCAAGCTGGTTGAGGCCTTCCGGGGACTACTAGACAGCGCGCCCGGTGAGGGCGTCACTGTCACGGCGGTGGTGAGGGCGGCCGGGGTGTCCCGGTCATCGTTCTACGCGCATTTCTCCGATGTTGGTGACCTCGCCGGGACGGCACTGACCGAGGTGAATGAGGCCATCGTCACGCTGGCCCGCGGTGAGGTGCAACAGGGTCGCTCTCGCACCCAAGTGAACCGGCAGGCCGGGTTGGTGATGGCGCGCTACCTGGCTGAGCGCAAAGAGACCTTCGGCCCGCTGCTGATCGGGGGCGGCCGATTCGCGGATTCGCTGGCGGCTTCACTGGCGGGTCAGATGCTGGAGACCCTGCGTACCCGGGAGCGGCTGCACGCCAATCCCGAGGTAACCGCGCACTATATGGCCGGTGGATTCGTCCAGGTGATCGCTTGGTGGCTGGCGGCTGACTGTCAGCTCGGTGTAGAGGACCTTGCCGACGCCCTGATCTCGATTGCTCCGGCAGACTTCATCGATTGAAGCGCTCGGGTTGGAGCCATCCACATCTCGATAGCCTGGATCTAGGCTAGGACGGCTCGGGCGGGTCGCTCAGTTCAGATGCCGCGGGGAATACCAGCCCGGTCGTCCACAGTCGCTCGATGACCCGTTCGTCGTGGAGTTCGTCACGCAGCTGAGGATGATCCCGATAGAACTCGATGAGGGCGGCCACCAGATACGGATCGGAGCGAAGCTCGTTGGCATAAACTTCAGTGTTTCCCTTCAGGGGAGTGGTGATCGTGAACCATCCCCGAGATGATTGAACTTTAACTCTATTGATTCATCGCAGGGGATGAGTGTCTGTTTTCTTCGGTCTTCTACGCTGATTCCGTGGCGATGAATGGTAGCTCGGGCGCTGCGTTTAGGTTTTCGCAGGTCATCAACAAGTCCGACGGCCGCCACTGCGCCAAGCAAGGGCAGCACCAGAGTGAGTATCCCCGCAAACAGTCGACCCTCCATCA
Source organism: Propioniciclava sp. (assembly GCA_047973325.1). Lineage (GTDB taxonomy): Bacteria > Actinomycetota > Actinomycetes > Propionibacteriales > Propionibacteriaceae > Propioniciclava. Next base: position 885 of record JBKEBU010000036.1, on the reverse strand, counting down.
TGGCAGTGACCACCACATCCATTCCCACGATAGCGCTACACAGGGCCACGACTTGGTACCACGTACGAGTCCATCTGGTACCCGGGAGGACCATACCCATCGTCGTATCATGGTTGAGGAACAGGGTGGCCCGTCGTGGCGGAAACCAGGCAGACGCAGCAGCGCAAATAAAGAAGATGGTTGTGCATGCGATCCCGAGAAGGGCTCTATCCCCGATCACCAGACCGTTGGTAGATAGCCGAGCGATAGCGGGCAAAGCGAGGAGCGCGGCCATCCCCCCGAAGAGCACGAAGAGCAGCAACATGGGTCTGAAATTGTGGGGGGTTTGAGGTGCAGTCACCCTGATTCGCAGCGGTATGGCTCCGGCACTCATCGGGTCCTCGTGATGAGATCGCTGTTCCAGTCGATGGCTGTCATCAGCCCTTTGTCGATCTGACCTCTCGTCGTCGCGGGGACTCTCGTCTCGTAGATGGACTGAGCAATCGAACCGGCCAGCAGACCGCCTCCCACGACCACGGTCCCCACTGCGAGTACTGGTAGTGCGGGGGTAACCGTCGCGAGGGCTGCTCCGACCAAGAGAGACCCACCGAGGCTCCCGATGACCCCGGCCGAAACCGAGGACGGCGAGGCGCCGCTGGCGATTTCATTGGCAGCGAATCCGATCGCGATAGGGGCGATGTCCGGTTGAATACCTTCGCTGCGCTACCCAGCTGGCCGGCACGGATGGCAGGCCTCTCGGCGGCGATGATGAGCTCGGCGGCCTTGGCGTCGGCTGGATCGCCGTGCTTTCGGGCCATCCTCGTCACGACTTCTTGTTGGAACTTGAACGGGCCGCTCATTGGCTCATCTCCGCAGGCCGATGTCGATATGGTTCCGGGATTTCCT
>JBKEBU010000010.1:0-2589 GCA_047973325.1 Propioniciclava sp. | reverse complement strand
CATAGGCCGCGATCAGGATGTCGAGCGAACCCGCCGCTCGAACGAGGCTGTTGTTCCCGAGGGCGCTCTGGATATCGAGCACCAGCCAGTCACGCCCAGACGGCGTTGTCGACGAGATAGTCGGTCACGAGGCAGCAGTCGGTGACACCACTGGGGCGCCGAGTTCTGCCGGGAGTTCGCTCAGGGCGGCAATGTCATTGATCATGGTGCCCTTCTGCTTGGCTGCAATCAGGCGGCGCAACGCGAGATCGAGCACCGCCCGATTCGATTTTTCGCCGGCGAGTGAGCGGGCGCGTTGCATCAGTCGCGGATCCAGGTCAACCCTCGTCAGGGCCATCAGTCAGCACCCCCTTCTAATATGTGACCATATGCCTCGGCTGCGTGGAGCACCACCTCGTACCGATGGGCTATCTCACCGTGGACAGCGCACCCTGCTCCCTGACCCCGATCACGCTCCCTCGGCAGCCTCCGCGAGCCACGCATCCAGCAGTCCACCCGGAGGGTTGAGCCTGCGGGCGAACTCGGCGTCAGATTGATCCGGCGGCATCACAGACACCAGCAGCAGGGTCTGCGCCCGGTCTGTACCCGTGCCGAACAGCCCTTCCCCGTCCAAGGCAGCCAGCGCGGCTTCCATCGAGGCCAGGCGCCGCCAGTACTCAGCATCGGCATCCGCCGGGGCCATGCCCCGCAGATCCCCTCGTTCGGCATAGACCCGCCCCAACGGCGCGAAGAACTCATCGCCGACGAGGGCGAGCGGGCTGTCGGCCAGATCCCATCGGCCGGGACCATGGAGCGTCACCGACAGGTACGGACGCAGCGCCTCACCGGACGTGAGGAGCGCGTACACGCAGAAGGGCCCCGACGTCTGCGTGCGCAGTTGCGTGACCGCCTTCCGGGCGGCATCAGCGATCAACTTCGTCAGCTCCGGGTCCGCGACACCGGGCGCAGCACTGGCCACCGCATCCGGGCGCCTGGCGAGAAGGCGTCGCAACCCCTCCGGGGAGATCTCGTTCCCCGGTGCAGGAGCTTCAGCACCGTTGCACCCGTACAGGGAGAAATCGGCGTCCGCCACCTGCGCGAGGACCGCATCCAGCAGCCGGGACACCTCGGCGTGATCGTTGCCGAACAGCTCCGCGTCGAGAATCGGGTGCCCGTCGTCTATCCGTCCCCGCACCTCCGACAGTCCCACACCGAGCACACGATGCAGGCCGATCAGCCCTCGCGCCGGAAGGACCCCACGAACGAGAACGACCACACGCGTCGGATCATCCGCCTCCCCCACTCCCCCGCCCTCCCGTCACTTCGTGTCGCTGGCACAGACCGCCCACCTCGGCGGCCCATGACCTCGGCCACCCCGGCCCACAGTTCCGCGGTCACTCCGGCCCCCAGTCCCCGTGGCCGGCGGCTACTCCGATCCAGGGTCAAACCCGGCCCGCGGTCAGTATCACGCCTCAGGCCGCATCCATCGGCTTGCCGGTCTCCAGCAGCGTCTTGAGGCCGGACAGCCCCCAGCCCCAGCCACCGCCGCCCTGCCCGGGATCACCTCCGCCGGCGATCTCGGCCGCAAGCTCGGGCGCCGCCGCGGTGTCGTGTGTCAGCACCACCCGGGTGAGTCCGCTGGAGTACTCGGTCAACTCCCAGGTCACCCGGGTCGCGGCCAGCTCAGGGTGCCACGACGGCTTCCAGTCCAGCACCAGCCGGACATTCGGCTCGACCTCGACCACGGTCCCGGAGACGGCGACAGCGCCCATCCCCATCTCCCGCATCCCGGCCGTGCTCAAGTTGGTGTACTCCCCGCCGGGACGCAGGTCGTAGCTGACATCACCGCCGTAACCCCACTGGTTGGTGTACTCCGAGGTGGTGATCGCGGCCCAGACGGTGGCGGCAGATGCCGCGATGTAGATACTGAACACCTGGACTGATGATGCGCTCATGCCCATTCCTCACTCTCCTGGCCCCGGTCGGCAACCGTGGGTGTCTCTATCAACCGCTTGATATCCAGCAGCGCCGACGCGATACCGGCCCGGTTGCTGTACTTGCCGATCCAGCGCTCCTGAATACGCTGAATCGGAACCGGGTTGAGATGGTGCACCTTCGCCCGCCCACGCTTGCGCGAGACCACCAGATCGGCAGCCTCCAACACCCTGACATGTTTGGCGACGCCGAAGCGGGTCATCTCCACCCGTTCGTTGACGACCACCTCCAGGTCCTGCTGGGTCCGGCCGTCACGCTCGAACAACGCATCCAGCAGCAACCGGCGAACCGGGTCCGCCAGCGCCGAGAACACGGGGTCGTCGTCGAGCACGCCACGACCATAGGTGACTCAAAGGTCACCTGTCAATCGGTTCACCGGCGGCCAGGGAGTGCAGATCAGCACTGTTCCGCGAGAGAACGGGGTCGACACTGCCTCGATTCGTTCATAACAAGTCCGTTCGTGTACTGAATGATAGATTATGGACATGAACGCACTGCTCATCGAACCGGGCTTCACCGCTACCGAACGCGACCGCGCCGGCCAGCTCTACTGGACGGCGTTCGGCACCAAGCTGCGTCGCGCATTCCGCGATGAGGCCTCCGGCCTCGCAGCTG
>JBKEBU010000154.1:0-4765 GCA_047973325.1 Propioniciclava sp. | reverse complement strand
GGGTCGTGCATCAGGCGACCACCGAGGCGGCGATTCATCTGGATGTGGCCGACGGTCGGGCCCGCATCGGCCTGGCCGCCACCCGACGTATCTCCGGGGAGCTCACCGTCAGTGTGACCGGCCGGGAGATCTTCGCCGCGGCGGTCACGCTCGACCCGGCGACCCCCTTCGCCGGTGAGGTGGACCTGCCGGAGGGCACCGCGGCAGAGGCCGTGCGAGTCGAGCTCGCCGAGCAGGGACGGCTGGTGCTCGGCTGGCAGCCCCGTGCCGCATCGACGGCGACGCTGCCGACTCCGGCCACACAGCCACCGGCACCGGCTGAGGTGGAGCAGGTGGAGGAGCTGTACCTCATCGGGTTGCATTTGGCGCAGTACCGGCACGCCACCCGCCGACCGGAGCACTACTGGGAAGAAGCGATCCGGCGGGATCCGGCCGATGTGCGGTCCTTGACGGCACTGGCCGCCGCCGAGCACGAGCGGGGCCTCCTGGAATCGGCCGAACAACGGTTGCGCCGCGTCGTGGATCGACTGACCCGCTGGAATCCCAACCCCGCCGATGGGGAGCCGCTCTACCGGCTCGGTCTGGTGCTCCAGGACCTGGGTAGGCCCGCCGAGGCGTACCCCTACCTGGCCAAGGCCGCCTGGAACGATGCCTGGAAGCGGGCCGCCTGGCTGGCCATGGCCAGGATTGACTGTGCCGGTGGGCGGTACGACGACGCCGAGGGCGTCACCGCGACCCTGCTTGCCACCGACCCGACCAACAGCCAGGCAGCAGCGCTGCGTACCATCGTGTTGCGCCACCTCAACCGGGCCGACGAGGCCGCTGCGGTGCTGGCTGCGGCCCGATTGGTCCATCCCATCGATGCCTGGCTGACAGACCTGGGCGGGGAGGTTCCCGATGTCGATGCCGCGACTCTGGTTGACGTCGCCGACGAGTTCGTCTCCTGCGGGCAGCGGACCGATGCCCTGCGGGTGCTGGCTCTGGCGGCGGAGCGGGAGATCAGTGCCCCGGTCGAAGGCGCCGGCAACCAGCTGCCGCTGATCGCGTTGCGGCAGGCGGACCTGCTGCGAGAGCTTGCCGATCCGCAGGCTGAGGCGGCGCTGACAGAGGCGTTGACGGTGGATCGGACCCGCTGCTTCCCGGGGCGACTGACAGATGCCCTGTTGCTGGAACGAATCCGAGACCGGCACCCGGATGCTGCGCTCCCGGCAGCGCTGCACGGCCACTGGTTGTATGCCCATGGTCGTGGGGAGGAGGCGCTCGACGCTTGGGCAGTCGCTGCCGATGATCCGGTTTGCCTGAGGAACCGCGGGGTAGCCAGCTTCAACGTCTCCCTCGACCCGGAGGAGGCAATCCGGTGCTATGACGCTGCCCTGGCGGTCGCGCCGACCGATCCGAAGCTGTGGTTCGAACGGGACCAGCTGGCGAAGGCGACCGGAGAGTCGGTCGCGGCTCGGCTGGCCCGCCTGGAGCCGCAGGTGTCCCTGGTGTCCCGGCGCGACGACCTCACGGTCGAGTACGCCACCCTGCTCACCGGGGCGGATCGTGCGGCCGAGGCGGTCCAGTTCATGACGGGCCGCACCTTCCAACCCTGGGAAGGCGGGGAGGGCGCAGTCCTCGGAGCCTGGGAGGGGGCGCATGCCCTGCTGGCCCGCCAGGCCCTGGCCACCGGTGAACCCGGGACCGCTGTGGCGCACGTCCGCGCGGCGCTCACCCCACCACCGACCCTGGGTGAGGATCGCCATCTGCTGGCCACCGTGGCCGAACTCGAACTGCTGCTGGGGGATGCGCTCGCCGCAGTCGGCGACTCCGGCGAAGCCACTGCCGCCTGGGAGCGGGCCGCCCGCGCCGAAGGCGATTTCGTGTCCATGGCGACCCAACCGTTCAGTCCACGCTCCTATGCCTCCCAGGTCGCCCGGCAACGGCTGGGACGAGACACCGAAGCCACTGATCGCGCCCAGCACATGCTCGCCTGGGCCCAGGAGTTGGCCGAGACGCCAGCAACCATCGACTACTTCGCCACCTCGCTGCCCAGCCTGCTGCTCTTTCACACCGACGTCCAAGCAGCCCACGACGTCACCGCCCTCCTCATCCAGGCGCAGGCGTGTGCGGTTCTGGAGAGATTCCCTGAAGCTCGCGCCAAGGCCATGGAGGTTCTCAGCAGAGATCCGTCCCAGACCCTGGCGCGTGATCTGCTCTGGAGTATCGGCTCTGCGGCAGACAATTTGTCCGGCCCTCTGACAGTCACAAAGGAGTTCACATGAGAGCCACCCAACGATGGACCACCCTGGTTGCCGGAGGTGCGGCAGCCTTGATGATGGGTCTAGCCGGCTGCGCCTCGGCGGGCCCGGCCGACACCTCCGCATCCGGAAACGGGGGTGAGGGTGGCGGCGAAGAAATAAGGATTGGCGCGCTCTACCTCGATTCCCAGGGCTACTACGGTGGGGTCAAGAAGGGGGTTCAGGAAGCAGCAGCTGCCTCCGGGCTCAACGTCAAGCTCGTAGAAAGCAGCTCGGCCGGCGATGTGGCCAAAGAAAGCTCCTTCATGAGCTCGCTGGTGTCCTCCGGGGTGAGCGCCATCATCATCTCGGCGGTGTCCACTGATGGTTCGGTGGCTGCGGTCAAGCAGGCCGCTGACGCCGGCATCCCGGTGATCTGCTACAACACCTGCGTCAATGAGGAGGCGACGGAGCAGTACGTCTACGCCTACATCCTCGGTGATCCGATCGAGTTCGGACGCCTGGCGGGTGACTACGCAGCCGACTTCTACACCGACAAGGGCGTCGAGGATCCCAAGTTCGGTGTGCTGAACTGTGAGCAGTTCGAGGTGTGTCAACAGCGGATGGACGGCTTCACCCAGGGCCTGCAGGCCAAACTGCCCAAGGCCGAAGTGGTGTCCAATCAGGAGGGCACCGAAGCCGACAAGGCAATCTCGGTGGGCGAGCAGACGCTCACCGCCAATCCGACCATCACCGGCATGTATGGTCAGTCCGGTGGCGCCACCGTCGGCGCCTTCAAGTCGGTCCAGAACCGTGACCTGACAGGTACCGTTTTCGCTTTCGGGTCGGACATGACCACCGATATCGCCACTGCCCTCGGTGAGGGCGAAGTCCTGCAGGCGGTGGTGGACATCTCCGGGATTGAGGTGGGCGAACTGGCCTTCGCTCAGGCCAAGGGAGCCATCGACGGCGAGACTGCTGCGGAGAAGGTCATCCAGGCGCCGATCACGCTGTACACCCCCGATATGGCGGCGGAGTGGCTGGAGACCCATCCTGACGGTCTGCCCTGATCTGTCCGGTTTGGATCTGGTCCGAGGGTGCCGTCATCGGCGCCCTCGGGCCTCTCGGGAAGGAGCCCGTCGTGAGTAATGAATCCGGTGAGATGATCGTCCAGGTCATCGGAGTGAACAAGGCATATCCCGGAGTCCAGGCCCTCAGTCAGGTGGACTTCGCCGTCCATGCCGGTGAAGTCCGCGCCCTTCTGGGAGCCAATGGTGCCGGAAAGTCAACCCTGATTCGCGCCATCGCTGGCGCGGAACGCCCTGATGCTGGCTCGATAGTGATCGCCGGCACCCAGATGACCGGCGGCGTCCGGGAAGCCGCGGAGCTGGGCGTGGCCACCTGCTACCAAGAACTGAGCCTGATCCCCTACATGACCGTTGCCGAGAATATGTTTCTGGGCCGCTGGCCGCGCGCGGGGGTGAGTATTGACCGCCGAACCATGCAGAGCGTCGCTCGAGAAACCCTGGCCTCCCTCGGGCTCGACATCGATCCCGGGCGCGAGGTGGCCAGCCTGACCCTGGCTCAGCAGCAGATTGTCGAGATCGCCCGGGCGGTTCAGGAGCAGCCGAAGCTCCTGATTCTGGATGAGCCCACCAGTGCCTTGGCTGCGAACGAGGTCGGCATGGTGCTGGACACCGTTCAGCGGGTTTCGGCTGCCGGGGTGGGCGTGATCTATGTGAGCCACCGGATGGATGAGATCCGTCAGATCGCACACTCGGTCACGGTCATGCGCGACGGGCGCCACATCGAGACCACTGATGTGCGGGGAGCCTCCACCCAGCACATCATTGATCTCATGCTGGGGGAATCTGGCTCTGAGGAGGAGTTCGTCTACGAGGGACGTCCCCTGGGGGAGGTCCGGCTGAAGGTCACCGCGCTCAATGCGGGGCCGAAGGTGCGCAACGTCACGTTGGCGGTGCGCGCCGGGGAGATCCTGGGGCTGGCCGGCCTGCTCGGCTCGGGGCGAACCGAGGTGCTCCGTGCCATCGCCGGGTTTGACAGGTCCACGAGTGGTTCGGTGGAGGTGGAAGGGCAACGGGTCACCGGTCTGGGCGCATTGGCGATCAAGCGGCGCGGGGTGGGGATGACGCCGGAGGATCGCAAACAAGAGGGCATCATCCGGGACCTGAGCATCGCTGAGAACATGGTGATGTCGGACTATCCCGCGGTCAGTGCCGGCGGTGTTCTCAGCCCGGAGCGGATCACCCAAGCAGCCACCGCCCTACGGACGCGGCTGTCTATCAAGGCCGAGCACCTGGAACACTCCATCGCCACCCTCAGCGGCGGCAATCAGCAGAAGGCCGTCATCGGACGCTGGCTGCACGCCGGGAGCCACATCCTGCTCCTCGACGAGCCGACGCGCGGGGTCGACGTCCGCTCGAAGAGCCAGATCTACGACACCATCCGCGACATCGCCCGCGACGGGGTCGCGGTGCTCTTCGTCTCCAGCGAGCTGGAGGAACTCCCGCTCGTGTGCGACCGGG
>JBKEBU010000146.1:0-10375 GCA_047973325.1 Propioniciclava sp. | reverse complement strand
GAGGGCAAGACCATGGCCGACGTCGCCCGGGCCAATACCGAGACCTATCTCCAGGTGATCGACGGGGCCCGGTTCGCCGAGCCCAGTCCCCGGCCGATGTTCCCCAACCCCCATCCGGGGCCGCTGGCGATCCAACCTCAGTCGCCGGGATTGCGGGAACGGATCTGGTGGGGATCGGCCTCGAACGCCACCGGGGTGTGGGCAGCGGGTCTGGGCATGAATCTGATGAGCTCCACCCTCAAGGAGGACGAATCGGGCAAGCCGTTCCACGTGCAGCAGGCGGAGCAGATCGAGGCCTATCGGCAGGCCTGGCGGGAGGCCGGTCACAGCCGGGAGCCACGGGTGTCGGTGAGTCGGTCCATCTTCCCGCTGGTCAGCGCGCAGGACCGCAGCTACTTCGGCCACGGCCAGGAGACCGGTGACTCGTTCGGCCACATCGATGACTTCCGGGGCGTCTTCGGGCGTTCCTATGCTGCCGAGCCCGATCAGCTCATCGAGCAACTGGCCGAGGACACCGCTGTCGCCGCTGCGGACACGCTGCTGCTCACCATCCCCAACCAGTTGGGTGTTGCTTATAATTTAACCCTCCTTGAGAACTTCGCGAAATACGTCGCACCCGCGTTGGGATGGGTGCCCAACACGCAGAAGTGACGGCGTCGTCGTCGCCGCGATACGTTCAGCGACGTGACCACAACTTCACAGCGTCCGACATTCGGGGTACGCATCGCGGCGTTGTTGATCGACTACGCGATCATCCTGGGCTGGATGGCCGTGCTCGCCGGCGCCACGCTCTTGTCGTTCGCAGTCACTGGCGAGTTCTTCAACTGGCTCCTCCTCGGCACTGCTGGAGCGCAGATTCTTGGCTTCCTGCTGCTCGTCCTCCCCGTCGGCCTGTATCTCTACTTCAGCGAATCATCGGCGCACCAAGCGACTGTCGGCAAGCGACGATTTCGCCTGCGAGTCTTCGCTGCTTCGGACCATGCCCGAACCTCGCGATCACGCGTACTCGTCCGCACGATTGTGAAACTACTCCCCTGGGAGATCGCTCACTTCGCCGTGTGGAACATTCGTCGGTCTCGTCGCCACAGAGGACTTCGACTTCCCGATCTGGCTTCTCATCACAGTGATCGTGGCGGACATCCTGCCGATCGTCTACATCGTGGTGGTCGCCGTGCAGAAAGATCGACGTGGACCCCATGATCTTGTCGCCGGAACCCAAGTCGTGCGCTTGGCTTCGCGAGCGGCTGCTTGAGCCTCGATGGCACCGAGAAAGAGCGCGAAGTCGCCCATCTGCGGATGCTGAAGGAATCGGTCGCATGATCGCTCTGCACGAGGTCAGCGTCTCCGCGGGGCACGTGACAGCGGGCGCGAGAGTACGTGGGTGATGATGCAGGACCGTCGCTTGCCGTAGTCATCCACCGTAGAGTGAGGCCAGACCACAACGGGGAGGTCCATCGTGCTCGAGGTCATCGGACAGGTAATGACTCAGGCCGTTGCCGTGGATGTGTCACCGATGCCGCTGGCGGCATTGCTGGTGCTGCTCATCTCCGGGCGGCGCCCCGTGGCGACGATGGCGGCGATCGGCTGGTTCGTCGCCGTCTTCATCGGCGTGGCCGCCGGTGCACTGCTGGGCGAGAGCAGCGCCGGAGAGGCCGCCACCGGCACCGACGGCTCGACAGGTATCAACTGGATCGCCTTCGTATTCGCGGCCTTCTTCCTGCTGCTCGCCTGGCAGCACCTCCGGTCCATCCCGCGCCGAGGCGAGACCGCCCCCACGCCCGGCTGGATCGAAGGCATGACGAAGCTGCCCTGGTTCGCCGCGTTCGGATTGATCACCGCGCTGGTGCTGATCAATGCCAAGAACACCGCAATCTACCTCTCCATGGGATCTGCGGTGGCAGCCGCCGGGCTGGGTCCGGTGACCGCGGCCATCTCGGTGGCGGTGATCGCGTTCATCGCATCGCTTTCGGCGTTCGCCATCGTGCTAGTACCTGTATTCCTCGGTGAGGACCGCGCCGACCGGGTCCTGGCGCGCATGAACTCCTGGCTCATCCAGAACAACTCGCTCATCCTCGGGGTCCTGTTCCTCATCCTGGGCGCCAACCAGATGGGCAAGGCGCTGCAGTCCCTCTGACCGCCTGGCTACCCCTCGTCCTGTGCTGCTCGTGGCCGACCCCGCTTCGGGAGTGGTCCGGCATCTGTCGGGAGGCGGCCGGCGCGGCGCAGCGCATCCCGCAGGATCACCTCCAGCTGGGCATTGGCACTGCGCAGCTCGTCGCCGGCCCACCGGCTCAGCGCCTCATGAACCGCGGGGTCCAGGCGCACCAGCACGGCCCGGCGTTCTCGCTTGGGACGCCGGGCCGGGCCTTGCTGCGTATCAGCCATGGGGCTCAGGCGTAGAGGCTGCTCGCGTTGACGACCGGGGTGGTACCGCGCTCGGAGCAGAGCACCACCAGCAGGTTCGAGACCATGGCGGCCTTGCGCTCATCGTCGAGATCGACGATCTGGCCCTCCTCCAACTGTTCCAGCGCCTTCTCCACCATGCCGACGGCACCATCAACGATCTGCTCCCGGGCGGCGACCACCGCTGCCGCCTGCTGCCGCTGCAACATCGCCTGGGCGATCTCGGGGGCATAGGCGAGGCTGGAGATCCGGACCTCGATGACCTCGACCCCGCCGATGGCCACCCGTTCGGCGACCTCCTCGGCCAAGGAAGCCGAGATTATCTCGGTGTCGCCGCGGAGGCTGTCGGTGTCGTCATCGGAGTCGTAAGGATGGCTCATGGCCACATGGCGCAGGGCCGACTCGGACTGCATCTTGACGAACTCGGCATAGTCCTCCACCGCGAAGGTTGCCTTAGCGGTCTCGGCGACCTGCCACACCACAATCGCGGCGATGTTGATCGGGTTTCCGGTGGAGTCGTTGACCTTGAGCTCATTGGTCTCGAAGTTGTGGACCTTGACCGACACCTTCTTCCGGGTGGACAGCGGCAACACGAACATCAGCCCGGTCTGGCGCACAGTGCCGACGTAGCGGCCGAAGAACTGCACCACTTTGGTGTCCCCGGGAGCGACGATTGTCAGCGCGGAAAGCACCAGGGTGTCCAGCAGAAGCACGACGATGCCGAGAGCCAGGAGCAGCCCACCGCCGTCACCAGCCTCCAGCCGGGCTGCGCCGAGGATCGACGGCCAGGTCCCGGCGACGAGCCCGATCAGTCCAAGAAACAGTCCCCCAAAGCCACTCACTCCCCACGCCGGCCGTTCGGCAACATGCACCCGGGCTGCCTCTCGACCCACCGGACCCACCGGACCCACCGCAGCACCCGCCCCAACCGGAATCTCAGACATCGCGCCTCCTTCAAAATGTGATGTAAAAATGATATCACTTTTTTGGGAGAGGGCGCCGGCTGCAGCCCAGGATGCCCGGCACCTTCAGGCCAGCACGGCGTCCAGGTACTCCAGCACCGCGGGAATCACCAACTCTGGATGGTCGCGCTGCACCCAGTGGCCAGCCCCACTCACCACCATCAGCCGCCCATCCGGGAACTGCTCCGCGGCCTCCCGAACCGCGACCAGAGGCACCGCCGCATCACCCTCACCGTGGATCAGCAGGGTCGGCACCTGGATCGCGGCCAGCCGCCCGGTATAGGTGGTCCGCAATCGGGTCGGCAGCACTTCGGAGCGCTGCCACTGACGAAACGCTGCAATGCTGGTCCCCCGCCCACCTTCGGCCAGAATCTGCCGCTCCAGTGCGGGCGTACGCTGGGCTGGATTGCGAAGCAGCGACTTCATCGCGCGCCGTACCAGGAACGGATATCGCACCATGGTTCGAACCGACACCCCCATGAGTCCTGAGGTGACCACCGCCCAGGACAGCAGCTGGCCAGGCACCCGGAACGGGGCCGCGAAGACGCTGTCGGCAAGGCCATAGCTCCCCAGCAGGATCACCCCCTGGATGCCGTCCGGACGCTCCAGCACATGACCCAGGGTCATCCCGCCACCCATGGAGAGCCCGCCCACGACGTAGCGCTGCAGGCCGAGAGTGTCGATCACCTCGCCGCCAAACTCGACCAGCCGCTCTTGGGTCATGGGCCAGTCGGCCACGGGGCTTTCGCCATAGCCGGGCGCATCCGGGGCGATAACCCGGTAGCCAGCCCGAGCCAGCTGCCCGCCCATCGCCCCCCAGGACAGCTCTGCACTGTCGTACCCGCCGCCGTGCAACAACACCACCGTGGTGCGGGGTGTGCCCGTCGGCTCCCATTCCATAAGCGACACCTGACCCCAGGGGAGGGCCAGCACCCGACGCGTCGGCGCAGGCAGCTCCGGCGTGCTCATCAGATCCCCCGATCCGGCGCTGTCGATGCCGCCGGATCCTGGTGGGTAGCCAACCGCACAGCAGCGACCGCGGAGTTGAGATAGCTATCCAGATCCACAGGCATACCCAGGGCTCGCTGCAGCGTGAACCCCCCCACCAGACCGAAGATCAAGCTCACCACATCCTCCCCGTCGACGCCCGGCACCTGCGCCGCAGCCAGCCATTGCTGAATGAACGTCCCGGCGGCGGCCCGCATGAGCGTGGTCTCCTGGGAGATCAACTCCGCCAGGTGCGGGTTCGACTGCGCCCCCGACCAGATCTGTAAGAGGGTTTTGGGCAGTTGCTCATCCTCGGCGACGCGTTGCAGCGCGGCCGCACAGATGCCGGCGGGCGAGATGCCCGGGGTGGTGCGCATCACCATCGAGACTGGGGCGGCTAGAGCACTCTTGCCCACCGCGAGCACCAGTTGCTCCTTGTTTCCGAAATGGTGATAGATGGCACCGGTGGAGGTGCCCGAATGGGCCACCACTTGGGAGATCGACATTCCTTCGACGCCATGGCCGCGAATCAGTTCACGTGCGGCCGCGATGATCGCCTCCCGGGTACTCGTCGTTCGCGATCCGGCCGCTTCACCCATATCGGCAAGACTAATGGCAGCAGCCCTGAACCGGAGGTACTCTGGTGACACCAAACAGAACGATCGTTCTGGAGGGGCCGGTCGCGCTCCTCCGCGTGAGGAGGCAGCACCCGTGCCCGCAACCGACACCCCACTCGCCCGACCCGGCTCCGGGGAAGCAACGAGCGGTCGCCTGTTCTCCCACCCCGAGCGCCCCGAAGTATTGTTCACCGGTTTCAACGTCGACGCCTACGCTCGGAGCGCTCCAGGCCGGATCACGGTCGACCACGAGGCCGTGGCCGCCGACCCATTCGATGCCATCACCGCCGCGGACCTTGCCTTCTTGTGGCGACTGGATAGTGCCGGCCTGTCCGAAACCCGCACCATGCTGAGCACCTGGACCGGCAATGAGGCCCGGATTACGGCCTTCATCGCGACCTGGTCGTTTGACCGGATGGCGTTGTCCTGGGCAATCCGCGACCTGCTCGACGCGCTGGATGCGCGCCCGGATCCCCGCTCGCGTGCGGGCATCGGCGCCCGGATCCGGGAGGTGTGGGTGGAGCGCTTTCAGCCGCTGGTAGCTCCCGGGGTGACCGCAACCATCGGGGAGACCACCACCGCCTGGCACATGATCCGGATGGCCCTGCAGGAGGCCAGCTTGCAGGCGGCCTACCGCGAGCTCCTGCCCCGGCTGAGCGGCGAAGCCAAACGAGTGGTCGAGATCGTCGCGGAGCGCCGCACCCCCTTCATCGACTTTTACAATCGGGAAACGTCGGCCCGGATGGCCCGGTCCCGGCCCGAAGCGGTTGCGGCCCGGCTGGCGCTCGTCGGCTGGCAACCACTGCGCATCGTGGGCATCCCCGACCCCGACGAGGCCCGCGCCTTGGGCACCATCTTCCTCACCGAGGAGGCCAGCACCCGGCTGGCGGCCGCTCAGCAGCCCACCCGGGATCTCCTCCACGGGATCGGCCTGCGCCACGGAACCGACCGCTTCGGCGGCCCCCCACCACCCCCCTCGACGGGGCTATTCACCCGAAGGAAGCATCATGGCCTTTGATCTGGAGAAGTTCGCCGCCACCTCCGAGCCAGTGCAGTGGGACGACCTCGATTTCGACACCTTCTACGAACAACCTCTCGATGCGTCCACCTTGCGCGTCATCCGGTACATGTGTGATGTCGAGTATCACACCTCGTGTTTCCTGCGGGATCTGCTCGTCACCCGGTCCCATCGCCGAGACGAGGCCCGTGGCTTCATGACCACCTGGAACCGGGAGGAGTTCTGGCACGGCGAAGCCCTGTCGGCCGTGCTGGAGCGCCACGACATCTACGTCGACTACGACGAACTCAAAGCCAAGCGGATGAAGCTCGGCTGGAGTGAGGCCCTCGGCCCGACCAAACAGTCGGCCCTGTCCAGCCTGGTGGGCGACGATTTCGTCGCCGTCCACATGACCTGGGGCGCTGCGAATGAACTCTCAGCCACGGCCGCCTATCGACGGCTGGCCGACATGATGCAGCATCCGGCGCTGTCGCCGCTGCTCAAGCGGATCGCGCAACAGGAGACCCGACACGTGGCCTTCTACACCACCCAGGCCCGCAACGCCCTCGAGCGGTCCAAGCCTTCAGGCAAACTGGTGCACGCCATCATGAACAAGGGCTGGCGCCCGGTGGGGTCGGGCATGATGGACACCACCGAGGTCAAGCACGTCATGACCTATCTCTTCGCCGGACAGGCGCAAACCCTCGACAAGCTGGATCAGAGCGTCGCCAAGCTTCCCGGGCTGGAGGACCTCACCATCTTCCGCAATGCCTTCACCAAACTGGGCGTGCCCATTTAGGGCTCCTGGGACCTGAGTCCAACCTGGCCACCAGACTCCGGCAAATATGGCCAGAAGTTAACTGGCCAAACCAGCCAACTACACCTTCACATTCCCCACTGAGCAACAAAGGACAATGGGGCTTGACATCACCCCCCCCCGGACGCACTGCGTTGAGGAACGTTGATATTATCTACTAGGATCAACAATCCGTGCAGAACAATTGTCAAAATCCACGAGGAGGATTAATGTTAAAGTCAGATCGCTCTTGGCAAGCTCCATGTTATCTGGCTCACTTCTTGTAGGGCTCGCCATCCCCGCCAATGCTGCTTTGAGGCAGCTGGGACGCGGCTGTTGATGATTGCCGCTAAAGCCACGGGGGTTGAATACTCCTATTCGATGCCCGGGAGACGGTTCACGTCCTGCGGGGCGTGAACCTCTCGCTCATTTCTGGGGAATTCACCGTTCTCTTCGGGGCCAGCGGTTCCGGAAAAAGCACTCTGTTGAACTTGTTCGCAGGGCTCGATGTGCCCTCTCACGGACAGCTGGAAGTGTTGACAACCAACCTCTCGACCCTCACGCATGCAGCAAGAACTAAGTTTCACCTGCACAACATCGGGCTCGTATTCCAAGAGCACAATCTGATACCGCAATTCACCGCCGTAGAAAATGTCGAGATTCTGTTGCGAGCCCGGGGTGCCGATGCACCCCACCGGCATGCGATGGCCGCGCTCGAGGCGGTGGGCCTGACCGAGCAGGCGCACCGTCGTCCGGCAGAGATGTCCGGTGGACAGCGCCAGCGCGTCGGGGTGGCCCGAGCCATCGCCGGGGACCGCCCCCTCGTCCTGTGCGACGAACCGACCGGTTCGCTCGACTCGCAGAACAGCACAGCACTCTTCGCCATCCTCAAGCGCATGGCCGAAGAGCAAGGGATTGCGGTGCTGGTGGCCACGCATGACGCCGGCGCACTGGACTATGCCCATGTCCGGCGAGACATCACCGATGGCGCCATCAGTCCGGCTTCCGAGGTATCCACCTATGCCGATTGAGCCACGGGCCCAGCGTGGCCGCTGGTTTGGGCAGGTCTTCAGGCTGCTGCTCACAAGTCGCCCCCTGGCCGCCATAGCCGGTGAACCCAGCGTACTGCTGCGGGACTGCCGATGATGCCTCCCGCTCCGCTGCTGCGTGGCCCCTGGCCAGTGGTCTGACCGGGGAAGAGGTTTTGACCTACTCCGGCGAAGCTCAGGCGTACTGGCCCTTGTGGACCGTGATCAGCCTGGCCGGTTTCGGAGTGCTGGTACTCGTCATCGTGACCCTCACCGCCCGCCGCGAAATCCAGGCACTCCGCCCTCTGCTGGGGGCCTTCGTCGCATTGGGGCTGCACAAACGATGGCACCGGTCGGTACTGCTTCCCATGCTGGTCACGTTCGCGGCGACCTGCACCAGCATGGCACTGGGCGGCAGCTTGTATGCTCTGCTCCTGCTTTACGTCACCTACTCCGCCACAGTCTTCGATATCGGTGGAATCCCCTGGTGGATGCTCCTTGCCTTGCTGGCCACCATCCCGCTGGCATCCGCTGCTGCAGCACTTCTCTTAACCCGCAAGAAGATCTCTCCGGCCCTTACTCAGCAGGAGTAGCCGATATGGTCCCGCTTGTCGATGTGTAGGTGCGGTGCGCTGAACAGCGACTGGCGAGACGCGCCCGGTACGGTTGGCCCATGACCCGGCACGCACAACCCTCACCCGCCCGGGTCCGGCTGTGAAGCGTCACATCCGGAACATCACTGTGGAGGTGATCGGCTGGATCCTCCTCGTGGCCGGGATCGCCGCACTGGTGCTACCCGGGCCCGGCCTGCTCATGGTGTTGGCCGGCATGATCCTGCTCTCCCAGCGCTATCGGTGGATCGAGCGCTGGCTGCGCCCGGTGGAACTCCGGGCCATGTATGGCGCGGCCAAGAGCGTTCAGACCTGGCCCCGGACCATCCTGGCCACCCTGTTCGCCCTCAGCATCGGCGCCACCGGGGTGGTGTGGCTGGTCCATCCACCGGCACCATCCTGGTGGCCGCTGCACGCGGACTGGTGGTTGTTCGGCGGCCCAGCGGTGGGAATCACGCTGCTGGTGTCGTGCTGTGTGGCTCTCGGCTTGATCGGCTGGAGCCTCCGCCGCTTCCGCGGCCATCCTGATGCCGTCGCAGAACTGCGGGCCGCGCTGAAACATCCTTAGGGATGCGCTGATTAATGCTGCTCTGTGCGAGGACCTGCCGGGCGGAATGAACCGCGACCCCACATCTGGTGGGTGTACTGGATGTCCATCGCCAGATGTGGGGGAAGCGGTTCGCCCGATCCGGTGCGCCACAGCCAGGGCATGATTGATCAGCGCATCCTGAGGGAATCGCTGATGAATGCTGCTCTGTGCGAGGACGTGCCGGGCGGGATGAACCGCGACCCCGCATTTGGTGGGTGTACTGGGTGTCCATCGCCAGATGTGCGGCACCGACCACGATGAACCAGAGGATCCGACGAGCAGATGCTCTGCTCAAAGCCCGACGCTGTTCAAGATCTGATGGGCGCTGGCGACGCGTTCGGCGGCCACTGCGCGAACAGCCTGAAACTCCGCCTCCCGTTCAGCGATTTCCGACGCCTGAAAACCGGCCTCGATATCTGCAGCACGCTGGGTGATCCGGTTGTCGTCGTTGCACGTCGCCGCCGCCACCATGCTCGTGAGCCTCTGCTCCTCCGTCGCGCTCTCAGGAACGTCGATCTGGGCGAGCTCTTCATCGCGAGAAACCGCATACCCAGCGTCTATCAAACAGCCTTCTAGCTCGTCCATGATGGCCTGGTACTCGGTGGTCGCGAGCGTTCGCGCGCGACTGTCGATTCCAGCCTGAACCAAGGTGGACGATGGACCCTCATCGGCGTACGCCGGAGAGATGGGATTCAGCGCCCGGACAACATCGGAGTTGAAGCACCGGTCGGCAGTGGCCTGATCAGTTTCGACCAACATGGGCTCCGGATCCTCACCAGGGAAGGGAAACCAGCCATGTTCGGCCACAAAAGGAGCGTTCCAGATTCCATAGAGCCAATGGTGCGCGTCCGCATCAGGGACGAGCGGTTCCAGTGAGCGGGCGGCTTCGCTCACCACAGCATTCGAGACCTCGTGCTCGCCAGTCACGCAACGTGCAAATGCAATGCTGATGGCTGCCCTCAGTGTGCGTAGCTCGGAGCTACTCATCCCGAATGCATCGAGTGGGAGCGTCACGGTCGCAGCAGTCCAATCGAGCAAACCACCCCGTGTGTCCGCTGGCACTGATGCCGAGATGGCCTCCGAGGTCTCATCCGCTGGGACGCCACAGCCGACCACCACGGCGCTCATGAACGCCGCCGTAAACAGGGTGATGGTGCGCCTCATAGCTGGAAGCAATACCCTTTCCAACTCTCAAAGTTATTGTTGTAGGCCACGGTTCCAGAATTGGATTGACCACCGAAGTACTGCAACGAACCTGAGAAGTTGCGACTGGTCCACATCCGTTGAGCCCGCGTGCTGTTATTGCGATAGGAAGAGACTTTATTATTCTCGGGACCCAAGCTGTGCATTTGACAATTTCCGTGGACGTAAGAGGAAATCTCCCA
>JBKEBU010000117.1:0-2131 GCA_047973325.1 Propioniciclava sp. | reverse complement strand
GCGGGCGCGATCATCCGGATGTCACACGTCCCGGCCATCACGCACACCCCCGGACTCGACCTGGTAGCCATCGCCGACCCAGGAGTCGAGCGGGCCCAGGACCTGGCGGCTGACTATGGGATCACCGCCTATCAGGCACATCAAGAGATGTTTGAGCGAGAAGATCTCGACATCGTGGTGGTAGCGATCCCTAACCACGTCCATCGCCCGGTGATTGAGGCCGCCGCAGCCGCCGGAATCAATGTCTTCTGTGAAAAGCCGGTCGCGCACCACCTGGTGGATGCTCTCGCCGCTCAGGCGGCGTGTGATCGGGCTGGGGTCCTGATGCAGGTGGGATTCAATCAGCGCTTCTGGGAGCCAGTTCAGATGGCCAAACGTGCCCTCGAGGCGGGTGTCATCGGGGAGGTACACGCTTTCCGGTCGGTCTATTCCGAGGCGCACAATGTCTACCCGGCGGCGACGAAGTACCGGTACAACCTGGAACAGTCCGGCGGCGCATCGATCCTGGATTTGGCCATCCACAGAATCGACCTGGCTCGCTATCTCATCGGCGACATCGTTGAGGTGTGTGCCACGGTGGATCATCGGGCGATCCCGCACCCAGCCGACGACAATGTCTTCTTGCTGGTTCGCTTCGATACCGGTGCCACAGGTGTTATCAGCGCCGATAGGTTCTCCCCTCAGGTATCGAATGCCACCGACTTGTACGGGCCAGACGGCACGATTCATCTGTCGACGGAAACCAGGAACCCATTCCAGAGCGTGCCGTTGGCGATCTCGAGCATCCGGCCCCAGGAGGAACTGCCCGATGAAATCAGGCAGGCAGACTGGCCCCAGGCCTGGTGGAACGACTACCAGCCAGGCACCTGGCTGGAGTTCATTCCGCCGCGCGTGAACCCCTACCGCTCGGAGTGGGCAGCCTTCGAACGCTCGGTGCGCACCCGAACCCACCCGTCCCCCTCGGGCCAGGACGGGGTCAAGGCGCAGGAGGTGGTCACCGCCGCCTACCGCTCCGTGCGCACCCATGGCTGGGTGAGTCTGCCGCTGTCTGACCCCGAAGAGCCCATGCCCACCTACGAATAGTCTGCGAGGATCACCGACGATGCGTACCAGTTTCCACACCGGATTCCTCACCGGGATCCCGGTCCTTGAGGCGATCCGGCACGTCCAGGACGCCGGGTTCGATGGTGTCGAACTGAATGCGGAGGCCCTGCCCTGGGCCGAACCGCACATCTTCCCCGATAGTCCCCGATGGCTGATCGAGCAGATTGCTGCCACTGGTGCGGTCACCTCGATTGCTGCCCATCGAGAAGGCCTGGCCAATCCGGACCGCCGTGTTCGCGAGGAGGCGGTGGCGTGGACCGTGGATCTGGCCCGGGTTTCGGTTGATCTGGGGGCACCGCTGATCCACGTGATTCCCGGGGATGAGCCTGGAGATGGGGTGCTGGGCCAGGCGGGAGCCGCCGGTGAGGTCGCGGCCTTCGTGGATTCCCTTCAGCAGGTGGTGGAGCAGGCCGAACCACTGGGGGTCACTGTCGGGTTGGAACCGATAGTGCGCCAGCTGATCTCTACCACCGATGCGGCGCTGGACATGCTCGGCCAGGTGCCCGGTCTGGGGATCAGCTTCGACCCGTCCCATCTTGAGGTGACCACCCACGACGTGACCGACGCTGCGGAGCGGCTGGGCTCGCGGACAGTGATTGCAGCCCTGAAGGATGCCGAGGGGGAACCGGATCGATTCACCTTCCCTGCGTTGGGTGCCGGGCAGGTCAACTTCGTGGAGATGCTGCAGACCCTGCGCAGCCGCGGCTTTGATGGCACCGTGGTGGTGGAGCATGAGGCACACGTCTTCGGAGATCAGCGGTCCGCGCCGGAGGTGTTGCAGCAGAGCTACCAGTTCGTCTGCGCTGTTCTCGACCAGGTGGCCCCTCGATCCCAGTGAGCTCAGCAGGTAGGTGGTGGCTCTCGCTAAGCCCGGACTAAGGCTAAGGATGCGCTGATCAATGCTGTTCTGTGCGAGGACGTGCCGGGCGGGATGAACCGCGACCCCAGATCTGGTGGGTGTACTGGATGTCCATCGCCGGATGTGGGGGACGTGGTTCGCCCGATCCGGTGCGCCGCAGCCAGGGCA
>JBKEBU010000072.1:0-100586 GCA_047973325.1 Propioniciclava sp. | reverse complement strand
TGTGGTGGGTGTACTGGATGTCCATCGCCGGATGTGGGGGACGTGGTTCGCCCGATCCGGTGCGCCGCAGCCAGGGCATGATTGATCAGCGCATCCCTAACTCTCGATCAAACCCTCAACTCTCAACCTTGGGTTGAGAGGCGCGCCCAGTGCGGTCTGTCGAATGGCAGTGGTCGGTCCGGCTCACTACCCTGGTCATTGTCCCCACGTCTCGTCACTTCCTCGCGGCGCTCTTCCCTCGACGAGACGCGCGGCGGGGGGTCCTGCAGGCCAACGAACAGATCGAGGACGGGCTATCACCGTGGCGAGTACATCTCAGAACTATCTGGCAGTCATCAAGGTTGTTGGCGTCGGTGGTGGCGGCGTCAACGCAGTCAATCGGATGATTGAGGCTGGACTCCGTGGGGTGGAGTTCATCGCCGTCAATACTGATGCGCAAGCGCTGCTGATGAGCGATGCGGACGTCAAGCTCGATATTGGGCGCGAGCTGACCCGGGGTCTGGGTGCCGGCGCCGATCCTGACAAGGGTCGCCAGGCCGCCGATGATCATGCTGATGAGATCGAGGAGGTCCTCAAGGGGGCCGACATGGTCTTCGTCACCGCCGGTGAGGGGGGTGGCACCGGCACCGGCGGGGCGCCCGTGGTGGCGCGGGTCGCCCGCTCGCTGGGAGCCTTGACCATTGGTGTGGTGACCCGCCCGTTCACCTTCGAGGGCAAGCGTCGATCCAGCCAGGCCGAATCGGGCATTGCCGCCCTGAGGGAAGAGGTCGACACTCTGATAGTCATCCCCAACGACAAGTTGCTGGAGATGACCGACCACCAGGTGGCGATTCTGGATGCTTTCAAACAAGCCGATCAGGTGCTCATGCAAGGTGTCTCCGGCATTACGGATCTGATCACCACGCCCGGCCTGATCAACCTGGACTTCGCCGACGTCAAGGCGGTGATGAGCAATGCCGGTTCCGCGCTGATGGGTATCGGCTCGGCTCGCGGGGAGGACCGGGCCCGTGCTGCTGCGGAAATGGCGGTGAGCAGCCCCTTGCTGGAAGCCTCCATCGACGGCGCCCATGGCGTATTGCTCTCGATAGCTGGTGGCTCCGATCTGGGCTTGTTCGAGGTCTCGGCCGCGGCCAATCTCATCGAGGAATCGGCTCACGAAGAGGCGAACATTATCTTCGGCACTGTTATCGACGACGCCTTGGGCGATGAGGTGCGGGTGACTGTCATTGCTGCCGGGTTCGATGGCGGACAGCCGCCCCGGCGGCCCAATGCCCCGCGCCAGCAGGCCGCCGCTCCGCGGCAGCAACCGGTCTCGCGGCCGCCGGTCGTGGCGACACGTGCCCCCGAACCCACGCCGGCTCCTCCGGCCGATCCGCCGCAGGCCCGGCCAGCGACACCACCACCAGCGCCGCGGCCCGCCCCGATCCCCGACGATGAATTGGACGTGCCGGACTTTCTCAAGTGACGTGCGGATGCCGAGAACCTGCGTCCTGCGTGGCGTGCCCTTTCCCCGACTGGGCTGTTCGAGGGCTAGAGTCTCTGGTGACGCCGAGTGGAGGGGTGCCATATGGCCGACGGTTTTAGGGATAAGGCAGCAATCTGGCTGGGCCTTAAGGCCGATGTCCCTTACCCGGAAGAGGATGAGGCGACTGAAGAAGTGCCGGGCACACCGCGGAATCGCCAGCAGTCCGCTGAAGTTGACATTGTCCCGGCCAGGGGAGAGGCGAGCGTGACTGACATTGAGTCGAGACGTCCGGTAGCGGCGTCGGCCGATCTGAGCCGGATCGTGACCGTGCATCCGCGCACCTACAACGAAGCCCGCACCATCGGCGAAAATTTCCGCGATGGGATTCCGGTGATCATGAACCTCAGCGATATGGAAGATGCTGACGCGAAACGTCTGGTGGACTTTTCCGCGGGCCTGATCTTCGGCCTACACGGGACCATCGAACGGGTGACCAGCAAAGTCTTCCTGCTCTCACCGGTGGATGTGCATGTCACGGCGGAGGACAAGGAACGCATCGCCGGTAGCCTGTTCAATCAGAGCTAACCCGAGGCTCACTAGCAAGGTGACGCGAGCAGGTCAGGTGTCTTCATCGGCCACTGGCTCGATGTCGCGCCTTCACAGCCGGGGCCTGCCCGGATGTGTCCGAGATCTCTCGGCCCTGGCATGCCTCGAACCCGTCGGGCCCAGCCATCCGTGGAGCACCACTGGCTGGGTGTCGGAAAGCCCGGTGACGAGAGCCGCTGGGAGATAGCTGACTGGCTGTCACCGGCGGCCTGCACTAATGTGGTCACTTGCCCGACCCGCTCCGGTAGGTCGGCTCCAGTATGTCCCGATCCGTGAGGTGAACGATGACCCTGACCATCGAACAGGTGCGTGACACGCGTTTCCACTTAGCCCGGCGCAATGGTTACGACCCTGCAGACGTCGATACGTTTGTTGATCGGGTCGAGACGACCTTGGTGCAGCTCGGCGAGGAGAATGCGACACTGCAACAGCAGGTGGCCGCGCTCAAGACCGGTGGCGGCGGCGAGGGCGGCGCTGATCCCAAGGTGCTGGCCGAGAAGGACACCGAACTCCAGCAGGTGCGCGCCGAGCTGGAAGCCCGCAGTAAGGAACTGGCCGAGTTGCGCTCGGCCGGCGGTTCAGCGGACGCGGCAGTGGCATCGATTCAGGCCGAAGTGGACGGGGTGAAGCAGCAGCTAGCGGCTCGGGACGCGGAGTTGGCTGAGGCCAGGTCGGAGCTTTCTGGTGCCCAGACTGAACTCGGTCAGATCCGGAGCCAGCTGGCTGAGCGTGAAGGCCAACTCTCTGGCGGACAGGGTGAGCTGGACGGCATCCGGGCAACCCTGGCCGAGCGCGAAGGCGAATTGGCTAGCGCGCAAGCCGAGCTGGGCCGCTTGAATGAGGAGATAGCGCGCCGCGACGAGGAGTTGCAAGCGCTCCGTGATTCCCTGGCCGGTGGCGGTGATGAAGCCGCTCACCTGCGGGACCAGCTGCAGGCCAGGGATGGCGAGCTGGCCCAACTCCGTGAGCAAGCTGCGCAACGGGACGCACAACTGGGTGAGTTGCAGGGGGCTACCGAGGAACTGCGGGGCCAATTGCAGACCCGGACTGACGAGGTGGAAGGCCTCCGCGGTGAAGTTGCCCATCTGCAATCGGCAGCGCAGGCGCCGCAGGCGACCATGGGCATCGTTGACGGCGCTCAGGAATTGGTGGTGCGCACGGCGGCCGAGGCCTCTCCTGCGGTGGCCCGGCTACTGCAGATGGCCACCGAACAAGCAGAGGCCCAGGTGACGGAGGCCCGCAAGCAGGTGGAGTTGCTGCAAACGGAGGCCCGGGCTGCGACGGCCACGATGACCGAGGAAGCGAAGACGTATGCTGCGCAGGTGACCTCGCAGGCTGATCAGCAAGCGACGAGCACCATCAACGACGCCCAAGCTCGGGCTCAGTCGCTGGAGGCCGAGGCACGTCAGGCCGCCGATGCGATGACGAAGGAGGCGGCTGCCCGAGCTGCGCAGGTGGACCAGGACGCGCAAGCGCGTCGCCAGGAGGTGTTCGCGACTCTGGAAGAAGAGCGTGATGTCCTGACGGGGCGAGTCGATCACTTGCGCGAGTTCGAAGCCCGTTTCCGGAGCACCTTCACCGATGGATTGCAGCAGCAGATCGACGCTATCAAGGCCGGGACCTTCGTCCCCGCTGACCAGCCGGATCTGCTGCAAGGGAATCTGCGGGGTGCGTCCAGCACTCCGCGCCTGGATGCACTGTTGGGCAAGGAGAACTGACCCTGGCCGCGGGCCACGACTGTGGTTTGGCCCGCGGGGAGTGGTACTCTCGCGGCCACTGAATCCGCAGCGGGAGGTGAAGGATGGCGATACCAAGCGATGCAAACCGCGCCCTGGTGCCGGTGGCTGAGGGGGAAGACGCCTGGACCAACGAGGAGTTGGCCGAGGTGCGTGATGACCTCCAGTTTGACGTGCAGCGGATGGAGCGAGCGATTGCCACGAGTGCCCGTGGGCTAGAGCGGCTGTTTGACGAAGGGGCCGAAGGTGCCGGACGCGATCCTGCCGATGTGGGTTCGTCCAACTTCGAGCGGGACCAGGAGATGTCCTTGGCCCAGAACGCCCGCGAGCTCTTGGAGCAGGCGCAAACGGCTCTGCACCGATTCGATGCCGGTGAGTACGGCCGGTGCGAAAGCTGCGGCGAACCTATCGGGAAAGATCGGCTGATCGCCTTCCCCCGGGCAACTATGTGCGTGCAGTGCAAGCAACGAGAGGAACGGCGATAGCCACCAGCACAGCGGCCCCTGGCCAGATACGTTCCCGCACTGCGTGGACCATTGCCCTCAGCCTAGGGCTGCTGGGGTATGCCCTCGATCAGGGGACCAAGGAGTTGGCCCTCCGATTCCTGGACCCAACCGACCCACCGATTCTCCTCGGGGGGCTGTTGACCCTGCAACTGGTGCGCAACCCCGGCGCGGCCTTTGGCCTGGGTGGGAACTACACCATCGTGCTGTCGGTGATTGCTGCGGTGGCGCTGGTGGCGGTTCTCGGCTGGCTGTTACCCCGGACACGACACCGGGGCTGGGCGATGACCTTGGGGCTGCTGCTGGCGGGCATCCTGGGAAATTTCACCGATCGGCTGGCCCGACCGCCGGGTTTTGCTCACGGGCATGTAATTGACTTTTTGCAGCTGCCTTACTTCGCGATTTTCAATGTTGCGGACATCTGCGTGACCTTCGCCGCGGTCGGCATGATCTGGCTGATGCTGGTGCGCAGTGTGGATCTCCGTGGCCACCGGGTGCAGGCAGATCCGTGAGCGTCCATCTGGTTCCCGACGGTCTCGCGGGGGAGCGGGTGGATACCGCTGCCGCCCGGATGACCGGCGTGAGTCGTAGTCGGGTGGCGGAGCTCCTCAACGAGGGTCTGGTCAGCCTTAATGGGGCGGTGGTGGGCAAATCAGCTCGGGTAGCGGCCGGTGATCTGCTGGAACTGGAGCTGCCAGCCCCGAGGGTGGCGGCGGTCCAGCCCCGGCTGGCCGACGGCGTTGAGATCGTGTATGACGATACCGACATCGTGGTGGTGAACAAGCCGGCCGGCGTGGCCGCCCACCCATCGTTGGGGTGGGACGGGCCCGATGTGGTTTCGCATCTCGCTGGTGCTGGATTCCGGATCTCGACCTCGGGGGCCGCCGAACGCCAGGGGATTGTTCAGCGACTCGATGTGGGCACGTCCGGCCTGATGGTGGTGGCCAAGAGTGAGCGCGCTTATACGGTGCTCAAGCGCGCCTTCCGGAACCGGGAGGTGGAGAAGGTCTATCACGCCGTAGCCCAGGGCCACCCAGACCCGTTCGTGGGTACCATCGACGCGCCCATAGGACGGGATCCCAGCCACGACTGGAGGATGGCCATCGTCGATGGCGGACGACAGAGCGTCACCCACTACTCGACCCTTGAGGCGTTTCGGGCAGCCACGCTGCTGGAGGTCAATCTGGAAACCGGCCGGACCCATCAGATCCGGGTCCACCTCGCCGCTATCAAACATCCGTGTGTGGGTGATCCGCTGTACGGGGCCGACCCTACGCTGGCCTCACGGCTGGGGTTGTCCCGGCAGTGGCTACACGCGGTGAAGCTTGAATTCTTGCATCCGGGAACCGGCGAATGGTCCACCTACGCCAGCGACTACCCCGCGGATCTCGCGGCCGCACTGCAGCAGCTAGCCTCCGACTGAGGTTTCCGCAGAGTGAATAGGGTCTGAATTCGATAACGAATCGGCAACGTCGTGCGGTAATCTCGCGGCGTGGCGATTCCAAAGAACGATGGCCTTCCCAACCGCCGAGCCAAGATCGTGTGCACGCTAGGCCCATCCACTGACTCAGATGACCGCATCACCGAGCTCGTTGAAGCCGGGATGAACGTCGCCCGGCTCAATATGAGCCACGGCGATCACGATGACCACCTCACCCGGCTGAACCGGGTCCGACAGGCAGCCGAACATGCCGGCCGCCCGATAGGCGTCCTTGCCGACCTGCAAGGACCCAAGATCCGGCTCGGGAAGTTTGCTAGCGGTCCCGAAGTCCTCCGCGCGGGTGATCGCTTCGTCATTACCACCGACGACGTGCCCTGCACCAGAGAGCGCGCGGCCACGACCTTGAAGACCTTGGCCAGTGATGTGTGTGCCGGTGACCAGATCCTGATTAACGACGGCGCTATCGAGCTACGCACTCTGGAGGTATCCGGCAGCGACGTCATCACCGAAGTGGTGGTCGGTGGCCCGGTGAGCGACCACAAGGGCATCAATCTCCCCGGGGTATCCGTCAGCGTGCCAGCCCTGTCGGAGAAGGATGCCTCCGACCTGGTCTGGGCACTGGAACACGGGGCCGACATGGTGGCGCTGTCCTTCGTGCGCTCGGCCGCAGACATCGAGGATGTGCATCAGGTGATGGACGATTTCGGCCGCCGGATTCCGGTGATAGCCAAGATCGAGAAACCGCAGGCCCTGGAGGCCATTGAGGAGATCTGCCGGGCTTTTGATGGGATCATGGTCGCCCGCGGAGACCTGGGGGTGGAACTGCCTCTGGAAGAGGTCCCCAGTGCGCAGAAGCGGATAATCAACGCTGCCCGGCGGGCGGCCAAACCTGTGATCGTGGCTACCCAGATGCTCGAATCCATGATCAACGCACCCCGACCTACCCGTGCGGAGACCTCCGATGTCGCGAATGCGATCCTGGATGGTGCCGATGCGGTCATGCTCTCTGCGGAGACCGCCATGGGGGACTGGCCGATCATCACGGTGGAGACCATGGGGCGGATCATCCGCAAGACCGAATCCTTGGGGTTGGATCAGATCGCCCGGATCGACTGGGACCCGCACACCACCTCCGGCATCATCGCCAAGGCGGCCGTCGAGGTGGCCGAGCGGGCGGAGGCGAAGTACCTGGTGGCCTTCACCAAGACCGGTGATACCGCCCAGCGGCTCACCCGGATGCGCTCCGAGGTGCCGGTGGTCGCGTTCAGCCCGAGTATCGGAGCTGCCCAGGCGTTGACCCTGGTGTGGGGCATCAAATCGTTCACCACCCCGGAGTTCTACTCCATGGATGCCATGGTGGATGCCGTGGTGAATCTTCTGGTCGGCCAAGACCTAGCGGTGGCCGGCGACAAAGTGGTGGTAGTGGCCGGCAATCCCCGGCACTCCAACGGCAAGACGAACTCGATCCGCGTGGCCGTGGTTTCGTGACCGTCGTACCGGGAAGGGGATTCGAACCCCTACGGGCTTGCGCCCAGACGGGTTTGAGCCGTCCGCGTATACCATTCCGCCACCCCGGCAGGTGCAGGACTATCCTGCCATATCTGACACCCCCGCGAGACCGCGCGGCTCGCGTACGCTTGCTGACATTACTGCACAGGAAGAGAGACAACCCGTGAGCGACAAGAACGACGATCCCGACCTCCCCCGCGTGCTGGTTGCGGAGGATGAGGCGCTGATCCGTCTCGATCTGGTGGAACTGCTCACCGCTGAGGGTTACGAGGTTGTGGCTGAAGCTGGCGATGGCGAAGAGGCGCTCAAGCTTGCTCGCGAGCTGGAGCCAGACCTGGTGGTCATGGATGTCAAGATGCCCAAAATGGACGGCATCACCGCCGCCACGACGATCGCCGAAGAGCGGATTGCTCCGGTGGTCATGCTGACCGCCTTCAGCCAACGGGAGCTTATTGACCGGGCCCGGGATGCCGGTGCGATGGCCTATGTGGTCAAGCCCTTTGATGCCTCCGATGTGGTTCCGGCGATTGAGCTCGCCATGGCACGTTTCAACGAGATCCGGTCCCTGGACGATGAGGTGGCCGACCTGGAGGAACGCCTGGCGACCCGGAAGGCCGTCGATCAGGCCAAAGGCATCCTTCAGGAAGGGCTCGGTCTCAGCGAGGCCGAGGCTTTCCGCTGGATCCAGAAGACTGCCATGGATCTGCGCAAACCGATGCGCGAGGTGGCCGAAGGTGTCATCGACCACCGCAAGCAGGGCGGTAAGAAGCGGGGCGTGCCCCTGCCCGACGACCTGAGCTGAGTCTGATGTTCCTGGCCGCCGCGCTGTCGGCGGCCAGGTGGTCCCGGGTCTGTTGAGCGGCCCGGTTCCTGCGGTCTCGTACCTGACGCTGCGCCGACTCCCCTCATGAGGTGGGCAGACCCGGTAGCGGCGGGTCGCTGGGACCTCACCCCTGCGGTCGCGCGCGCAATGCGCAGGTGACCCGGGCGGTACAGATCCGGGTACCGTCGTCGTCGGTGAGTACCACCTCCCAGGTGCCCAGTGATCGGCCCACCCGGAGGGCGGTGGCGACACCGGTGACGGAGCCGGACTGCGCCGGAGCATGGTGGGTGGCGTTGATGTCGACCCCGACGGCGCTGCCCCCCTCACCGGCGGCCACCGCGGCGGAGAGTGACGCCAGGGATTCGGCCAGCACGCAGGAGGCCCCGCCATGCCATAAACCGAAGGGCTGGGTATTTCCGGCCACCGGCATCCGGCCGACGCTGCGTTCGGCCGAAACTTCCAGAAGTTCAAGTTCCATCCGGACGTCCAAGCCGTTGGCGTCCTGGACTGCTGCCCGTACCCGGTCAGTGATGTTCATGCCGACATCGTGCCACTAGTCTGACCCAGGTGAGTTTGAGCGCCGCGCCACCGACGACACCAGGTCCCCGATTGCTGCTTATCGATGGGCATTCGGTTGCCTATCGTGCGTTCTTCGCGCTCCCGTCGGAGAACTTCGCCACCAGCACCGGGCAGCACACCAACGCCGTTTACGGCTTCACCTCGATGCTCATAAACGTTCTCCGCGATGAGCAGCCAACTCACCTGGCGGTTGCCTTCGATGTCTCCCGGCACACCTTCCGGACCGAGGCCTACGCCGACTACAAGGCGAACCGATCCACCTCACCGGAGGAGTTCAAGGGTCAGGTCTCGCTGATAAAAGAGGTGCTGGATGCGCTGAAAATTGTCCATGTGGAGTTGGCTGGCTACGAGGCCGACGACATCATCGGCACGCTGAGCGCCGAAGCTGATGCCGCCGGGTGGGAGACTCTTATTTGCACCGGCGACCGGGACTCATTTCAGTTGGTGACCGAGCAGACAACGGTGCTCTACCCCCGGAAAGGCGTGTCGGATCTGGCCCGGTTGACCCCGGCTGCTGTCGAGGAGAAGTACCTGGTGCCCCCGGCTCGGTACCCGGAGTTGGCCGCGCTGGTCGGTGAATCCTCAGACAACCTGCCCGGAGTGCCCGGGGTGGGCCCCAAGACCGCCGCGAAGTGGCTGACCGCCTATGACGGCCTGGAAAGCTTGTTGCACCATGCCGACAGTGTGACCGGTAAGGTCGGGCAGTCGCTGCGGGACCATCTTGATGATGTCCGGCGCAACCGGGAGCTCAATGCGCTGGTCCGGGATCTGAGCTTGCCGGTGGGCCTGGGGGAGCTGGAGCGGACCGACTGGGATCGGGAAGCCATCCATTCCCTGTTCGATGCCCTCGAGTTTCGAGTGTTGCGGGAGCGGTTGCTGGAGACCCTGCCCGCCCAGGACACCGAGCCTGAGGGCGGTTTCGCCGTAGCGGGAACCGTGCTGGCCCCCGGTGCCCTGGGTGCGTGGCTCGCCGAGCATGCCACCGGCCTGATCGGGATGGATGTTGAGGGCCGGTGGGGGAGCGGCGCTGGCGATGTGGCCTCACTGGCCCTGTCGGATTCGGCCGGGACTGCCCTGTGGTTTCTGGTTGACACGTTGACCCCCGCCGATGATCAGGCGCTGGCCAGCTGGCTTGCCGATCCCGATAGGCCCAAGGCGATCCATGATGCGAAGGGGCCAATCACCGCGCTGCTGGATCGGGGCTGGGATCTGGCCGGACTGGTCTCCGACACCAAGCTGGCCGCGTATCTGCTGCGTCCAGACCAGCGGACCTACGACCTGGCGGATCTAGTGGTCCGGCATCTCCGCAAGGAACTGGTGGTGGAGACTGCTGGGGAAGCTCCGGACCAGTTAGCCTTCGATTTCGGCGCCGAGGACGACCACGGAGCCGACGCCATGGTGCGCGCTCGGGCGGTTGCTGAACTGGCAGAGGCGCTGGCCACTGAGTTGGCCGAGGTGGCTGAGTCCACCCTGCTGGCAGATGTGGAACTGCCCTTGGGGCGTACCCTCGTGGCCATGGAGCGGGTGGGTATCGCGGTGGACGACGATGCCCTGCGGACCTTGTGGGATGACTTCGACACGGCGGTGCGTAGCGCCCAGTCAGATGCCTATGCGGTGCTGGGCCGACAGGTGAATCTCGGCTCGCCCAAACAACTCCAAGAGGTGCTCTTCGACGACCTGGGTATGCCCAAGACTCGCAAGACCCGGACCGGCTACACCACTGATGCCGAAGCCCTGGAACAGCTCTACGCCACTACCGAACACCCGTTCCTGGAACATTTGCTGCGCCACCGTGACCAGATCCGGCTGCGGCAGACCGTTGAGGGCCTGCAGAAGACAGTTGCCGACGACGGTCGGATCCACACCACCTACTCCCAGACCGTCGCCGCCACCGGACGGCTGAGTTCTGCAGACCCGAACCTGCAGAACATTCCGATCCGGACCGAGGCCGGTCGCCGGATCCGAGAGGCCTTTGTCGTGGGCTCTGGCTTTGACACGCTTATCAGCGCCGACTACAGCCAGATCGAGATGCGGATCATGGCGCATGTGTCCGGGGACCACGCGTTGATAGAGGCGTTCAACTCCGGCGCTGACTTCCACACAGTCACCGCCGCCCGGGTGTTCGGAGTAGCTGCGGACGCGGTGACCCCGGAGCTGCGCGCCAAGATCAAGGCGATGAACTACGGGCTCGCCTACGGGCTGAGTGCCTTCGGGCTGAGCCAGCAGCTGCGGATAAGCAACTCCGAAGCCAAGGGGCTGATGGAGGAGTACTTCGAGACCTTCGGCCATGTCCGCGACTACCTGGCTGACATCGTCGCCGGTGCCCGCCGGACCGGCTTCACCGAGACCATTCTCGGCCGACGCCGCTATCTGCCCGACTTGGGGTCCTCCAACCGGCAACGCCGCCAGATGGCCGAACGGATGGCGCTCAACGCCCCGATCCAAGGCAGCGCCGCCGACATCATGAAGGTCGCCATGCTCGACGTCGAATCGGCATTGGCCAGAGAAGGGCTGGCCTCCCGGATGCTGCTGCAGGTACACGACGAATTGGTCCTCGAGGTGGCCCCCGGCGAGTTCGAGGCCGTGGAGGCACTGGTCCGTCGCTGTATGGGCCACGCGGTGGAGATGAGCGTGCCGCTCGATGTCAGCGTCGGGTCGGGCGCCACCTGGCATGCTGCCGCCCATTGAGCCCGGAACCGAACCGGGCGTGTGCCCGAGCCGATAGGCTCCCTTCGAGGGCAGTCGTTGAGCTGGGGCCACAGGCTACGGCCTGCACATCTGTGCGCCAGCCCCCAATCCCTGATCGGCGACCACGGAGCTGAACCCCGGAAGCTGCGCAGCGCACACCTGCTCGTAGGGAAGCCCGTACTCGACATGGAGGATTGGCTTCTTGAGGCGAGCCAATGTCGCGTAGGCGTCGCACTCGCCGAGCTGTAGGCATTGCTCATTCACGGCGAAGTCCACCACGCCAGCCACCTCGGGAATTATCTCAACGGCATTCTTGAGCCCCACCAGCAGGCCGCGTTCGTGGGCCAGGGCAGCCAGCATCTGTTCGTAGGCCGCCGCGTCTGCAGGTGCCAGCTCGAACCCGGTATCGACCACGTAACCGTCGACATTGTCGGGATCAACCCCGGCAAATCCCTTGCGCAGGCATTCGTCCATCCGGGTAGCCATGATCGGCGCCAACTGGTCTCGCTGCCGGATATCAAGCCACCGCTCTCCCGGCCAGTCGGTCAACGGCCGACCTATCAGCGACGGCCTGAAGTCCTCGGCGTCGCTCCGCCAGTCTTCGATAGCCCCCGCGTTTATGTAACAGAGCACGGTGGTGCCGGACTCGGTGAGCTGGCGCACGGTGGTTTCCGGGGTGTCGGCACCATCCAGGATCACGACCTCGGCGTCAGCGGGCACCTCGGGAACTCCAAACAACTGGAGATAGAAGCGTTGTCCGGGCATCAGCGACGAGACCGGTGATGTGCTCTCCGGGGTCGGGGGGGTCAGAGTGCAGCCTGTTATCAGGGGAATGAGCAGCAGGCTGAGGTGGTACCGCGCCTGACTGGTTCGCCGGTTGGTGGCCACAACTCCAATTGTGGCACGTCGGGCCTGGTGATAGCAGGGCTCTTCAGCGCAGAACGGCGAGAATATCCTCCCGCTCGGCTCCCTGATGGGTCCAGGTTCCCGACAGAATCCCGCGGGCACCCTGCATGTCCTCATGTTCGGGGCCCAGCGTGCGCACCAGACGCACCTGGCCGCTGACATCAGCGGCCGGGTCGACGCCGCTGCCACGGACCTCAATGGTGGCCGGGAGCGGTTGATCCGACCCAGCAGGCAGGATGTCAGCGGCAGTATCGCCTTCCCGGATGATCCGGATAAGTTCGGATACGTACACCGGATCTGTATTGGCTGAGTAGCAATAGCGCGTGCCCAGCAGGCTGTGCTCCAAGGTTCCTATCAGCTCGCCTTCGGCGAGCGGCTCGGCGCGCCAACTCACCGGAATGTGATAGGTCTCCCCGG
Source organism: Propioniciclava sp. (assembly GCA_047973325.1). Taxonomy (GTDB): domain Bacteria; phylum Actinomycetota; class Actinomycetes; order Propionibacteriales; family Propionibacteriaceae; genus Propioniciclava. The sequence continues at coordinate 87,913 of JBKEBU010000072.1, read as the reverse complement.
CGGACGCGATTATCATGCAATCCAGACCCACCTCACCGTCGGGGTCGGTGAACCTGAAGAAGGCCACCCGCTCCAGATCGGAGACCTCACCGCGGAACCAGGATTGCCCGGGGAGCCATCCGGCCAGCAGATCGAGCTTGCTGGGGGTGAGGGTGGCTTCGGGATGAACTTCGGCGGTGCCGCTCATGGCTTCTCCTTGGTCGGTGCCCACACGCTAGCCCACCCGGGATTCTGCTGCGCGATGTTCGGTCCGTGGCGCCTATTTTTGTTGGCTCGACTAGTCGGGCTATGATTCGTCCGTCAAACTTTCTGGGGGGCTGATCATGACCGGGTTCTGGCGGCGGATTTCCGTCGACCTGTGCCGTCGGGTCACGTCCGGCTGTCAGGCCTGACGCACGACCTCATCCTGACTTTTCTCGGCGCTGGCGCGCCCGATGCTGCGCGCCCGCTCAGCTTGTGGCCGCGCCTGGTGGCCACCATCTCTTCGTGAAGGGAAAGACTCATGGCTCATGCCAATCCGACGGCGCCGCACGCCGTCACATCCGCCTCCGCCGCGGAGACCTCTCCGCCTCGCCGCAAGCGGATCCCGTTCTGGGCGCAAGTTCTGCTCGGCCTGCTGGTGGGGGTGGCGCTTGGGTGGGTGGCGCGCACCTGGGAGGTGACCTGGCTCACCACCACCTTGGCCACGGTCGGCACCATCTTCGTCCAACTGCTCCGGGTGATCGTGGTGCCGCTGGTGCTGACCGCGATTATTGTGTCGATCACCCAGCTCCGGCACGTCACCAATGCGGCCCGGTTGGCCGGACAGACCTTGTTGTGGTTCGCGATTACTGCCTTCTTCAGCGTGATCATCGGCATCACTCTGGGGCTGCTGACAAATCCCGGGGCTTCGGCGACGGTAAGCACCGACGGTGCCCAAGCTGTCAGCCGGCAGGGCACGTGGCTTGACTTCCTGTCCTCGATAGTTCCGGCCAACATCTTCGGCCTGGAAGCGAGCTCCCGGGTCGCTGAGGCCGGGGAGGCGCTCTCGGTGAGCACCTCGCTCAACTTCTCGGTACTTCAGTTGGTGGTCCTCGGCATTGCCCTGGGTGCGGCCGCATTGGCGGTGGGGGAGAAGGCGCAGCCGCTGGTCACGCTGTCGGAGTCGTTGCTGGCAATCTTCCAGAAGCTGGTGTGGTGGATAATTCTGCTCGCCCCCATCGGGTCGGCGGCGCTTATCGGCCGGGCAGTCGCTAGCTATGGCTGGGACCTGGTGGCGCCGCTGGCGGTGTTCACCCTGGATGTCTATGTGGGGTGCTTGCTGGTGCTGCTGGTGCTCTACCCGATTCTGCTCAAGGTCAACGGGCTGAGCGTGCGCCGATTCTTCGCCGGAGCCGGTGAGGCGATTGTTTTCGCCTTCGTTTCGCGGAGCTCGGTCGGCACATTGCCGATCACCCAGAGCAACGTGATCACTAAGCTGCGAGTGCCGCAGAGCTATGCCTCCTTCGCGGTCCCGCTGGGGGCCACCACCAAGATGGACGGGTGCGCCGCCATCTACCCGGCGCTGGCCGCGATAACGGTCGCACAGCTGTTCGGCATCACCCTCGGCTGGCAGGACTATCTGCTGATAGCGTTCGTCAGCGTGGTCGGTTCCGCGGCCACCGCAGGGCTGACCGGTGCGGTGGTCATGCTGACGCTGACGCTGTCGACGCTGGGGCTGCCTCTGGAGGGGGTGGGGCTGCTGCTGGCCATCGACCCGATCCTCGACATGATCCGGACGGCGACCAATGTCGCCGGTCAAGCGCTGGTGCCCTATATAGTCGCCAAGCGCAATGGCATCCTGACCGAGGACGAGCCCGGTGAGGATGCCGTGGCCGCACCCGAGGCGGTCGAACCCGTTCCGGCAACGGTCTAAGCAGATCCGGCACCGATCCACCGCGCTTTGACCCTGCGCCTGCGTGAGGTCTAGGCTGGTGGATCGGTGTGGTCTGTCTGTCTCCGGACCGAGTGGGGCGGGCACATGAGCACATCACCACACATCCACACATCCATCAGTTATCGGAGCCCTACTACATGACCTCCACTCCTGAGGCCGCTCAGGTCGCCATCGACGATTTCACCTCTGTTGAAGAGTTCGCACAGGCCGTCGATGCCACTATCAAGTACTTCAATGACGGCGACATCGTCGCCGGTACCGTCGTCAAGGTTGACCGGGACGAGGTTCTCCTCGACATCGGCTACAAGACCGAAGGCGTTATCCCTTCCAAGGAACTCTCCATCAAGCACGACGTCGATCCATTCGACGTGGTCTCGGTGGGTGACGAGATCGAAGCCCTGGTCCAGCAGAAAGAGGACAAGGAGGGTCGTCTCATCCTGTCCAAGAAGCGGGCGCAGTACGAGCGCGCTTGGGGCACTATCGAGAAGATCAAGGAAGAGGATGGCGTGGTCTCTGGCCGCGTGATCGAGGTCGTCAAGGGCGGCCTGATCGTCGACATCGGCCTCCGCGGCTTCCTGCCCGCGTCGCTGGTGGAGATGCGCCGGGTGCGCGACCTGCAGCCCTATGTCGGCCAGGAGCTCGAAGCCAAGATCATTGAGTTGGACAAGAACCGCAACAACGTGGTGCTGTCGCGGCGCGCCTGGCTGGAACAAACCCAGTCCGAGGTGCGGACCTCCTTCCTCAACAAGCTCGCCAAGGGGCAGATCCGTCGCGGCGTGGTCTCCTCGATAGTCAACTTCGGCGCCTTCGTCGACCTCGGCGGGGTCGACGGCCTGGTGCATGTCTCCGAACTCAGCTGGAAGCACATCGACCACCCGAGCGAGGTCGTCGAGGTGGGCCAGGAGGTCACCGTCGAGGTGCTCGACGTCGACATGGAGCGCGAGCGGGTCTCGCTGTCGCTCAAGGCGACCCAAGAGGATCCATGGCAGACCTTCGCCCGGACCCACCAGATCGGGCAGATAGTGCCCGGGAAGGTCACCAAGCTGGTTCCGTTCGGCGCGTTCGTACGGGTCGAGGAGGGCATTGAGGGCCTGGTGCACGTTTCCGAGCTGGCCGAGCGTCACGTGGAGATCCCCGAGCAGGTTGTCAGCGTCAACGACGATGTCATGGTCAAGATCATCGACATCGATCTGGAGCGTCGCCGGATCTCGCTCAGCCTCAAGCAGGCCAACGAGGGCATCGACGTCGCTGCGGATGACTTCGATCCGTCGCTGTACGGCATGACAGCCTCCTACGACGACCAGGGCAACTACATCTACCCTGAGGGCTTCGATCCCGAATCCCAGGAGTGGAAGGAAGGCTACGAGGAGCAGCAGGCCGCCTGGGAGCAGCAGTACGCCGAGGCGCAGACCCGCTGGCTCGCCCATAAGAAGCAGGTCGAGGAGGCCGAGGCCGCCGAATCGCAGGCCGCTGTGGAGGCCGCCTCGCAGGCGTCCTACTCCTCCAGCAATGCGGGCACCAGTGCTCCGAGCGCGGCTCCCGAGGGTTCGCTGGCCTCCGATGAGGCACTGCAAGCCCTACGGGACAAGCTGACCGGTGGCAACTGAGAGCCGCTGATCGCACCTGAGCGTGCCCTCGCCCTCCGGGGCGGGGGCACGTTTCAGATTCAGCGCAAGAGCGTCACGGTGACCCCCAGGCGGGGTGCCCGGGAGAGCCGGGCGTCGGAGGTGAGCAGGTCAGCGTTGAGGGCGAGTGCGGCCGCTACATAGAAGCCATCGTTGATCCGTACAGACTCCCGCAGGTCCCAGGCATGTGCCGCTCTGGGCCCTCGGACTTGACTGTTGCCGCCCATTCCTCCACCAGTGGGCGGCTCAGATCGCGACGGAGTACGCGGGTGACGTATTCAGACATCGATACTCCCAGCCGCTTGGATCGGGCGCTGAGTGTCTTATGCAGCTCGTCGGGGAGGTTGCGGACCTGGAGCGTGCTCATAGCATGAGGGTGTCATGCAGTCTGCATGCTGGTAGCCCGTAGGGGAGGACCGGCAGGCTTCGCAGGCGTTTCTGAATCTGGCACGATGTTGGGCATGCGGCGCGTGGGACTGACCGGTGGTATCGGTTCGGGAAAATCCACGGTAGCCCGCCTGCTAGCCGATCACGGGGCAACAATAATAGATGCCGATGTGCTGGCACGCGAGGCCGTAGCGCCAGGTACCGCTGGACTCCAGGCTGTGGTGGACCGGTTCGGCCCCGACATCCTGCGGCCGACCGGTGACCTGGATCGGGAAGCGCTGGGCCGGATAGTCTTCAACGACCCGGACGCACGCACCGACCTGAATGCCATCGTGCATCCCTGGGTGCGGAACCAGACCGGGGCCGTGCGGGCGTCCGCGCTGGCCGCCGATCCGCAGGCCGTGGTGGTGGAGGTCATCCCCCTGCTGGTGGAGACCGGCCAGGCTGAGGACTTCGACGAGGTGATCGTGGTCGATGTGCCCGTGGAGACCCAGATCGCGCGGGTACGGTCGCGATCCGGGCTGAGCGAACCGGAGATCCGGTCCCGAATCGAGGCTCAGGCCAGCCGGGAGGCACGGCTCGCTGCCGCCACCATCGTCGTGGACAACACCGGCGATCTTGCGGATTTGGCTAGCGCGGTCCAGAACCTGTTGCCCACCTTGGGCTTACGGGTGGCCGATACGTCCACGGGGTCTTGACGGACGAAGCGACGCTCGGGTGAAGGGGGGTGCGGATCGATGGCGGTGGGGGGTCACACGGTGGTTGCCAGCTGCGCGCATTGCTCCCGTGCGGCCGTCAACTCCCGAGCAGCCTGGTCCGGATCCAGCGCTGGATTCATAGCAGCCAGGGTCCGGCTCGTCGTGATGACGCTCACGTCCATGCCCAAGCTGTTGCCGAGGATCAGCGTGAGTGCTGGGGTTCCATGGTCCCAGTCTGCGGTGGGCGATCCCGGATCGTAAGCCGCCCCCTGGGCGACGACTATCACCGCCGGTCGCCCCGCGAGCGGCTGGGTGGGCTCGGCCAGGGGGGAGGTCACTCCGGGAATGTGAATATTGTCTATCCACGCCTTCAGGGTGGAGGGCATCGAGAAATTGTACATCGGGGCACCGACCAGGAGGACGTCTGCGGCCAGCAACTCGTCCACGAGTGCTTGCTGCTGCCGTTCTGCCTCGGGTGAAACGGCGGCCCCGTGGCGGAATTGCTCCGGTAGGTGTTGGGCGGCGGTTTCCAGGTGGGGTAGCTGGTCGCGGTGCAGGTCCCGATAAACCGTCCGGTGGTCGGGGCTGCGTTCGGTCCAGATCCGGGCAAACTCGGCGGTGAGCTCCCGGGTGCGTGAGGTCGACAGATTGGCTGACGAGTCAAGGTGGAGCAGTACTGGCATCGGATGTCCTCCGGGATGGGGTCAGGGCTCAATGGTGCGCCGACAGGTGCTCCCGCCAGGGCCTACCAAGAGTGCTGGGACAGGGCTTGGGATGCGCTGATCAATCATGCCCTGGCTGTGGCGCACCGGATCGGGCGAACCGCTTCCCCCACATCTGGCGATGGACGTCTAGTACACCCACCCGATGTGGGGTTGCGGTTCATCCCGTCCGGCACGTCCTCGCACAAAACAGCATTGATCAGCGCATCCCTTGGTTTGCCAGCGTATCCTCATGGAACTCCCAGTGCACCCCACCGCTCGGCAGGATGGCCGACATAGGTGTTGTCGGAGCTGGCACCTACGCTTACCTCATGCGTGCGGTGTCTGATATTCAGCGGCGGGTGGCCCCCTTCCAGGTGCATGCCGATTTCTCTCCCGGCGGTGATCAGCCGACGGCGATTGCCGATCTGGAACGGCGGATTGCTGCGGGGGAAAATGATGTGGTGCTGCTGGGAGCGACCGGCACGGGTAAGACCGCGACCGTGGCGTGGCTGGCCGAGCGGCTGCAGCGGCCCATGCTGGTGATGCAGCCCAACAAGACCTTGGCCGCCCAGTTCGCCAATGAGTTGCGGCAGTTCTTCCCCGAGAATGCCGTGGAGTACTTCGTCAGCTACTACGACTACTACCAGCCTGAGGCCTACGTGCCCCAGACGGATACTTACATTGAGAAGGACTCCTCGCTCAACGAAGAGGTCGAGCGGCTCCGGCATTCCGCGACAAACTCCCTGCTCACCCGCCGTGACGTGATCGTGGTCGCGACGGTGTCGGCCATCTATGGTCTTGGCACCCCCCAGGAGTATGTGGATCGGATGGTGCGGCTCCGGGTGGGGGAGGAGCATGACCGGGACGGGCTGTTGCGGCAGTTGGTCGGGATTCAGTACGCCCGCAACGATCTGGCTGCCACCCGCGGCACCTTCCGGGTCCGTGGGGACACGCTGGAGATCTTCCCTATGTATGAGGAAAACGCGGTGCGGATCGAGTTCTTCGGTGACGAGATCGAGGCCCTCTCCACGTTGCACCCGCTGACCGGGGAAGTCCTCAGCGAGGACACCGAAGTCTATGTGTTCCCGGCCTCGCACTATGTGGCCGGGCCAGAACGCATGGAGCGGGCGATTGGTGCTATCGAGACCGAGCTTGACAGTCGGCTGGGTGATCTGGAGAGCGCGCAGAAACTCCTCGAAGCCCAGCGGCTCCGGATGCGGACCGGCTATGACGTGGAGATGATGCGCCAGATCGGCACCTGTTCCGGTATCGAGAACTATTCCCGGCACATCGATGGTCGGGGTCAAGGCACGCCGCCGAACTGTCTGCTCGACTATTTTCCGGAGGATTTCGTTCTGGTCATCGACGAGTCCCATGTCACCGTGCCCCAGATCGGGGGGATGTACGAAGGTGACATGTCCCGCAAGCGGACGCTGGTCGACTTCGGCTTCCGATTGCCGTCGGCGTTGGACAACCGGCCGCTCCGGTTCGAGGAATTCACCGAGCGGATAGGGCAGACGGTGTACCTGTCGGCGACCCCCGGCGCGTATGAGCTGGCCCGTTCCGATGGCTATGTCGAACAGGTGATCCGGCCGACCGGACTGGTGGACCCCGAAGTGATAGTCAAGTCCACCAAGGGCCAGATCGACGACCTTATCGGTGAGATTCGCTCCCGGGTGGAGCGCAGCGAACGCATCCTGGTCACCACCTTGACTAAGAAGATGGCCGAGGACCTCACCGACTATCTGATGGAGAACGGGATTCGCACCAGGTACCTGCATTCGGAGGTGGACACCCTCAAGCGCATCGAACTGCTGCGCGAACTACGCCTGGGTAGCTACGACGTCCTGGTGGGGATCAACCTGCTCCGCGAGGGCCTCGATCTCCCGGAGGTGTCGCTGGTGGCGATCCTCGATGCCGACAAGGAGGGCTTCCTCCGCTCGGAGCGATCGCTGATCCAGACCATCGGCCGCGCCGCTCGGAATGTGGCCGGGCAGGTGCACATGTACGCCGACACGATGACCCCATCGATGGAGGCCGCCATTGAGGAGACCAACCGGCGTCGGGACAAGCAGATCGCCTACAACACCGAGCGGGGCATCGATCCGCAACCACTGCGCAAGAAGATCGCCGATATCACCGACATGCTCGCGCGTGAGGATGCCGACACCTGGGACGTGGTGGGCCAGTTCGGCGACGCCAAGAAGACCTCGCCGGTGCCGACCCGTGGTGACCGGGACCTGTCCGGGTTGCCAACCTCCGAGCTGGCCGCGCTGGTGCACGAGCTGACCGATCAGATGCATGCCGCTGCCAAGGATCTCCAGTTTGAGACTGCCGCCCGGCTGCGTGACGAGATCGCCGACCTCAAGAAGATGATCCGGCACATGGTCGAGGCCACCAGGTAGCCGGTTCAATCGGTGCCGATGACCTTGATCTCGGTGCCATCTTCGCGCACCCGGTCCACATCGGCACTGTCCGCGCCCGCATCGGTTATCAGCAGGTCGATATCGTTCAGGGTTGCATGCTGGCAGGTGCGCACCTCGCCGAACTTGCTGTGGTCGGCCAACAGAATCCGTTGTCGTGCGGCGCCGGTCATGGCGCGTTTGATAGCCGCTTCGGCGGGGTCGGGCGTGGTAAGCCCCCGCTCGAAGCTGATGCCGTTGGTGCCGAGGAAGGCCACATCGGCGTTAATTTCGGCCAGGGTCCGCATCGACAGTTCATCGACCTCAGCCAGGGTGCGGCTGCGCAGCCGCCCGCCGAGGGTGAATACCGTGACGGCGGGTTTGGTGACCGCTGCCAACGCGATCGGCAGTGAATTCGTGTAGACAGTCAGGGGCTGATCGGCGGGTAGGAGCGAGGCAAATTTCTCCGTGGTGGAGCCAGCATCGATGATGATGGTTCCGCTTGAGGGCAGGTGGCGGAGTGCCGCCCGTGCTATCCGGGCCTTTTCCTGGGTGTATTCGGTCCGGACTGAGACTGTGGGCTCGAAGGACAGCGATGCGGCCGGAACTGCACCTCCGTGGACCCGACGGAGCCGGGCGCGTCGCTCGAGCTGGATCAGGTCCTTGCGGATGGTCTCTCCGGTCACCTCGAGGCGGCTGGCGAGGTCGGCGGCGTTGACCCGGCCTTCGCTACGGAGAAGGTGCAGGATCTGCTCGTGGCGTTCCTCGGCGTAGGCAGCGCGACCGATCTCGGATGAGCCGTGGTGCATGCTGCCTCCTGATCTGGTGTTGTCGTCGTGCTGCATAGTAGCGGGACCGGAAGGTGCGCTGGCCCGGGGTGGGGTAGGGAAAATGCCGCCGCTCAGGTTGCGGGGGTGAGCACGCTGATGGCGTGCGCCACGGTATCGGTGACGGCCGCCCGCGCCTGGGCCAGATAGCGTCGGGGATCGACCCCATCGCTCTCGGCTAAGGCGGCGCGGATGGCCCCGGTATAGCTGATGTTCAAGGCGGTGCCGATGTTGATCTTGCGCATCCCACGATCACGGGCTGCCGCCAGCTCGGCATCGGGGACACCGGAGGAGCCATGGAGCACCAACGGCACCGGAACTGCGTCGGCCAATCGACGGATAAGGTCCAGATCCAACGCGGCTGACTGGGTGGTCATCGCGTGCGAGGACCCGACTGCCACCGCGAGGGCATCAACCCCGGTTGCGGCCACATATGCGGCTGCCTCGGCGGGGTCGGTGCGGACGCCGGGAGCGTGGGCGCCATCCTTCCCGCCGACCTCTCCCAGTTCGGCCTCGATCCAGATGCCGTGCTGACGCCCCCAGTCGACGGCGGCTGCCGTCGCGGCCACGTTGTCGGCATAGTCCAGCGTGGAGCCATCAAACATAACCGATGAGAACCCCAGCTCAGCTGTCTGCCGGAGCAGGTCTGGATCTGTCAGGTGATCCAGATGCAGGACGACGGGGCCCGGGGCGGTCTCAGCGACGGCATGCATGGCCGCTGCAATCGCCGTGGGTCGTTCATGGAACCGGATCGCATTCTGGCTGAGTTGCAGAATTACAGGCGCCTGCTCCCGGGTGGCTCCGGCCACGATGGCCTCGGCATGCTCCAGGGTGATCACGTTGAAGGCTGCCACCGCGCGACCCTCAGCCGCGGCGGTCCCCAGAACTTCGTGGCTGCTGGCTATCGGCATCGGAGCTCCTTTCGTGCTGACCTCTTGACAGCACTCCAAGTAATCGCAAGTATATACATTCAAATCCAAGTTGGAAGTCCAACCAGATGCATTTCCTCGGGAGGCCAGCATGACGGATCGACGACGATGGGGCCCAGATACGGACCCGCGGATCGAACGGTTCAGGGAGGGCTCGTGATAGTTACCGTGACCCCAGCACCCTCCATTGATTGGACGTTGGCCGTGGCTGACTTCTCCTTCGGAGCAGTCAATCGGGCCTCCGGGTCGACCAGGGAACCCAGCGGCAAGGGGGTGAATGTCGCCTTCGCACTCCATCGTGCTGGGGTGGCCACGACAACAGTGTTTCCGGCTGGCGGATCAACCGGTGAGTTCATGGTGGATGCGTTGGTGAACCGGGGGGTGCCGACCGTGGTGATTCCCACCCAGCGGGACGTCCGCACCAATGTTTCCCTGGTTACTGCGCAGCATCCCGGAACCAAGATCAACGAATCCGGGACCGCCCTGGATCCAGAGACGGTTGCCGCGTTGCTGGAAGCTGTGGCCGATCTGGCTGAGCGTGCCGACACCGTGGTCAGTTGTGGTTCCCTCCCCGCAGGTGTGCCGGAGACCTTTCATCGAGACGTGGCCTCGCTCGCTGCAGCCCATGGCTGCGATGCGGTGGTCGATACCAGCGGTGCCCCACTGGCCGCCGCCTTGGCAGCGCAGCCGGCCCTGATCAAACCCAATCACGAAGAGTTGGCCGAACTGGCGGGCCAGCGCATTGACACTCTGGGGGACGCGATCGGGGCCGCGAGGAGTGCGTGTGACCGGGGCGCCCAGGCGGTGCTCGCCAGCCTGGGAGCTCAGGGGGTTCTCTACTGCGGGCCAGAGGCCGTCATTCATGCCTACGCCGTCGGCACCCCCGTGGTGAACTCCGTTGGTGCCGGTGACGCGTTGCTGGCGGGATTTATCGGAGGCGGTCCTGATCTGGAGGACCGGGTGCGGACGGCCGTGCTCTGGGCCACCTCCGCAGTGGCCTATCCCACCACCTTGTTTCCTATCCGCCCGGAGTTCGCCCACGCCATCACCCTCACCGCGGAACCCGATCGTGCTATGCCGCTGACTGAACCTCACCTCGTCCATCCATGACTTCACCCGGCACCGATGCCGACCCAACCTGAGGAGAAGAGAACCATGCCCCTGCCGAGAATCATCGCAGCCACGGGATGTCCCACCGGGATCGCCCACACCTTCATGGCCGAGGAGGCCCTCAAGAATGCCGCTGAGGAACGGGGGGTGAGCATCAAGGTCGAGACCCACGGCCAGGTGGGCATCGAGAATGCCCTCACCGCCGAGGAGATCGCTGGCGCAGAGGCGGTTATCATCGCCGCTGACAAAGACGTTCAGGCGTCTCGGTTCGCTGGCAAACCGCTGGTGGATGTCAGCGTGAAAGAGGCCATTCACAATGCCGGAGCCCTGGTGGATCAGGTCCTGGCCCAGGCAGCCGTTGCCACCCGGGTTGCCGCGGTCGCCACCGCGGCTCCGGGACACGAGGACTCCGAAGATCTCCTGAATGTCGCCGCTATCGACACGGCATCGGCACCACCGGGATGGCGCCGTGGGCTGCGGGCCGTCTATAAGCACCTGATGAACGGCGTCTCCCACATGCTCCCGTTCGTCGTCGGGGGCGGCGTGCTGATAGCGATCTCCTTCCTGTGGGGCATCTACTCCGCTGATCCTGAAAACGAGCAGTACAACGCCATCGCTGCCATGCTGATGTCGGTGGGCGGCGTCGCCCTCGGATTGATGGTCCCGATTCTGTCGGCGTTCATCGCCTCGTCGATTGCGCAGCGCCCCGGGCTAACGGTGGGCCTGGTGACCGGCATGATCGTCTCCACAGGTGGGGCGGGATTCCTGGGCGGCATCGTCTCCGGATTTCTGTCTGGCTACGGAATGCTGCTGATCCAGAAGCTGTTGGCCTTCATGCCGCAATCGATGAACGGTCTCAAGGCGATCTTCCTGTACCCCCTGCTGGGCGTCTTCGCCTGGGGCGGGATCACCTACCTGCTGGTCGAACCGCTGGCCGGTGTGAGTGTCAGCCTGCAAAATGTGTTGTCCGGGTTCCAGAACAGCAACCCGATCCTCCTGGGCGTCATCGTCGGGGTGATGTGCGCCTTCGACATGGGCGGCCCGGTCAACAAGGCCGCCTATGTCACGGGTGTGGCGCTGCTGGGAGACGGTAACTTCTTCTTCATGGCCGGGGTGTCGGCCGCCTGTATCGCGCCACCGCTGGTCACCGCCTTCGCCACGGTGTTGTTCCCCAAGGGCTTCGAACCGGCCGAGCGCCGGGCCGGCGCGGTGAACTTCGTCCTCGGCTCCACCCACATCACCGAGGGCGCTATCCCGTTTGCGGCCCGCAACCCGATTGTGGTGTTGCCGATCCTCATGGTGTCTTCCTCCATCGCGGCGGTGCTCACCTACCTGTGGCAGGTGCAGGATCCAGCACCGCACGGCGGATTCCTGGTGCTGCCGGTGGTCACTAATCCGGTGGCGTGGGTAGCCGCGATCCTGATCGGCTCGCTGGTGGGGGCGGTCATGTTCGGCTTCTATCGACTCCGCCGCGCCCAGCGGATGGCCCCGGTGACGGCGACCGAGCCCGTGCCGGTCGGGGTTCCCGCATGAACGCCATCATCAGCGCCGACCGGGTGGTGCTGGATGTAGCAGCAACATCGCAGGCGGAGATCTTCACCGCTATCGCCCAACGGGCAGTGGATCTGGGCATCGCCACCGACGCCGACGATGTGGTGGCGGGGCTGCAGGAGCGTGAAGCCGAGGGGACCACCGGACTGATGGATGGTGTCGCCATCCCCCATGCGAAGCGGACCAGCATCACCGAACCAGCGATCGTGGTGTTCCGGACCAGGGTGCCGGTGGCTTGGGAGTCCCTGGACGGAGACCCGATCCGGCTGGCGATTTCGCTGCTGATTCCAGAGAACGAGGCGGGTACCACCCATCTGAAGTTGCTGTCCCAGGTAGCGCGCGGACTGATGAATGCTGAGGTGCGCACGCGTCTGGTAGCTGCCCCCACGCCGGCGGCGGTGGTGGCAGAGCTGGGGCCGCTGGTGGCCACGTAGGCCGGTGTTGCACATTCACGGGTGGGTGCTGGCCCAGACAGCTGGCGCAGTGGCAAGGGCTTTCACCAGCCGCGGGCGCGCCATTCGATCAGGTGTGGCCGTTCCGCACCCAGGGTTGTGGAATCACCGTGCCCGGGATACACCTCGGTGGTGTCGTCATAGCATCCGAAGAGCTTTGTCGTGACGTCGTCTATCAGGGAGTTGAAGGCGTCTGTGCTCGTGGTCCGGCCGATGCCCCCGGGAAACAGGCTGTCACCGACAAACAGCCGGGTGGGGGAGTCAGGTGGGCTGATCGCGAGCGCAATCCCGCCGGGCGTATGCCCGACCAGACCGATAACAGACACCGTCAGATTGCCGAGTGCGAATCGGTCTCCGTCCCAGACCCGGTCATCGATGCGCACACCCGTGGCAGTTTCAATGGCATCGGCATCGCCCATCCCGGCTACCAACCGGGCCCCGGAGTGGGTGGCGATGTCGGTGAGTGCCCCGAGGTGATCGTGATGGGCATGGGTGGTGACCAGGTGGGTGACCGGAGTGTCGCCGACCAGGTCCAGAATCGCCAGGGGATCGTCGGCAGCGTCAATGAGCAGCCCTTCTTCCCCCTCGGTGATCAGCCACACATTGGTCTCCAGGGGGCCAGTCACGCGCCGTTGAATCCGCATACTCCATCATGCGCCGCAGATCCCCCGCCCGCCAGTGTTGTCGAGTCAGCCCGCTAGCGGGAAGGTGATTCCGTCAGCACCGGTGACGCCGTCGCCGGTGGTGCGCCCGATCAACCAGGCCCACAGGGCCGCATCTGGGCCGGAAACCGGCCGGCGCTCGCCCAGACTGCCCAGGGTGGCCGTCTCACCGGAGGCGCTCTCGATCTCCAGAGCTGGCAGGGCGGGATCATCGCCGAGCAATAGTGTTATCCACTGGAACAGCCATCGGGCCGGGACGATGTCCAGGTTCTCCCAGGTGAAACCACAGTCCAGGTCCAGGTGATGCATGGTCACCTCCTGGAGCCGGATCAGTGAGATCACCGCGAGCGGGTACTCCCCGCCGAGAACCTTGACCGGCATCAGCCAGTCGGGCACGCGCTGGCACAGCCGGGCCAACTCGCCCGCCGACGTGTCCAGATCGACCTGCAGGTCCATGCCATCCCGCTCGGCCCCGCGCTCGATGGCGTTGTACTTGGAATTGCCCGAGGGATAAAGCGGGCTGGGATCTCCCGCCATGGTCGCGCTGACCACGATCCGGAGGGCATCGGCGTTGCGAGCAATGTGGCTGGCCACATGCGCGCGGGACCAGCCCGGGAGCAGAGACGGTTGCCGCCACCGGTCGTCAGACAGTTGGATCGTGTGGCCGAGCAGCAGGTGCGTGGCTTCCGCGATCCGCTTCAGGACGGGTTCCACCTGTCCCTGATTGAGGATCGAGAGCATGGCGCCACCCTAACGGGTGCAGCGCGCTGGGGGGAGCGGTGCCCGTCCGTTGCTTCAAGCTGTCACCGCGACCACATACGATAACCCGGTGACTGATCGCCTGATCGTGGCCGGTGCCCGCGAGCACAACCTGCAGAATATAAACCTCGACCTCCCCAGGGACGGGCTGATCGTCTTCACCGGGCTGTCCGGGTCTGGCAAGTCCTCGCTGGCATTTGACACCATTTTCGCCGAAGGGCAACGGCGCTATGTCGAGTCGCTGTCGGCCTATGCTCGCCAGTTCCTGGGACAGATGGACAAACCGGATGTCGATTTCATCGAGGGGCTCTCCCCGGCGGTGGCCATCGACCAGAAGTCCACCAGCCGGAACCCCCGGTCGACGGTCGGCACTATCACCGAGGTCTATGACTACCTCCGGTTGTTGTTCGCCAGGATCGGGCACCCCCATTGCCCCGACTGCGGGGAGCCGATCACGCGCCAAACCCCGCAGCAGATAGTGGACCGGCTCTTGGGACTGACAGCCGGGACCCGCTTCCTGATCCTGGCGCCGGTGGTCCGAGGGCGCAAAGGTGAATATGCCGATCTTTTCCGTACTCTGATCACCCAGGGCTTTACCCGAGTCCGGGTGGATGGCGAGGTCCGCCAGCTGACCGATGCCCCCGAGCTTGACAAGCAGAAGAAGCACCACATCGACGTGGTGGTGGACCGGCTCGCCGTCAAATCGACTATCAAGCAACGACTCACCGACTCGGTGGAGACCGCTCTGGCGCTTGCCTCCGGGGTGGTGGAGATCGACTTCGTCGATAGGGATGACGATGATCCGGAGCGCCGCCGCCGATATTCAGAACGCCTGGCCTGCCCGAACAACCATGACATCTCCATCGAGGAGCTCGAACCTCGGCAGTTCTCGTTCAACGCACCCTGGGGGGCCTGCCCGGTCTGTTCCGGTTTGGGCACCAAGATGGAGGTCGATGTCGACCTGGTGATCCCGGATCGCACCAAGACCCTGGCGGAGAATGCCATCGCCCCGTGGTCGTCGGTGTATGTGGCTGGATACTTCCAGGCGATCCTGCGGACACTGGCGCCCGAGTACGGTTTCTCCCTGGACCAGCCCTGGGAGGACCTACCGGAGAACGCCCGGGTGCTGGTCCTCAACGGGCTCAAGAACAAGGTGCGGGTCACCACCACCAGTCGCCACGGACGGGAAACTAGTTACAACGCGAGCTTTGAAGGCGTGCTGCCCTTTGTACGCCGTCGGTTTGCTGAAGCCGAGAGCGACAACAGCCGAGACCGGTTTGCCGGGTACATGCGCGAAACCCCGTGTGATGCCTGTCATGGCGCCCGACTCAAGCCCACCACCCTGGCGGTCACCATCAACGGCCGCAATATCGCTGAGATCGCGTCGATGTCTATCCGCGAAGCGCACATCTTCATCGGTGACCTCACCTTGAGTGCCCGTGAGGCTGCCATCGCTGAGCGGGTAGTCAAGGAAATCAACGAACGGCTCCGGTTTCTGCTCGACGTGGGTCTGGACTACCTCACGTTGGCCCGCTCGGCTGGCAGTCTGTCCGGCGGTGAGGCGCAACGGATTCGGCTGGCCACCCAAATCGGCTCCGGCCTGGTCGGTGTGCTCTACGTACTTGATGAACCCTCGATCGGGCTCCACCAGCGGGACAACCGCCGACTGATAGATACCCTGCTGCGGTTGCGCGACCTGGGCAACACCCTGATTATCGTCGAACACGATGAGGATACGATCCGGGTCGCTGATTGGTGTGTCGATATCGGCCCGGGTGCGGGGGAGCATGGCGGGCAGGTGGTGGTCTCCGGAACTGTGAAACAACTCCTGGCCAGCGCTGACTCGCTCACCGGTGCCTATCTCTCCGGCCGCCGTCAGATAGAGGTGCCGGCTATCCGGCGCCCCGGCAATGGGGACCGGGTCACCGTGCTGGGAGCCACCGAGAACAATCTCCGGGAGATCAGCGTCTCGTTCCCGCTGGGGGTCATGACCGCCGTGACCGGAGTCTCGGGCTCAGGGAAATCCTCGTTGGTCAACCAGATTCTCTACCGGGCTCTGGCCCGCAATCTCTACAACGCCAAAGATGTGCCGGGCCACCACCGCCGGATTGAGGGGCTCGACCTGGTGGACAAGGCCATTCACGTCGACCAATCACCTATCGGACGTACGCCCCGCTCCAATCCGGCCACCTACACCGGCGTCTTCGACAGGATTCGCAAACTTTTTGCCGAAACTCCAGAGGCCAAGGTGCGTGGCTATCAGCCGGGCCGGTTCTCCTTCAACGTCAAGGGCGGACGCTGTGAGAATTGCTCCGGGGACGGCACCATCCGGATCGAGATGAACTTCCTGCCCGACGTGTACGTGCCCTGTGAGGTCTGTCACGGCGCCCGCTACAACCGGGAGACCCTGGAGGTGCACTACAAGGGCAAGAGCATCGCAGAGGTGCTCGACATGCCCATCGAAGCGGCGGCGGAGTTCTTCGCGCCTATCAATGCTATCCGCCGCTACATGGACACCCTGGTTGATGTCGGCCTGGGCTATGTCCGCCTGGGTCAACCCGCCACCACTTTGTCCGGCGGAGAAGCCCAACGGGTAAAGCTGGCCACCGAACTGCAGCGCCGTTCCACGGGCAAGACCGTGTACGTGCTTGATGAGCCCACCACCGGGCTCCACTTCGAGGACATCGCCAAGCTCCTTGGTGTCTTGAGCCGGCTGGTGGACGCCGGGAATACGGTCATTGTCATCGAACACAACCTGGACGTGATCAAATCGGCCGACTGGGTGATCGACATGGGCCCCGAGGGTGGCTCCGGCGGCGGCCTCGTCGTCGCTGAGGGCACCCCTGAGGAGATTGCCGCCGATCCGGACAGCTACACCGGGGAGTACCTCAGACCGCTGTTGAGCTGACCCCATCCCTTCGGGGTGAATCGGGTTGCTGCTGCTTCGAGCCCGATGAGATACTGACCGGGTTGCAGGCTGATGCGAAGCCTCGCGCCCTCTGGGCACAGGCTGCGACTCCCACCGATCCATGCCGGGAGTCGCCTGACTTCCGGAATTCATCGAGCGGGGGTCGGCTGCGTCCGGTCCCCGGTCACCGTGAAGGAGTATCCGTGACCGACATATCCACCACCACGGCCGGCAGCCTGCCTCGGACTGATGCCGTGCTCGCCGCCAATGCCGCCCGCCGGATCGCCACCGACGGGTTCACCCTGGAATCGACGGCCGAGCATGACCGGCTGGTCTCCGAGGCCGTTGCTGAGGTAGTCCAGCGCCAGCGAGAGCGGGGAATCACCATCCTGGGCGACGGGGAATATGGCAAGGCTATGGCCAACCCGGTGGACTACGGCGCCTGGTGGTTGTATGTCTTCCAGCGGGTAGCCGGGCTGTCCCTGACCGAGGCGAATATATTCACCCAGCCACCGGTCCGCTCGGCACCGGGGAAGATCCGGCTCACCTCGTTCCCCGACCGGCGGGATTGGACAGCCTTTGCCGCGGCCTACCAGGATCCCGAGTCGGGCATCTCCGTGGGTAAGAATGCCACTGGCTTCCCCGCGACCACCGGGCCGCTCGCCTACACCGGCCAGACAGCCATTGCCGCCGATATCCAGAACCTGAAGGCCGCCCTGGGCCCCGGCGAAGCCGGATTCCTCACCGCGCTCTCACCGGGATCGGCGGCCCGGATCGCCAATGAACACTATGCCAGCGAGGAGGACCACATCTGGGCATGGGCAGATGCCCTCCGGGAGGAGTACCGCGCCATTGTGGATGCCGGACTGATCGTGCAGATAGATGATCCCTCGCTGGCTGAGAACTGGGATCAGATAAACCCCGAGCCGAGCATCGTGGACTATCAGGCCTTCACCAAGATCCGGGTGGACGCCCTCAACCATGCGATTCGGGGGCTTCCGCCAGAGCAGGTGCGGCTGCACCTGTGCTGGGGCTCCTGGCATGGTCCGCACACCACCGATATCGAGCTGCGTCACCTGCTGCCGGTCGTGCTCCAGGCCAACGTAGGTTCGATCTCCTTCGAGGCGGGCAATGTACGTCACGAACACGAATGGCGGGTCTGGCAGGACGTCCCCGTCCCGGAAAACCTGGTGCTGGTTCCGGGGGTGGTCAGCCACGCCACCAACGTGGTCGAGCATCCGGACCTGGTAGCCGACCGGATTGAACGTTTCGTGGCTGCTGTAGGCCCGGATCGGGTGATCGCCTCAACCGATTGCGGTCTCGGAGGCAGGATCCATCCGCAAATTGCCTGGGCGAAACTCGAGAGTCTAGGGGAGGGTGCCCGGCGAGCAGGCCGCGGCTGAGCTGGCAGTCAGCTGATGGCGATGTTCTCCCCGTCAACGGTTGCGGTGGCCTGTGGCAGCGACTCCGTGGCTGGGCCGGTGAGTACGGAGCCGTCCTCGATCGAGAACCGGGAATCATGGCATGGGCAGATGATCTCCCGGTTCTCGATGGCGGCCACCGTGCATCCCTGATGGGGGCAGGTGCTGCCGAAGGCCTTGTAGGTGCCCGGCGCTGGCTGGGTCACCACGAATTGGGTGTCGCTGAGGATGATGCCGCCGTCCAGAGGGATGTCCGCGACGGGTACCGAGGCCCCACTGCCGGGGGGCAGGGAGCCCGACGTGGTTCCCGGTGTTGGGGCGGGGGAACTGCAACTGGAGAGGGTTGATGCTGAGCTGACGGCAAGCGCGGCCAGCCCGGCCTGGGCGAGAAACGTGCGTCGATCCGGGGTCATGCGCCCCGATGGTACCCAGGATCGTGATGACGGTCCCGGAGCCTAAGCTGATCCCATGGCAGATCCGGCGAGCTATCGTCCGGCGCCGGGCACTATCCCGACAGATCCGGGGGTGTACCGGTTCCGGGATGCGCACGGAACCGTCATCTATGTGGGCAAGGCAAAAAATCTTCGGCAGCGACTCAACTCCTATTTCGCTGATCCGGCCGGGCTTCATTTCCGCACCCAGACCATGGTTCGGACGGCGGCGAGCGTCGAGTGGACGGTGGTACGCAACGAGCTGGAATCACTGCAACTCGAGTACACCTGGATCAAGCAGTTCGATCCGCGGTTCAACGTCAAGTACCGCGATGACAAGAGCTATCCGTGGGCTGCGGTCACCTGGTCCGACGAGTTTCCCCGGGTTTTTGTCGGCCGAGGCGCCAAGAAGAAAGGCACCCGCTACTACGGGCCTTATGCGCATGCCTGGGCTATCCGAGAGACTCTGGACTCGCTCCTGCGGATTTTCCCGATGCGGTCCTGCACCAACGGCGCGTTCCGCGCAGCCAAGGCCTCCGGGAGGCCCTGCCTGCTGGGCTACATAGGTAAATGCTCGGCGCCGTGCGTCGGCAAGGTCAGCAGCGAGGATCACCGCGAGATCGCGGCAGACGTGTGCGATTTTCTGGCTGGCAACAGCCAGCATCTGCTCCGGCGGCTCCGCCAGCAGATGGAGGCGGCATCGGTGGCGCTCGAGTTCGAACGTGCCGCCGTGCTGCGGGACCAGCTGGCGGCACTGACGTCAGCTAGTGAGCGCAATGCCATCGTGCTGCCTGATGGCACCCACGCCGATGTGATCGCGGTCGCCTCCGACGAGCTGGAGGTCGCCGTCAAGGTATTTCACGTCCGGTCGGGCCGGGTGCTGGGGGAGCGCGGGTGGGTTGCTGACCGGGCCGATGACTCCAGCCTGAGCGACCTGATAGAGGATTTCTGTTTACAGCTGTACAGCGGCGCCGAGATAGAGGTCTCCGGAGGAATCCCCAAAGACGTGCTGGTTCCGTTGGCGCCCACGTCAGGGAGCGCGCTGGCAGAGTTGCTCACCGAACTGCGCGGCAGCACCGTGCGGGTGGCGGTGCCGCATCGCGGGGACAAGCGCAGCCTGATGGAGACCGTGAGCAGGAATGCCGCCGAGGCCCTGGCGTTGCATAAGACTAAACGGGCAACTGACCTGGCGAGCCGAACCCAGGCGATGGAGGAACTGCAAGAGGCCCTCGGCCTCGACCAGCCGCCGCTGCGGATCGAGTGCTATGACATCTCGCACCTCCAGGGAACTGAGGTTGTCGGCTCGATGGTCGTCTTCGAGGATGGGCTATCCCGGAAATCCGAGTATCGCCGCTTTCTTATCAGGACGGTCGAAGGCAGCAATGATGTCGGGGCCATGCACGAGGTGATAACCCGTCGATTCCGGCGCTACCTGGACGACCAAGCATCCCTGACCGGGGAGGGCGCCCTGCTGGTGGACGCCACCACCGGCGCTGCCCGGAAATTCGCCTACCGGCCGGCACTGGTCGTGGTCGATGGCGGGGCACCTCAGGTGGCGGCCGCACAGGAGGCCATGGAAGCCCTGGGTCTGGCGGACATCCCGCTGATAGGCCTGGCCAAGCGGCTGGAGGAGATCTGGCTTCCCGGTGAAGAATTCCCGGTGATCTTGCCGCGCACCAGTGAAGGACTTTATCTGCTGCAGCGCGCTCGCGATGAAGCCCATCGGTTCGCGATCGCACACCATCGTGGTCGGCGCAGCGCCTCCATGGTCGAATCCTTGCTCGATGGGGTCACCGGGCTGGGGGAGCTGCGCCGCAAGGCGGTGCTGAAGCACTTCGGGTCGCTGAAGAAGCTCCGGGCGGCCGAGCTCGAGGAGATCGCCGCCGTGCCCGGCATCGGTCCGCGTACCGCCGCTGCGATCAAGGCAGCGTTGGAGCGAACCGAGGCCCCGGAATCGGTGAACACTGCCACCGGAGAAATCACGACATAATGAACCGTATGGAGGAGTCATCGATCCGGTTTCTGGCCATTACCGGAATGTCGGGCGCCGGCAGGCGGTCCGCTGCCCACACCCTGGAAGACCTGGGCTGGTACGTGGTGGACAACCTGCCACCGATGCTGCTGCCCGAACTGATCGACGCTGCCGCCCGCGGTGGCTTCTCCCGGGTTGCCGTCGTGCTCGACGTGCGAACGCGCACCCAGTTCGACGAGATCCCGGCTGCCTTCGAACTGCTCCAGACCGGAGGAGTGCTCCCACAAATCCTCTTCCTGGAAGCCTCTGATGCGGTCATCGTGCAACGACAAGAGTCGGTCCGCCGACCGCATCCGCTGCAAGGGGATGGCCCGCTCCTGGACGGCATTCAGCGGGAGCGTCAGATGCTGGCCACGCTGCGGGCCGGTGCGGACATGGTGCTCGACACCACCGATCTCAATGTGCATCAGCTCAACAGCAGGGTCGCGTTCGCCTTCAACACCGCCGATGATCGGGAGTTCCGGCTCACCCTGATGTCGTTCGGCTTCAAGAACGGGGTGCCGTTCGATGCCGATATGACCTTGGACGTGAGGTTCCTACCCAATCCGTACTGGGTGCCGGAACTGCGGCCTCAGACCGGGCTATCCCAGGCGGTCTCGGGGTATGTGCTGGGCCATCAGGCTGCTGAGGAATGGCTGACCGCTGCAATAGACATGCTGGGCTCGGTAATCCCGGGTTATCAGCGCGAAGGCAAACGGCTGGCGACCTTGGCGGTGGGCTGCACTGGGGGCAAGCACCGTTCTACGGCGATGGCCGAAGAGCTAGCCGGGCGACTCCGCAGCGATGGGGTTGAGGTGCATGTGGTGCATCGGGATTTGGGGCTGGAGTGAATCCCCAGCTGGGGAAAGCGCTGCCGGCGGTGGTGGCCCTCGGGGGTGGCCACGGGCTGGCGGCCTCGCTCCAGGCGCTCCGGCACCTGACCGACCGGGTGACCGCGGTGGTCACTGTCGCCGATGATGGTGGATCCTCGGGGCGGCTCCGGGAGGAATTCGACATTCTGCCACCGGGGGATCTGCGGATGGCGTTGGCCGCCCTTTGTGGGGACAATCCCGACGGCCGCCAGTGGGCCGATGTCCTGCAATCGCGATTTCCGGGAACCGGATCATTGGCTGGGCACTCGATCGGCAACCTGCTCATCGCCGGGATCTGGCAGCAGCTCGGCGATCCGGTCGCAGGCCTGGACATGGTCGGCCGCCTCCTGGATATTCAGGGGCGGGTACTGCCGATGGCGGCGGTGCCGTTGGGAATCGAGGCTGACGTCGTTGGCGGTGACCCCGACCATCCCGAGGAGGTCGCCCGCGTGGTGGGGCAGGCGAACGTGGCGACCACTCCGGGATTCGTCCGCGAGATCCGGCTGATACCCCCACAGCCGCCCGCCTCAGCGGAAGCGGTGGCGGCGCTGCAGCAAGCCGATGCGATCATCCTGGGTCCTGGCTCGTGGTTCACCTCGGTCATCCCGCATCTGCTGGTACCGGAGTTGGCGGCGTCGTTGATCTCCGCCCCAGCTTGTCGGATTCTCACCCTCAATCTGGTCCCGGCACATGAGACGGATGGCTATTCCGCGGCCGCTCACCTGGATGTACTGGCGGCGCACGCACCGGACCTGCGCCTGGATGCGATCCTGTGCGATCCCACCTTCGTCGACGACCAACTAGCTGCCCGGGCAGCGGCCTTCGGCGCTGACCTGGTGGTCACTGCGGTGCGGTCCAACGACGGTTCGCCCCGGCATGACGTGCTTCGTCTCGCATCTGCCTACGCCGACCTCCTGGGGGGCTAGGGTGTCCCCCATGGCACTAACTGCGGACGTCAAGGGGGAACTGGCCCTGGTGTCGGTGACCAAGCCTGCGTGCCGCAAGGCCGAGATTGCGGCCATGCTGAGATTCGCCGGGAGCCTGCACTTGGCCGGGGGCAAGATAATCATCGAAGCCGACCTGGATACCGGCGCGGCCGCTCGGCGGTTGCGGACGGCCATTCTGGATCTCTTTGGTTTCGCCAGCGAGTTCGTCGTTATCAACCCCAGCGGCCTGCGTCGCAGCACCCGCTACGTCGTCAGACTGATCCGCAATGGTGATTCGTTGGCCCGTCAGACCGGGCTGGTGGATCTGCGTGGCCGCCCCGTGCGCGGGCTGCCGGCTCCCCTGGTGAGCGGGGGGCTGGATGTGGCCACCGCTGTGTGGCGAGGAGCCTTCCTCGCCCATGGGTCGTTGACCGAGCCGGGACGTTCCATGGCTATGGAGATCACCTGCCCTGGCTCGGAATCGGCGCTGGCTTTGGTGGGGGCTGCCCGCCGACTCGGGGTGCAGGCCAAGCCACGGGAAGTACGCGGGGTCGACCGGGTGGTGATCCGGGATGGCGACGCGATTGCCGCCATGCTGGCGCGGCTGGGCGCTCACGAAACCCTGCTGGCGTGGGAAGAACGCCGGATGCGCCGGGAAATCAAAGCCTCTGCCAACCGCCTAGCCAACTTCGATGATGCGAACCTGCGCCGTTCAGCGCGCGCGGCGGTAGCGGCCGGTGCCCGGGTGGAACGCGCCCTGGAGATCCTGGGTGAGGAGGTTCCCGAACACCTGCGGACGGCGGGAACCCTCCGGTTGGAGCACAAACAGGCCAGCCTGGAAGAGCTGGGCCAGTTGCATACGCCGCCCCTGACTAAGGATGCGGTCGCGGGCCGGATCCGGCGGCTGCTGGCGATGGCGGATAAACGCGCGCACGAGCTGGGAGTGCCCGGCACTGAGGCGAATCTGAGCCCCGACATGCTCGACGATGCCGGTTGATGCCAGGCCTCGTATCACATTGCGGCCGCAGCGGACCGACTCTCCAGCACCCTGGTTGAGGGCGATAGTCTGAGGGGGTCCAAGAGTCCTGCCGCTCTGGCGGGATGATCCCTGTGAAGAGGAGACACCGACATATGACTGTCAAGGTTGGCATCAACGGTTTCGGCCGCATCGGACGCAACTACTATCGCGCGCTGGTGGCGTCCGGAGCTGACGTGGAGGTCGTCGCGGTCAATGACCTGACCGACAATGACACCCTGGCGCACCTGCTGAAGTACGATTCGATCCTGGGCCGTTTCCCCGGCGAGGTGGTCGCTGATGGTGAGTCCATCACCGTCGATGGCAAGAAGATCCGGGTCTTCGAAGAGCGCGACCCGGCCGCTCTGCCCTGGGGCGAGGTGGGCGTCGATGTGGTGGTGGAATCCACCGGCATCTTCACCAACGCCGAAGCCGCCAAGGCACACCTGGCCGGCGGCGCCAAGAAGGTAATAATCTCCGCTCCGGCCAAGGGTGAGGACATCACCGTGGTCATGGGCGTCAACGAGGGGGACTACAACCCCCAGACCGACTCCATAATCTCGAACGCCTCCTGCACCACCAACTGCCTCGCCCCGATGGCGAAGGTGCTAGCCGAATCGGTGGGTATCGAGAAGGGTCTGATGACCACGATCCACGCCTACACCGCAGATCAGAACCTGCAGGATGGCCCGCATAGCGACCTGCGCCGCTCCCGCGCCGCAGCCCTGAATATTGTCCCGACGAAGACCGGGGCCGCGCAAGCGGTTGCCTTGGTGCTGCCGGAGCTCAAGGGCAAGTTCGATGGATATGCCCTCCGGGTGCCGACCCCCACCGGTTCGGCGACCGACCTCACCTTCGAGGCGAGCCGGGAGACCACCGTCGAAGAGGTGAATGCCGCTATCAAGGCCGCTGCAGAGGGCCCACTGAAGGGAATTCTCGCCTACACCGAGGATCCCATCGTCAGCAAGGACATCGAGACCGATCCGCATTCCTGCATCTTTGACGCTGGCCTCACCAAGGTCATCGGCAACCAGGTGAAGGTCGTCGGCTGGTACGACAACGAGTGGGGCTACAGCAACCGGCTGGTGGACCTGTCGGTCCTGGTCGGCTCCCAGCTCTGATCCCCGCATACCCTGAAAGGTGACCCGGTGAAGTCGATTGACGATCTTGAGGACCTGCGCGGAAAACGCGCCCTGATCCGCTGTGATTTCAATGTTCCCCTCGACGGGGGAGCTATCACTGACGACGGGCGGATCCGTGCCGCGCTGCCCACCTTGCGGCAGTTGGTGACCGCCGGTGCCCGTGTCGTGATCATGGCTCACCTGGGTCGCCCTAAGGGCGAGGTAGACCCCGCCTATTCGCTGGCTCCGGCTGCGGATAGATTGCGAGAACTTATAGGCGTGCCGGTAACACTGGCGGGCGATGTCGTCGGCCCTTCGGCGGTGGCGACAGTCGCTGCCCTGGGCGAGGGCGAGATCGCCGTGCTGGAGAATGTCCGGTTCGAGGCTGGCGAAACCGCTCAGGACGACGCCGCGCGGGAGGAACTAGCCGCTCGGTATGCCGACTTCGGCGACGTCTTCATCTCCGACGGCTTCGGGGTCGTCCACCGCAAGCAGGCGTCGGTTTACGACGTCGCCACACTGCTGCCCAACGCCGCCGGGCATCTGGTAGCCAAGGAAGTGGATGTCCTGAAGCGGCTCACTGAGAGCCCTGAACGGCCCTATGTGGTGGTTCTGGGGGGTGCGAAGGTGGCCGACAAGCTCTCGGTGATAGACAACCTGCTCCAGGTCGCTGACACCCTGATCATCGGGGGCGGCATGGGCTACACCTTCCTCGCGGCCCAGGGTCATCAGGTGGGTATGTCCATCCTGGATGCAGAGCGGATCGACACTGTGCGGGGCTACCTCGAGCAAGCGGCGGCAGCCGGCAAGCAGATTCTGATTCCGGTGGATACCGTGGTCGCGCCGGAGTTCAGCGCCGACGGCCCGGTCAGCATCGTGGCTGCTGGAGCCATGCCAGCCGACCAGATGGGCCTCGACATCGGTCCGGAGTCGGCGGGGTTGTTCGCCGAGGCGATTTCCCAGGCCCGCACTGTCTTCTGGAACGGGCCCATGGGTGTTTTCGAGATGGAGCCCTTCGCTCAGGGTACCCAGGTGGTGGCGGATGCGTTGGCGACCACCGACGCCTTCACGGTGGTCGGCGGCGGTGATTCGGCGGCAGCGGTCCGGCAGCTGGGCTTCGCCGACGAGCAGTTTGGACATATTTCAACCGGCGGGGGTGCCTCGCTGGAGTACTTGGAGGGCACGACCCTGCCGGGTCTGGCTGTCCTGGAAGGGAACTAGAACATGGCAAATCGTACCCCGTTGCTGGCCGGCAACTGGAAAATGAACCTCAATCATGTCGAGGCCGCTGGGCTCGTGCAGAAGCTGGCCTGGAGCCTCACTGATGCCAACTATGATGCGGCCGCCGCAGAGACAGCGGTGATTGTGCCGTTCACGGATATCCGGACCGTGCAAACCCTGATCGAGGGGGATAAGCTCCCGATAGGGTTTGGTGCGCAAGACGTCTCGGTGCATGCCAGCGGCGCCTACACCGGCGAGGTGGCTGCGGATATGCTCGGCAAGCTCAACTGCAGCTATGTGGTGGTGGGTCACTCCGAGCGGCGGGACTATCACGCCGAGACCGATGAGCTGATCAACGAGAAGGCGAAGGTCGTCTTGGCGGCGCAGATGACTCCAATCGTGTGTGTCGGGGAGAAGCTGGATATCCGCCAAGCCGGTGAGCAGGTTGGCTTCGTTCTCGGGCAGGTGGATGCCTGTCTGGCCGGGTTGACCGCCGATCAGGTCGGGTCGC
This sequence comes from Propioniciclava sp., assembly GCA_047973325.1. Classification (GTDB taxonomy): domain Bacteria; phylum Actinomycetota; class Actinomycetes; order Propionibacteriales; family Propionibacteriaceae; genus Propioniciclava. The sequence goes on along the minus strand of JBKEBU010000072.1, from coordinate 61,455 downwards.
TGGTGATTGCCTACGAGCCGGTGTGGGCAATCGGTACTGGTGAGGTGGCCACGCCTGAGGATGCGCAGGAGGTATGTGGCGCCATCCGGGGGCGGGTCGCGGAATCCTTCGGTGACGAAGCCGCCGCAGCGGTGCGGATCCAGTACGGCGGCTCGGTCAAGGGCAGCAACATAGTGGACATCATGGCGCAGCCGGACGTCGACGGAGCGCTGGTCGGCGGGGCAAGTCTGGATGCTGAGGATTTCACCAGGATCGTTACCTTCTACGCGCGCTGATCTCAGCTTGGCAGGGGCCTCGGGACCGAGTTGGTTCCGAGGCCCCTGTGCGTGGGCTAGAATCATCAGGTGACTGTCGCGCCCCTGATTACTTGGCCGATCCTGACGGTATCGATCCTGCTCGTGATCACGAGCGTCGCGCTGTCCCTTTTCATCTTGCTGCACAAGAATCGTGGCGGCGGCATGTCCGACCTGTTCGGGGGTGGCATGTCGGCAGCCATGGGTGGCCAGTCGGTGGCCGAGCGCAATCTAGACAGGCTCACGATAACTGTCAGTCTGCTCTGGCTCATGTGTATTATCGGGCTGCTCGTGCTGTACCGGTGGTTTGAAAACTTCGGCACGCTGTGAGCCGAGAAGCAGCTTTCTTACAACACGTCAGGAGAACACAACGTGGTCGGTGGTAGTGCGATCAGGGGTAGCCGGGTAGGTGCCGGGCCGATGGGCGAGGCGGAACGAGGCGACTCCGCACCGCGGCTCTATGTCTCCTTCTTCTGCAGCAATGGGCATGAAACCCGTCCGGCCTTTGCGGCTGACGCCCAGGTGCCGGAGTCGTGGGATTGTCCGCGCTGCGGGCTCCCCGCCAACATGGATGCCGAGAACCCGCCGCCGCCGCCGAAGATCACGCCCTACAAGACCCATCTCGCCTCTGTGAAGGAGCGGCGGTCGGAGACCGAGGCGGAGGCAATCCTCGCCGAGGCCTTGGCAGCGCTCCGCTCGCGGAGAGCCGCCGGCGAGGTAATTTACTGACCGACGGCCACGAGGGAACTCTGGTTGCCGCGGGTTGGGCGTATCCCTCGCAGCTTATTGCAGCTGAGATGTGTGGTACCGAGCGGCTGCGACAGGCTACTAGCTAGAAGCTGCAGTCGTGATACGGGACTGCAGCCGCAGCGGCTCGATCCAGCAACCAGAGGGTACTTTCGGTTCCACGGACGACCCCGCCTGGGATCGATGGATCTTCAGCCAGCGCCCGTGCGACCGCGCTGGCCTTGCTTTCGCCGGAAACCAGAAACCACACCTCTCGGCTGCGCTGGAGCGTGGGCACGGTGAGGGTGATCCGCGCGCCAGGTGGCTTGGGAGCCCCATTGACGCCGACCACCGTCGCTGCGGTGGCTTCAAAGGAGTCGTGCCCCGGAAAGATCGAGGCCACATGGCCTTCTTCGCCGAGGCCCAGCAGGCAGATGTCGAACTCGGTTTCGCCTAGTTCTTTGGCGTAGCTGGCTGCGGCCGCGTCGGCGTCCACCACGCCATCGGCCGCCGGCATCGGGTGGGTGAGTGCCGGGGTCAACGGCAGCTGGCGTGCCAGGATGGCCAGGGTGTGCCCGGCATGGCGTTTGGGGTCCTCCGTCGGCACGAAGTTCTCGTCCCCCCACCACAACTCGAGGCGTCGGGGATCTAGATCGGACTCGTCCAATTGTTCGATGACGCCTTCGTAGATCCGGTTGGCTATCCGACCGCCAGTGAGGCACAGTTCGACATTGTCTTCGCTGGCCTGCTGCAGTTCCACGAGGCGGTCGAGCAGGCGTGAGGCGGCCCCATCAACAAGGTCGGGGCCAGTCGCATAGCGGGCGATGGTGTTCACAGATCGATCCTTCCCGGAACGAGATCGCTTATCAAGGTGCTCATCGCCTCATGGAAGATGACGTCATGGTCTAGGCGGCGCAGTTCCTCTGACAGCAAGGCGCTCAGATTGCGTCGCCGGAGCGCCACCATGCGGACCGGCCGTTCGGGCACCGCAAAGGACGCCAGGTTGCCGTCCTCGCGGGCCACCCGCACCTGCCCGGAGCCGGTGTGCAACCCCACCTCGGTGATCCCGGGGCCGGATGACTCGACGAGTTCGACCTCAATCTGCAGCCGGGCGCGTAACCAGGCTGCGAGCAGCAGGCCAGGGGCGTTGCCAGCGGCAGCATGCACCTGGGCGTGTGTGATCGGATCCAGGTGCTGGTCGAGGGCAGCAGCCAGCAGTGCCCGCCAAGCGGTGAGGCGGGTCCAGGTCAGGTCGATATCGCCCGGACGTAGGTTGACCGCTCGCAGAATCAGCGCCGCCAGCGGATCGGCACATCCCATGGCATCGGTGATCCGCCACTTCGCCAGACCGCCTATCGGATCGTCGGCGGGGGCTTCGGGTGCGGCCCCGGACCACCAGGCGACCACGGGTGAATCGGGCAGGAGCAGCGGCAACACTGTGGAGGCCTTGTGGTGAATCAGGTCGCCATGAAACTTGAGCGCGATCAGCTCACCGGGCATCTCCTCGCCAATATGGACCTCGGCGTCGAGTCGGGTGGAGTGGGATGAGCCGTCGCCAACCAGCACTATCCGGCTGGGATGTTGGCGGCCGGCTTCGGCGCAGGCATCGAAAGTGGCGTCGTAGTCGGCGGCGTCGGTCACCGCGATCAGGGTGAACACAGTTCCTGACGCCAGCCCGAGGGTCTGCCGGGCCGCGACCACGGCCGCCTGAATGCCGGCAGCAGTGGTGTCCTTCAAGGTGGTGATCATCAACGCTCCCTAGGGCCGACGCCAGACGAAGCCATCGCGTTCCAGCATGCTCCGGCCTGAAGCGGGCCCCCACGTGCCCGCTGGGTAGCCCTCCGGTTGCTGGTTCTGGTCGGCCCAATAGTTGAGAATCGGGTCCAGGATCTTCCAGGAGAGCTCCACTTCGGTGTGCTGGGGGAACAGAGGGGGATCGCCCAGGAGCACATCCAGAATGAGCCGCTCATATGCTTCCGGGCTGGATTCGGTGAAGGAGGTGCCGTAGGCGAAGGCCATGGTCACATCCCGGATCTCCATTTGGGTGGCAGGGACTTTGGCACCGAACCGGATGGTCACGCCTTCGTCGGGCTGTATCCGGAGGACGAGGGCATTGGCACCGAGTTCGGTGGTGTCGGTATGGGCGAAGGGTAAATGTGGTGCGCGGCTCAGCATGAGGGCGATCTCGGTCACCCGACGCGGCATACGTTTGGCGGCGCGTAGGTAGAACGGAACACCGGCCCACCGTCGATTGTCGATATCAACGCGGAAGGCAGCGTAGGTCTCGGTTTGGGAATCGGGGCTGGTGCCGTCCTCCTCTAGATAGCCGGGCACATACTGTCCGCCAGCCCAGCTGGCGGTGTATTGGCCTCGGGCGGTGTGCCGGGCCAGGTCGCGGGGTGCTCGGGCGGCGGCCAGCACCTTCTCCTTCTCGGCGCGCAACTGAGCGGCGTCAAAGGAGGTGGGCTCTTCCATGGCCACGAGCGCCATCAACTGAAGCAAATGATTCTGGATGACGTCCCGGGCGGCACCGATCCCGTCGTAGTAGCCGGCGCGCCCCTCGATCCCGATGTCCTCGGCCATGGTGATTTGAACGTGCGATACGAAGTTGCGGTTCCACATAGGTTCGAACAGCTGATTGGCGAACCGGAGGGCCAGCATGTTCTGCACGGTTTCCTTGCCCAGGTAGTGATCGATGCGGAACACCGAATCCGAGCTGAAAACCCCTGACACCCGCCGTTCCAGTTCGCGGGCGCTCTGGAGATCGTGCCCAAAGGGCTTCTCGATGACCACGCGGCTCCACGGTGTGGCCCGGGACGAATCGACGAGTCTGTGCTTGCGGAGTTGCTCGATAACCTGGTCGAAGCCATCCGGTGGTATCGACAGGTAGAAGGCATGGTTGCCTTCGGTTCCCTGGGTCTCCCGGAGTTCAGCCAGGGTAGCCGCCAACTGCTTGAAGCCGGCATCGTCGTCGAAAGCTCCGGAGACGAACCGGATTCCAGCATCGATCTGTGCGAAGACCTCTGATAGAAATGGCGTGCGGGACGAGGATCGGATAGCGTCCCGCACGTAGTCGGAAAAGGTCTCCCGATCCCAGGGACGCCTCCCGTAGCCCACCAATGCGAAGCTGGGGGGCAATAGCCCTCGGTTGGCCAGATCGTAGATCGCGGGGAGCAGCTTGCGCCGGGCCAGGTCGCCGGTCACCCCGAACATCACCAGCGCCGACGGGCCAGCGACGTGCGGGAGCCGACGATCCTGCGGATCGCGCAGTGGATTGGTGGCAGGCGTCACGGGGCGACCCTACTGGGCGGCCCCCAAGGCTGTCTTGACCGACTCCTGAAGTTCCCCCCAGCTGACGATGAATTTATCCACGCCTTCGGACTCCAGTTTCTCGAAAACGTCGTCCAGATTCACCCCCGCAGTCCGGATCTCGCCGAGCACCTCCCGGCCAGCAGCCTCGGTGCCCTCCATAGAGCCGGTGATCTCGCCATGGTCGGCGAAGGCCTGCATGGTCTTCTCCGGCATCGTGTTGACGACCCCGTGCGCGACCAGGTCGCTGACATAGAGGGTGTCGGGGTAGCTCGGATCCTTGGTGCCGGTGGAAGCCCACAGGGGTCGCTGCTCGTTGGCGCCCTGTGCTTTGAGGTCGAGGAAGCGTTGGCCAGCGAAGACCTCGGCGAAGGCACCCAGCGCCACCTGCGCATTGGCAATCGCGGCCTTTCCCTTGAGATGCGGCATGCTGGCGGCGTCCAGGCGGGCGTCAATCTCGGAGTCGACCCGGCTGATGAAGAAGGACGCCACCGAGTGGATGGTCGACAGATCCCGACCAGCGGCAGCGGCAGCCTCCAACCCGGTGAGGTAAGCGTCCATCACGGCGCGATAGCGCTCCTCAGAGAAGATCAAGGTGACGTTCACCGAGATCCCCTGGGCGATGGTCTCGGTGATGGCCGGGAGCCCGGCCTTGGTAGCCGGGATCTTGATCAGAACGTTTTCCTGACCCACCAGGGCGTGCAGTTCAGCGGCCTGGGTAATGGTGGCGGCCGTGTCGTTGGCGAGGGTGGGTGCCACTTCGATGGATACCCGGCCGTCGAAACCGCCGGTACGGGCGTAGGTCTCGGCGAAGAGGTCGCACGCATTGCGGACATCGGTGGTGGTCAACTGAGTGATCGCCTCGTCCACGCTGCCGTTGCGCAGGTCGGCCACCTGATCGGCGTACTCGGCCCCTTGGGTCAGCGCGGCGGCGAAGATCGTCGGGTTCGTGGTAACCCCGCTGACAGAACTGGTGGCAATCAGATCGGCCAGGTTGCCGCTGGTGAGCCGGGCGCGAGAGAGGTCGTCAAGCCAGATGGAGACGCCGGCGTCGGCGAGTGCCTTGAGACGATCGGTCATGGGGATCCAACTCCTGTCATCGACGGGTGCGCAGTGCGCCAGGTTGGTCCTGACTCTACTGTTCGGTGCCTGCGTCCGGGCCGTGTATCCCAGGATGGTCGGAGCCCGCGTTCAGGATAAACTCGGGTCTAGGGTTCCCGCGGATCGCCGCGGACCGGGCTGAGGTAACAGGAGACTGCATGCACCACGCACCGTCCGAGGTTGCGCTGCCACCGGCAACCGGGGTGCTGGGCACGGTCAAGGCCTATGTGGCGCTCACCAAGCCCCGGATAATCGAGCTGCTCCTGGTCACCACGATTCCGGCGATGTTCCTTGCTGCGGGCGGGGTGCCGCCGCTGGGGGTGGCCCTGGCCACCTTCCTCGGGGGGACGCTGTCAGCCGCGTCGGCCAATGTTTTCAACTCGATAATCGATAGGGATATCGACGAACAGATGCGCCGGACCCGGCGTCGGCCGATGGCCCGGGATCTGGTACAGGTGCGGGCGGCGGTCGCCTTCGCGGTGCTGCTCGGTCTCGGATCGATGCTGCTTCTCGGCCTGGGGGCCAATTGGCTCTCGGCCGGGCTCTCCTTGCTCGCGATTCTCTACTACGTGCTTATCTACACCGTGTGGCTCAAGCGGCGCACCCCGCAGAACATCGTCTGGGGTGGGGTAGCTGGCTGCTTCCCGCCGCTGATCGGGTGGACGGCGGTGACGGGTTCGGTGGCGCTGCCACCGGTGATCCTGTTTGTGATTGTCTTCTTCTGGACACCGCCGCACACCTGGGCCTTGGGTCTGCGCTACCGCGAGGACTATGCCCGTGCGGACGTGCCGATGCTGCCAGTGGTCGCCCAGGCACCGCAGGTGACCCGACAGATGCTCGTCTACTCGGTCCTCACCGTGCTGGTGAGCCTGACCCTCTGGCCGGCGGCGCAGACCGGGTGGATCTATCCCACGGTGGCTGCGGTCGCTGGCGCCTGGTTGATCTGGGAATCGCTGGCACTGCATCGCCGAGCGGGACACGGGCTACAGGATGCGGCTTTGCGACCGATGCGCCTCTTCCACTGGTCCAACAGCTACTTGGCCCTGGTGTTCATAGCGGCGGCGATTGACCCGCTGCTCACCTAGACCGGATAGGTCAGCCGACGCCAACGGGGTGTCGCTCCTGGACCGAGGTACCGGTGCGCCGCCAGAGATGGGTCACGGTGGCGACGAAGGCGGTCGTGCCGATCAGGTGCAGGATGACCAGGCCTGCGGGCAACTGAGTGAAGTATTGAACGTAGCCGATGCCGCCTTGGAGCAGTTCTACTCCAAGCAAACCTGTCCAGAGTCGACGCAGCTGCGGTTGTGACCAGGCCACCACCCAGCCAAGAACGGTCAGGGCTACCAACGCCCACACCGCCCAGGCATGTGCCTTGGCGGCCCACTCGGGGGAGAGGCCGTTGCGGGCGGCGCCACCATCGCCGGCATGCGGGCCGGCGCCGGTCACGACCACCCCGAGGGCAATCACGGCCAAGCCCAGCCAGAACACCACCTGGGTGAGCGCAGACAGGCTCGCTGGGGCCGGAAGGGGTCGAAGACGGAAGGCGGTGTGGAGCAACTCCACACACACGATCATGAGAGACACCGACGCCACCATGTGCAGGCCTACGACCCAGGGGTTCAGGTTGGTCAGCACGGACAGTCCGCCGATGCCAGCCTGGGCCATGATCCCCAGACCTATCAGCAGCGCCAGGGTCTGGGCTCGCGCCGGTGTGACTCCGGCGCGTACCCCCCGGCGCGCGACGACGTAGGTGCCCAGCGCTACCGCGACCAGGATGAAAGTGATCAGCCGATTGCCGAACTCGATCGCGCCATGCAGCCCCATCTCCGGGGTGGGCACGTAGCTGCCCGAGGTGCACTGTGGCCAGGTGGGACAGCCCAGCCCGGACGCAGTGACCCGGACCAAGGCTCCGGTCCAGATGATGACTGTATTGGCTATCAGCGATGCCACTGACCACCGCTGCAGGGACGTGCTGGGGCCGGGGTCGGTGCTCACCTGCCTCAGTCTAGGACGTCCTCGAGCAGGCCGTTGGTGCGCAGATCACTTTCGATGGCATCGACGAACTCGTCGATCTCTTCCAGGTATACCGGGCCACCGGCGAGCAGCCCGTCAGCGCCCAGCAGAACCGCCGCCGGCGATTGCTGCATCCCCATCGCCGAGGCCGCGAGCGTGCCGTAGTCGTAATACGTGCGCTCGGCTAGCCCCTCGAACTGGGGGAGGGAACTCGGGTGAATCGTCGAGATCAGAATCACCTTGACGTTGCGCAATCTGTCGGCCCACTCGGGAAGTTTCGGCATCGTCGTGCGGGTGGAGCTACACGTGCAGTCGACCGCGATCGCGAGGACGGGTTCTTCGGCTGCGAGCTCGCGCAGCAGCACCGGCGTGCCGCGATGGTCGAGCAGGACGGCGGCCGGAATCGGCTCCCGGAAGTAGGCCTCCGGGTCGTCGGGGTCGGCCGACACTGCGGCCAGGGGCACTTCCGGGAAGGGGCTCAGCCGGGTGCGTGCGGTGTAGTGAATGCGATGTGACGTGACGCCATTGCGCTCCGGGAGCGGAGCCGGGCTTGCTGGAGTCACCACGGGGAGCGTGTCCGCAGGGTCGGACGATGCCTCGGCGGTGTCCGGGGCGTCCGCAAACTCAGTGTCGGTGGGTTCGGGCTGGATCGACTCGGCCGCTTCGGGGATGAACTCGGCGATCAGTTGCTGAATGGGACCGTCTCCCCGGGCTACCTGGGTGGTTTGTCCGCTGCTGTCGAGGAGGAGGGCGACCGGGCGGGAAGGGCCAGCCAGAGTATCGCCGACGGCGTGATCGGGGTCGCCCCAACTCGGCAGCGGCGTCTCGGTCTGGTGGTCGGTGTTCTCCAGGACCGGGATTATCCGGAGGGCATCGTGGTTGAGCCAGGGCGGCAACGAAGCGGCCACCCGTTCGCAGGGTCCGCAGCCGGGCTCCAGGAAGACGAGCAGGCTGTGGGACAGGGTATGTACCGGTACCCGCTCCTGAGTGTCCGGGTGGAGCAGGGTGGGCGTATGCGCGTCTGGCTCGATCATGGTTTCGGCAGCGCTGCCCTTGCCCAGAATCAGGACCGCGACGGCGCCGGTGAGTGCGGCACCGGCTACCCACCCGAGATCCGCAGGGGAGTCTTGAACGAGCTGCCAGGTGGACACGCCAGCGAGCGCCCCCCACACCGCAAGGATCCCGGTAAGCACCAAGAGGATATTGCGCACCAGCGTCCGCTGAGTGACATTGTGATCGCCGATCTTGCCGAAGCAGCCGCACCGCACCGCCTCGCCCCGGCGTAGGGCGGCCGCGATCACCACAACGTAGGCGGCAAACAACCCCAGGGTGCCGATACTCGCCAAGACCAAGGGAACACCGGAGCCCACCACTAACCCGAGCCCGAGAATGAGCTCTGCCCAGGGCAAGGCCTGGGGTGCGCCCAGCTTGGTGAGTGTCGAGGGTAGCTTGAGGGCCTTGAAGGCATCCCGAGTGGCTTCGGGTTCACGAACTTTAGCGACGCCACTGAGCAGGAGCACAGCAGCGGCAACTAGTTGGGGAATCACTAGAGAGACAGGCACGAGAGTAAATAATACCGGTGCCTAGTGAGATACTGTGGACCCCCTAGGGGTGACATCGTAGGGGTTTTCTCCCGGCTCTCTAGTTCCCCGATTCTAGGCCAATGGCCGGGGTTCCCGCCGCCTGCTCTGGGGTGATCATGTCCTGATCAATGCGCATGGCATAGAACGAACGCCACATGAAGGCAAGGGCGACTAAGAATGACACCACGGCAAGCCCGGCCACGAGGGCGTGCAGATTGGAATGGCGCAGCAGAACCCCGAGTTCGACAGCGAGCAGCCCAAACAGGGTAGTGAACTTGATAATGGGGTTGAGTGCTACCGAACTGGTGTCTTTGTAGGGGTCACCTACGGTATCCCCGACCACGGCGGCATCATGGAGTGGGGTCCCCCCGGCCGCCAGATCCACCTCGACTATCTTTTTGGCGTTGTCCCAGGCCCCCCCTGCATTGGCCATGAATACTGCTTGGTAGAGCCCGATGATGGCGATCGAGATGAGGTAGCCAATGAAGAAGAACGGGTCGATGAAGGCAAAGGCCAAGGTGGCGAAGAAGACGCCCAGAAAGATATTGAACATGCCGCGCTGGGCATAGACGGTACAGATCTCCACCACCTGCCGGGAATCGTCGGCGGAGGCTTGGCGAACCCCATCGAGCCTAATGGTGTCGGAAATGAACCCGACTGCACGGAAGGATCCGGTAGTGACCGCCTGGATTGAAGCCCCGGCGAACCAGTGGATCACCGCCCCGCCGGTAATCAGGCCCAACAGGAAGGGGGCGTAGAGCAGTGATAGTTTGTCGATATTGGTGGTCATCCCGGAGGTGAGGCCGATAACTATCGAGAAGATCATGGTGGTGGCACCCACCACGGCCGTGCCGATGAGTACCGGCTTCGCAGTCGCCTTGAAAGTATTGCCAGCGCCGTCGTTCTCCTCCAGCAGCCGCTTGGCCACGTCCCACTGGATGTCGAAGCCGAAGTCCCGGGTGACCTCGGCGTCGATATCGGGCAGATCCTCGATAGTGGAGAGTTCATAGATGGACTGCGCATTGTCGGTGACCGGGCCGTAGCTGTCCACGGCGATCGTGACCGGGCCCATGGCCAGGAATCCGAAGGCGACCAGGCCGAAGGCGAAAACCCCGGGGGCGACCATGATGTTGCCCAGACTGGTGAGCGATAGGGACCAGGCTGCGGCCATCAACCCCACGATGGCAAACCCGAGCCACAGTGCGGAGAAGTTCCCGGCGACGAGTCCCGACAGGATATTGAGAGATGCGCCCCCACGATGGGAGGACTTGACCACTTCGCGGACGTGGCGGCTCTTGACTGAGGTGAACACCTTGACCAACTCGGGGATGAGCGCCCCAGCCAGGGTCCCGCAACTCATGATGGCCGCCATCTTCCACCACAGGGTGCCGTCACCCAGATTGGGGATCAGCAGAGCCGAGACGGCGAAGGTGGCCACGATTGACAGGATCGAGGTAGTCCAGACAAGTTCGGTGAGGGGCCGCTCGAAGTCGATGTGATCGGCGTCGTTGTGAAGCCGTCGGGTTATCCGGGAACTTATCGCGTAGGCGGTCAGGGAGGTAACTATCATGATGGCGCTCACGAAGAACAGCCAGGTCAGCAGGGTGGCTTGGGTTGGCACGACCGCTGCCTCGGGGAGGACGTTGGGGCTCACCGCCAGCATGATGAACGTCACCAGGGCCACGCTGGTGACGCCATAGGTTTCGAAGCCGTCTGCCGAAGGGCCTACTGAATCGCCGGCATTGTCCCCGGTGCAGTCGGCGATGACGCCGGGGTTGCGGGCGTCGTCCTCCTTGATCTTGAAGGCGATCTTCATCAGGTCTGACCCGATGTCGGCGATCTTGGTGAAGATGCCGCCAGCGATCCGGAGGGCCGAGGCGCCCAGTGATTCTCCGATGGCGAACCCGATGAAGCAGGATCCGGCGATCTCCCCGGGGAGCAGCAGCAGAATTCCTAGCAACATGAAAAGTTCCAGGGAAATGAGGACCGTGCCGATACTCATCCCGGCGCGCAGCGGTATGTGGTGGACCGGGTAGGGGCGTCCGCGGAGCGAGGCGAATGCGGTACGGCTATTGGCGAAGGTGTTCACCCGGATGCCGAACCAGGCGATGCCGTAGCTGCCAGCCATGCCCAGCAGGCTGAAGGTGAGAATTATAAGGACCTGGCCGAGCGGTGAGCCCACCAGGAAAGTAAAGTAGATGAAGATCACCGTCGCGGTGAAGGACCACAGCAGCAACAAGAACTTGCCCTGTTGCAGCAAATAGGTCTTGCAGGTGGAGTAGATCAACTCCGAGACCGTGCGCATCGCGTGGTGCACAGGCAATTTGTGCAGCCCCAGGACGGTCGTCAGCCCGAAGAGCAAACCAGCCAGGCTGATCAGCACCCCCACCATGAGGAGTGAGCGGCCGTCGATGCCGTCGAAGAAGGTGGCGGCGGCCAGATCCGGCAACTGCAGATTTGCCTCTCCGCCGGGGGTGCCCCCTTGACCTACCGGTGGCGCAGTGCAGCCCGCGAGGCTGACCAGTGTGACCGCGAGGACGAGCGCGGACAGGCGGCGCACCGCTGGACGAGTCGTCGTTGGCTGAAGTGACACGGAACCCCCTGGATGTGCGGTACCGGACATGACGCATCCAGACCTGGATGCGTCATTCGCACACTATGGGGGGCAGATACCTGCTGTGGCAAGCCGCCCTGCGCTGCGGGGTCAAGACAAGTTAGGTTAGCCTCACCTCGGCTAGCCTCCGGGTGCCCTTGAGACTGCCCTGGATTATGCAATGATGATCTAGTGAAAACCGACGAGCAGGCGAGTGTTGATAATTCGCTCGATGACGCGTCGACCCGTGACCGGGTGGCCCGGTCGATCCTGGAGCATGGACCCTCCACTGCGGCGGCCTTGGCCGAACGGCTGAGCCTGACTCCGGCAGCGATCCGGAGGCACTTGGCGGTGCTGCTCGAGGTGGGGCACCTCACCAGTCGCGAGCAGCGGGTCTATGGACATCGGGGCCGTGGTCGCCCCGCGAAGGTCTTTTGTCTCACCGACGCCGGTCGCGCCGAGTTCTATCAGGCCTACGATGTGCTGGCGATCCGGGCGCTGGAGTTCCTGCGCGAGCGCGGCGGGGAGCAGGCGGTGGTTGACTTCGCCGACCGCACCATGGCCGAGATTCACACCGAATTCCGCTCCACTGAATCGACAGATGATTCGCTGACCCGCACTCTGGCCACGGCGCTGGACCAGCTCGGCTACGTCACCTCATTGGAGCCAGTTGCTACCGGCACGCAACTGTGTCAGTACCACTGCCCGGTGGCTCACGTTGCTCGGGAGTTCCCCGAACTCTGCGCGGCCGAAACTCGGGTTTTCGCTGAACTGCTTGATAGCCATGTCCAGCGGATCGCCACCATCGCCCACGGCGATGGGGTGTGTACCACTCATATTCCGCACCCTGTTGAGAGAAAGGTCTCCTAGGTGACTCAGACTCAGGCCCCCGGCCTCGGCGCAACCCAGGACGAGCACCTGGAGGCGCTCGGCAATTACCGTTTCGGTTGGCACGATTCCGATACTGCAGGAGCGTCAGCCAAGCGCGGACTCAATGCCGAGGTCGTCACTGACATCTCGGCGCGCAAGGATGAGTCGGAGTGGATGCTGCAACGGCGGCTCCGTGGGCTCAAGCTCTTCGAGCGCAAGCCGATGCCCAGCTGGGGCGCCGATTTGTCCGATATCGACTTCGACAACATCAAGTACTTCGTCAAGTCGACCGAGCAGCAGGCCACCAGCTGGGAGGACCTGCCTGAAGACATCAAGACCACCTATGACCGGCTGGGAATCCCCGAGGCCGAGAAGGCCCGGTTGGTGGCCGGGGTGGCAGCCCAGTATGAGTCCGAGGTGGTTTACCACAAGATCAACGAGGAGCTGGAACGTCAAGGTGTCATCTTCCTGGATACCGACACTGCGCTGAAAGAGCATCCCGAGCTCTTCGAGGAGTACTTCGGCACTGTGATCCCGGTGGGAGATAACAAATTCGCAGCCCTTAACACCGCCGTGTGGTCGGGTGGCTCCTTTGTCTATGTCCCCAAGGGGGTGCACGTCAGCATTCCGCTGCAGGCCTACTTCCGGATAAATACCGAGAACATGGGGCAGTTCGAGCGGACGCTGATCATCGCCGATGAGGACTCCTATGTTCACTATGTCGAAGGCTGCACCGCGCCGATCTACAAGTCGGACTCGCTGCACAGTGCTGTCGTCGAGATCGTGGTCAAGAAGGGTGCCCGGGTGCGGTACACCACTATCCAGAACTGGTCGAACAATGTGTACAACCTGGTCACCAAGCGCGCCACCTGTGAAGAGGGTGCCACTATGGAGTGGATCGATGGCAACATCGGCTCCAAGGTGACCATGAAGTACCCGGCGGTGTGGCTGCTCGGGGAGCACGCCCGCGGTGAGACTTTGTCGATAGCCTTCGCCGGGGAGGACCAGCATCAGGACACCGGTTCCAAGATGGTGCATGCCGCACCGCACACCTCCAGTTCCATAATTTCCAAGTCAGTGGCCCGCTCCGGCGGTCGTGCGTCCTATCGGGGCCTGGTCGAGGTGCAACCGCAAGCCCGGCATTCGGCTAGTTCGGTGAAATGCGATGCGCTGCTGGTGGACACCGTGAGCCGTTCGGACACCTATCCCTACGTCGATGTCCAGACAGACGATGTCCAGATGGCCCATGAGGCCACGGTCTCCAAGGTGTCGGATGACCAACTCTTCTACCTCATGCAACGGGGAATGGAGGAGGATGAGGCGATGGCGATGATTGTCCGCGGCTTCGTCGAGCCCATCGCTCGGGAACTGCCCATGGAATATGCCCTGGAGCTGAATCGGCTCATCGAACTTCAAATGGAAGGAGCCGTGGGCTGAGGCCCGCGGAAAGGACACACCACCGTGACTGTTATCGACGTTCCCAATGTCGCGGGTGCCGTGGAGACTGTTGAGTCTCACCTGCACCCGAAGCCCAGCTTTGATCTGGCCCACCATCCGCAGCCCCATGGCCGGGAAGAGGTCTGGCGGTTCACGCCCCTGAATCGGATTGCGCCGCTGCTGGCCGAGACGCCTGCCGATGCGACAGCGGTCGACTACACCCTGCGTGCTCCGGCTCCGATAACGCTGGAGTCGTTGGCTGCCGGACAGGCGCCCCGGGGCACCGTGCTGGTACCGGGGGATCGACCGGCGGCGCTCGCCGATGCCGGCGCTCCGACCGCGACCTATGTGCGGATCCCTGCCGGGACCGCCATCGATGAGCCTATCCGCCTGTCGATAGACGGCAGGTCGGCTTCGGTCCGTTCGGATGCTGTGCATGTGATTGTGGCTGAGCCCAACAGTTCGGCAACAGTGGTCTTCGATCACACGGGTTCGGTTCAGCAGCTAGAGAACGTCGAGATCGACGTGCAGGACGGCGCCTCCCTCACCTTCGTCTCGATCCAGGACTGGGCCGACGACGCACTCCATGCGGGGCAGCATGAGGCCCGCGTGGGGAGGGATGCGAGCTTCCGCCACGTGAACGTCAGCTTTGGCGGTGATGTGGTGCGCCTGCACACCAACGTGAGCTATGCCGGTCCCGGTGGCTCAGCGGAGTTGTTCGGGGTGTACTTCGCCGACGCCGGCCAGCACATTGAGCATCGGTTGTTCGTGGACCATAATGCGCCGCACACGACCAGCAATGTCGACTACCGCGGAGCGCTGCAGGGTCAGGATGCGCATGCGGTGTGGGTGGGTGATGTCCTCATCCGCAAGGTCGCTGAAGGGATCGAGACCTACGAGACCAACAAGAACCTGGTGCTCACCGAGGGCGCTCGGGCCGACTCGGTGCCGAACCTCGAAATTGAAACCGGGGAGATCGCCGGAGCCGGGCATAGCTCGACCACCGGACGCTTCGACGATGAGCACCTGTTCTACCTGACCAGCCGGGGTATCGACCCGGTGGAGGCCCGGCGCCTGGTGGTGATGGGGTTCTTCGTGGACATCATCCGCCGGATCGGGGTCGCCGACGTGGAAGAACGTCTCGTCGCGGAGGTGGAGCAGGAACTCACAGCTACCGCCGCACTGGGATCCTGATGGCCTGGTCGAAAGCCTGTGACGTCGCCGATGTCACTCCCGACAAGCCCTTGGGAGTCGATATCGACGGCACCCTGGTTGCCATCGTGGCCACCGAGGGGGAATGGTTCGCCATTCATGATGAGTGCAGCCATGGCCGGGTGATGCTGAGCCTGGGCGAGGTCGATGAGTGCACTTTGGAGTGCTTCGCCCACGGCAGCCGGTTCGATCTGCGCACCGGTGATCCGCTGGATCTGCCCGCCACCCAACCCGTCCCCGTCTATCCCGTTCTTATCGAGGGCGACGAGGTACTCGTCGACCTTGCCAATCCGATCCAGGAGTGAATCCGTGTCTCTTGTTGTCTCCGATCTTCATGTTGATGTTCTGACCGAGGAGGGTCCCAAGCAGATCCTCAAGGGGGTCAACCTCACCATCAATCCCGGCGAGGTACACGCCATCATGGGCCCCAACGGCTCGGGGAAGTCCACTCTGGCCTACAGCTTGGCCGGACACCCTAAGTACCAGATAACCAGTGGCTCGGTCACCCTCGACGGTACTGAACTCACCGAGTTGACCGTGGATGAGCGGGCGCGGGCTGGCCTGTTCCTGGCCATGCAGTACCCGGTGGAGGTGCCCGGGGTCTCGATGTCGAACTTCTTGCGGACGGCCAAGACCGCACTCGACGGGGAAGCGCCGAAGGTGCGCACCTGGGTCAAGGATGTCAACGCCGCCATGGGCACGCTCGGCCTGGACAGCTCCTTCTCGTCCCGGTCGCTCAATGAGGGCTTTTCCGGCGGTGAGAAGAAGCGCGCCGAAATCGTGCAGCTCCAACTGCTCAACCCTCGGTACGCCATCCTTGACGAGACCGATTCTGGCCTCGACATCGATGCCCTCCGGGTGGTCTCCGATGGGGTCAACCAGTTCACCGGACAGGGCGATCGTGGGGTGATGCTGATCACGCACTACACCCGGATCCTGCAGTACATCAAGCCCGATGTAGTGCACGTCTATGTGGACGGTCGGGTGGTTGCCGAGGGAGGCGCCGAACTCGCCGACGAGTTGGAGCGGACCGGATATGACGGGTACGTCGCCGCGGCACGGGCGAATGCCTGAGCCGACCACGGTGGTGTCCGCGGGGGAACCGGCGGACACCCTCACCCCCGCCCTGCCGGAGGCCGTCCGGGATGACTTCCCGATCCTGGCCCGTCAGGTAAACGGTCATCGGCTGGCCTATCTCGATTCGGCGAACACCTCCCAGAAGCCGGCCGCCGTGCTGGCGGCCATGAGTGAGTTCGCTGGCCAGCACAACGCGAATGTGGCACGCGCCATGCATACCCTAGGAGCTGAGGCCACCGCAGCCTATGACGGGGCCCGGGAGGCGATCGCCGGGTTCGTGGGCGGTGCAGCCGAGGAACTGGTATTCACCAAGAACGCCTCGGAAGCACTCAATCTGGTGGCGCACACGCTAGGCCAACATCTCCGGCTAGGCCCCGGAGATGAGGTGGTGATCTCGGTAGCCGAGCACCATTCCAACATTGTTCCGTGGCAATTGTTGTGTGAGCGGACCGGAGCTACCTTGCGCTGGTTCGATGTCACCGATGACGGTCGACTTGATCTGGATCGGGCCGATGCCGATGAGCTTATCAATGCCCGGACTCGGGTGGTCTCCCTGGCAGCGGTCTCCAATACACTCGGTACTGTTTTCCCGGTGGCGACCGTGGCCGGGCAGGCGCACGCCGTGGGCGCATTGATGGTGGTGGACGCCTCCCAGGCGGTGCCGCATGGCCCGGTCAAGGTCGCCGACTGGGGGGCCGATCTGGTGGCCTTCACCGGCCACAAGATGTGTGGACCCACCGGCATCGGGATGCTCTGGGGTCGCTATGACCTGCTGGCGGAACTGCCGCCCTTCCTCGGTGGTGGGGAGATGATCGAGGTGGTGCGGATGGAGGGATCCACCTTTGCGCCACCTCCAGCCCGCTTTGAGGCCGGGACTCCGCCAATAATTCAGGCGGTTGGCCTGGGTGCCGCCGTCGGCTATCTCACCACCGTGGGAATGGACCGGATCGCCGCGCACGAGCAGGCGATCACCAGCTACGCGCTGGATCGGTTGCCGCAGGTGGCTGGCCTGAGCATCCTCGGCCCGACAGAACCGGTGGAGCGGGGCAGCGCCATCTCGTTCACCCTCACCACCGCGGAGGGGCTGGAGGTGCACCCGCACGACCTGATGCAGTTCCTTGACAGCCGCGGGGTGGCAGTGCGTGGCGGCCATCATTGTGCACGGCCGTTGCACCATCGGCTGGGAATCCAGGCCTCTACCCGGGCCTCGGCCTACCTGTATACGACAACGGACGAGATCGACCAGCTGGCTGAAGCGCTCGACTACACCCGCGGCTTCTTCGAGGGTGCCCGATGAGCGTTGAACAGCTGTACCAGGAGATAATCCTGGACCACTACAAGGCGAAACATCACAGCGGTCTCCGCGATCCCTATCAGGCGGAGGTCACCCACGTGAACCCCACCTGCGGTGACGAGATCCTGCTCCGTGTCCGCCTGGACCAGGGCGAGATTGTAGATGTGAGCTACGACGCTGTGGGGTGTTCGATCTCGCAAGCGTCGACCTCAGTGATGACGGATCTGGTCATCGGCAAGACCGTGGCCGAGGCGATGGTGATCTCGGAGGCGTTTTCTGAGGTCATGCACGGAAAGGGGCTGATCGAGCCCGATGAAGAGCTGCTGGAGGACGCCATCGCCTTTGCCGGCGTCGCCCAGTTTCCGGCGCGGGTAAAATGTGCCCTCTTAGGCTGGTCGGCCTGGAAGGATGCCACCGCGCAAGCCCTTGCCCATGCTGAGGAGGAACAGTGACTGATTCAGAAACCCGCCCATCCGACCTGGTCAAGGACACCTTCCCGGAGGCGCCTACGGGAACGGTGTCCAGCCCCACCATCGAGGACATTGAAGAGGCGATGCGGGATGTTGTCGACCCCGAACTGATGGTGAATGTGGTCGACCTCGGGCTGGTCTACGGAGTCCACCTCGATGATGAGCTCAATGCCACCATCGATATGACTCTGACTTCGCCCACCTGTCCGCTGACTGACAGGATCGAGTACGACACACAGGTCGCGCTGGCACCGCTGGTGAACTCGGCCACGATCAACTGGGTCTGGCTGCCGCCGTGGACGCTGGACCACATCACCGACGACGGGCGCGAGCAGTTGCGGGCGGTCGGTTACAACCTCTGATCTGTGGAGCCGTCCGCGCCCGGATCCGGGCATGGATCGCCGGGAGTTGTGGTGTCGTGAGCCTCGGCCAGTTCGGCTTCTGACTCTTCCGTGGGCGCCGCCTCGGTGGGCGCATTCTCGGCTGTGACGAGTTCCACGGCCTCGGCCAGTGATTGATCTGGCTCCCCGGTGGGTGTGGGTCCGGTCACGGAGGCAACCACCCCGGGATTTCCGGTCTCGGGCTCGTTGGAGATGAAGGTATTCAACCAGCGCATGTTCGGGTCGTGGTCGATGAAGAGCGCCTTCGCCAGCAACGTCATCGGGAGCGCGAGCAAGGCACCCAGGGCACCCAGAATCCCGCCCCACAGCATCAGGGAGAGCAATGCCACCGTGGCGGTCACGCCGACGGCGTCACCGTTGAACTTGGGCTGGATCACGGCTTGAATCACGAAGTTCACCACCGCGTACACGCCGATGACCAGCAGTGCGGTGAGCGGATCGTTGGCGAGCAGGGCCATCAGTGTTGGGGGTACGACCCCAATCAGGAAGCCAATGTTGGGGATGTAGTTCGTGAGAAAGGACAGGATCCCCCAGACCAGCGCCAGCGGAA
This sequence comes from Propioniciclava sp., assembly GCA_047973325.1. Taxonomy (GTDB): domain Bacteria; phylum Actinomycetota; class Actinomycetes; order Propionibacteriales; family Propionibacteriaceae; genus Propioniciclava. Next base: position 42,526 of record JBKEBU010000072.1, on the reverse strand, counting down.
CCTGGAGTGCCATCAGGGCAAAGGTGTCTATCACCGCGACCAGCAGACCGAACAGGGTGGTGACCACCCAGTAGCGGCGCACGCCCAGGGTGTAGTCGACTACCGATAGCCACACCCGGGGCTGGTGCCGGTTGAGCACGTGGTTGCGCAGGGCGAAGGTGCCAGAGTCGATCGCCATCATGAAGACCATGGTTATGAGCACCGCTAGCACGGTGACGATATCTGTCAGTTCGCGGAGCAGGCTCTGCAGCACGCTGGCAAAGCTGGCCGGGTTGATGCCCTGCATCACCTGCAGGACCTCGGCCTCGGAGACGCCGAGGGTGGACAGCCACTCCACGGTGGCGGTGTAGAGCGACCAGAACTCGTCCTGGTAGCCGGGCAGCGTTTGAATCAGCGAGGTCAAGGCCCAGCCGAGTGCATAGAAGAAGGCGCCCAAGATGGCGAAGACCACCAGCCCCAATGCTGTGGATGCGAGCGCGCGCGGCACCCCGAGGCTGACCAACTTCGGCTGGATCGGATAGGCAGCGATGAACAGGCTGATCACCAGGAAGAACGGCCCCAGAATGCTGGCGAATTCCCGCATCCCGATAAGAATGACGACGATGGCCGCGAGGGTTCCCATGACCACGAGGGGCGTGGGTGACTTCGACTCAACCTGGTCCGCCATGGGCCCAGCCTAGGGGGCGAGCGCCAAGGAACGTAGCATCATCTGCCCGGGTTGGTACGGGGCGCTAGAGTGGCACCTCGTGATCGTCGCCCAGGACCTGTCGTTGGCCGTGGGAGCCCGCACCCTGATTGGCTCCACGTCGTTCCAGATTGCCGGTGGGGATCGGGTGGGGTTGGTGGGGCGCAATGGTGCCGGAAAGACGACACTGACCCGGGCCTTAGCCGGTGAGGGCCAGGTAGCTGGTGGCCGGATTCGGGTGACCGGGCACATAGGTTACCTACCCCAGGATCCCCGCACCGGCGATGTAGGCATGGTGGCCAAAGACCGGATTCTCTCAGCCCGGGGTCTTGACCAGATCCTGCGCCGATTGGATAGTCATGCGGTGGCGATGGCGGAGGCCGATACGGACGCCGAACGGGATGCCCGCATGCAGAGCTATGCCCGTGCTGAGGCCGAGTTGGCCGCCGCCGGCGGATACCCTGCCGAATCCGAGGCCGCGCGGATTGCAGCGAATCTGGGACTGGACGATCGGGTGTTGGGCCAGGCGTTGGATACCTTGTCGGGCGGGCAGCGACGGCGGGTGGAGTTGGCTCGAATCCTGTTCTCCGGGGCGGACGTGCTGCTGCTCGACGAGCCGACGAACCACTTGGATGCGGATTCGATAACCTGGCTGCGGGGCTTCCTGGCCGGGTATCCGGGTGGGGTGCTCATAATTTCCCACGACACCGGTCTGCTGGAAGCTGTGGTCAACAAGGTATTCCATCTGGATGCTAACCGGGCCGAAGTCGATCAGTATTCGCTGGATTGGAAGAAGTATCTGGTCCAGCGGGAGACTGATGAGAAGCGACGGCGTCGCGAACGGGCCAATGCCGAACGCAAGGCGATCAGGCTCAAGGAGCAGGCCGAGAAGATGGGCGCCAAGGCCACCAAGGCTGTGGCGGCCCAGAATATGTTGCGGCGCGCGGAGCGGTTGTTGGCCGAGACCGAGGATGAGCGGGCCGTGGATCGGGTGGCGGCCCTCAGGTTCCCCGAACCGGCACCCTGCGGTCGGGTTCCGCTAACCGCGGCCGATCTTTCCAAGAGCTACGGCTCTCTGGAGGTGTTCACCGGGGTTGACCTGGCCATCGACCGGGGTGCGAATGTGGTGGTGCTCGGGCTGAACGGTGCCGGAAAGACCACCCTGCTACGGCTGCTGTCGGGGATCGAGAGCCCTGATACCGGCCAGGTGCTCCCGGGACACGGCCTGCGCCTGGGCTACTACGCCCAGGAGCACGAGACCATCGACGTGGGCCGTACCGTGCTGGAAAATATGATGTCTGCCTCACCGGATCTCAATGACACTGAAGTGCGCAACATTCTCGGATCATTCATGTTCAGCGGCGATGATGTGGACAAGCCTGCCCGGGTCCTCTCTGGCGGTGAGAAGACCAGGCTGGCGCTGGCGATGCTGGTGGTGTCGGCGGCCAATGTGCTGCTGCTGGATGAGCCCACCAACAACCTGGACCCGGCCTCGCGGCAGGAGGTGCTGCAAGCGATCCGGACCTATGCCGGGGCGGTGATCCTGGTCACCCACGATGAAGGGGCGGTCGCGGCATTGCAGCCGGACCGGGTGCTGCTCTTGCCCGATGGGGATGAGGACTTGTGGACCGATGACTACGCCGAGCTGATCTCGCTCGCCTAGGCTGAGACCGTGCCTGCTGAACTGGTTGCTGTCCTGGCCGTGGCGCTGACTATCGTCGGGGTTTGCGGCATCGTGGTGCCGGTGTTGCCCGGCAGCCTGGCGATTCTGTCGGGCCTGTTGGTGTGGGCGCTCTTCGGTGGCAGCTCTACGGGGTGGCTGGTCTTCGGCGTCGGCGCGGTGCTGACCGTCGCGGGTGCGAGCGCCTCCTATGTCATCACCGGTAAGCGGCTCAAAGAGCGGGAGATTCCGAACCGGTCGGTGATGGTCGGTGTTATCTGTGGGGTGGTGGGCCTGTTCGTGCTGCCGTTCCTGGGATTGCTTGTCGGCTTCGTCGTCGGACTGTTCGGGATGGAATGGTGGCGGGTCCGTCAGGTACCAGAAGCGCTCCGGAGCAGTTGGACCGCGCTTACCTCAGTGGGCCTGGGTATGCTCATGGAACTCGGCTGTGGCCTGCTGGCGGCAGCCGTGCTCCTGGTCGGCATTCTGACGTCTTTTCTGGGGTGAACGCATTGAGGGGCCTACCGGAGGGAATCGGTCGCTGCCACATAGGCGCTGGCCAGGGTGACGGCCGCTAGCCGCAGGGTGTCCCGGCCGGGAAGGAACTGAGCGTGGTGCAGCCCGATCCCGTCCACCGCCCCGGTCCCGACGAAGGACATCAGCGAGGGAACGACCTGGCCGTATTCGGCGAAGTCATCCGAGCCGCAGGACCTGAACGCCGATGTGGCCATCGGAATTCCGGCGGCGGTCAGGATCGCATCGGTGCGCTGCACCAGCGCGGCGTCGTTGACCAAGGCCGGCCCGCCCCGGGTGAAGATTGTGTGAGCGGTCACTCCATGGGCGAGGGCGATCCCTTCGGCTAGTCTGGCGATGGCCTCATGGAGAGCGGCGCGGTCGGTTTCGTTGAAGGTTCGGATGGTTCCTCGACAGGTCGCGGTCTCGGAGATTACGTTCGCCGCGGTACCAGCGTGGAAACTCCCCACCGAAATCACCGCAGGATGGGTTGGGTCGATGGTTCGTGCGGAGACGTCGTTCAGGTTGGTGACGATGGTGGCCAGCACCGTGAGCGGATCCAGGGCTGCATGGGGATAGGCGCCGTGCCCGCCGCGCCCAGTGAGGGTGATCTCGAAAGCGTCGAAGGCGGCATTGACCGCGCCCGCGCCCGTAGAGATGACACCCCGCTCCACCTGGGGCTGCACGTGCACCGCCACCATGGCCTGCACATCGGCCTCCTCGAGCATGCCGGAGGCCACCACATCCCCGGCGCCAGGTGGGGAACTCTCCTCCCGGGGCTGCAGGATAGGCACTATCGCACGGGGGAGATCCAGGGTTCGGGCTGCCGACAGCAGCGCCCACAGCGCAGCCAGGTGGAGATCGTGGCCGCAAGCGTGCATGATGCCGCGTCGTCCGGAGGCCCATTCCACCCCCGTGGCTTCGGCAATCGGGAGGGCGTCCAGCTCGGCTCGGATCCCGACCGCCGGGCCAACCGGACCCACCTGGGCGAACGCACCGGTTTCTGCCACCGGTTTCCAGTCCAGCCAGGGCGATGCCGTGGTGACGGCGTCTCGGGTGTCGGCCTCGTCGCCGCCCAGGTGCGGGTCGGCATGAATAGCACGCCGCAGGGAGGCGGCCTCTGGGAGGGCCTGATCGATCCCCGCGATCAGGGCAGGCAGTAGGTCATCGGTCACGGCGGTCTAGCCTACTGGTAGGCCCGGCGGTGCTGGCATCAGCGTTGCTATCGCCTGGGGGAGTCCCCGGCTGGCCACGTGATCCGGGGGGTGCGGGCCGGGACAGGCTCGGGCTGCTCGGGCCTGGAGTGATGCTGCCAGGGCGGCGGCCTGCCAGGTCTCCACCCTCGCCGCGATGAGTGCGCCGATCATGCCAGCGAGCACGTCGCCGGATCCGGCCGTGGCACTCCAGGCCGGGCCTGGCTCTGCTATCAAGACTCGTCCGTCAGGATGAACCGAATACTGGGCGGCCCCCTTGAGCAAGACACAGGCGCCGCTTTCCTGCGCCGCCCGACGTGCATGGGCGAGCGGGTCCTCGGCCACTGCTGAGCGGCTGACACCAAGCAGCTGCGCCAGCTCGCCAGCATGGGGCGTTAGGACGCTGGTCGCGTCCAGATCAGAAGGTGGATCGAGCAAGGCTGCCGCATCCAGCACCAGGGGGACGCCATCGGCCAAGCGTCGGGCCCGTCGGTCGGCATCGAGCTCGGGCCATCCGGAACCACACACCCATGCCTGCACCCGTCCTGGGTGCTGCTCATCGAATGATGCGACCACGCTGGGATGGGCGGCCAAGACCGCCGACCGTGCTGGCCCGGCATAGCGGACCAGGCCAGCCCCGGCATGGAGGGCTCCGGAGCAGCTGAGCACGGCTGCCCCGGGATAGGTCTCTGATCCGGTGTCGCAGCCGACGACGCCCCGGGAGTACTTGTCGCTCATCGGCCCTGGCCACGGGTACCAGCTGGCCAGATCCGCAGGCTCGACGGCGAACCAGGTGGCGGATGGCACCTCGACGCCGATATCGACCAGGGTGACGACCCCGCAGCGGCTCGCTGCCGGTAACGCCACCTGGGCACACTTGTGTCCGATGAAGGTTACGGTGCGGGTGGCCCGGAAGCTGGCGCCGAGGCCGGGATGATCCGCGGCGATGCCGCTGGGCAGGTCCACGGCGAGGACCGGGGTCTGGTGGGATTCGGCGGCCTCGGCGAGCGCAGCTACCGGTGCGGAGAGCCCCCGACGGCCGCCCAGGCCAGAAACCCCATCGATGATCAGGCTGACGCTGGCAACCTGATGCAGTGCGGCCTCGGCAGTGACCACCGTGGCGCCCTGGGCGAGCGCGGCCGCGAGCCCGGCCTCGTGGGTGGACCCGGCGGTGGGCCAGACTTCGAGTACCACCGGGTACCTGGCGCGGGACGCCAGCTCGGCTGCAGCAAACAGGGAATCTCCGGCGTTGTTTCCCGCGCCCGCGACTACCAGGACCCGGGCAGGCCCGGTCGCACTCTCGGCATCGCCCAGCATCTCGGCCGCGGCTTGGGCTACCGCGCTGGCCGCCCGGGCCATGAGATCCTCGCCGGGATGGGCGGCGAACCAGGCCTGTTCGGCCTTCCGGACTGCCTGACTGGTGACCACCGGGAACATAGGGAGACCCTATCGACCCATGGTCGCTACGCCGTCCCGGGGCTTCGCCCGGAGCGGTGGCCCCTGCGGGGCAGCTCTGGTGACGGCGTGTTGGTGTTCGGGTGGAGGTGTCGAAAGCCGAGCTAGCCCGACGAGCCCACAGGTTGAAGCTGCTCACGCTCAGCGTCAGTGAGTGCGCGGGGCAGCTGGTTTCGCCTGCTCTCGGCGGTGGCGGGTAGAGTCCGATAACACCCCGTCTGTACACCATCGCCCCACACACCCCCAAACGCGGCTACCTCCTCTACCGCACCGACGAAAGACCCGCCGAATGGATCGACACACCCCACCCACACGACCCCACCACCAAACCAAAACCAACCACACCCCACCCACCAACAAGCCCCGACACCGACAACAAACACCCCCCACACGACCAGCAAGACAACTGACACCACCCACCGAAACGCAGAAAAAGGCCACCAGGTCAATCCCTATTATTGATGCCTCCGCGGTTCGGGGAGAACCTCATTCAGGTACAGGCCCACAACGTCGCGGACCTTGGTCTCCAACTCTGAATCGGTAGAGAACTTGAACGTTTCCTGCCGCCACGGCTGCAGGCCCCACCTACGCCAGATCTTGGCGACCCACATGTTTGAAACACCGCCCAGATGTTCAGCCAACAGCCGACTCGACCAGCGCGTCACGCCGAGTCAGTCCGGTGGTGGCACCATCGTGGCCACCACCACCGCGACCCCGTCTACCTGGGCCGACGCCCCGGCTGGGGCTGGTCCTCCAGCCCAGCGATCCCTTCCACGGCATAGGACGCTGGAACCGTTGTGTTCTCGGCTGCGGGTGCGTCGGCTGCTGACTGATCGGCCAGCATCGCGGAGTTCAGCCATTCTGGTGGGACTCCCAGCCCTTCCATGATCTCCTGGGCGCGCGGGCGGATCTCGGCGCAGAGATCTTCGACGGCCTGGGTGATGGCCCGGCTCCTGGCCGCGTCAATCCGGTCGTGCTCCATCAGCCACGCCCGATGCTCGGCCAGCGTGCTCAGCGCGTACAGGTCGCAGAGCTGGGTGAGCAATGAGCGAATGTAGCCATCTGTGCAGGTGCCAATTCCAGCGATGAAGGCCTCCAGCACGATCCTGTCCGTGTGTGCCCGGGCGGCCGCAAGCATGTGATCCTGCAGCGCATTGGTGGCCGCGAACGAGGCTGCTGAATCGGTGTGCTGGCTGGCGGCCCGCATCCTGCGGGCCAATCCCTCGACGATGTGCCGCTCCCGGTCCTCGAAGACCCCGAGTTGCCAGCCGCGAGAGCGGAGCGGATCTCCACCGGCATTCCGGGCGGCACTGGCGAGTCGATCTATCACCGACTTCGCGGTGGTGCGCTCCAGCACGGTCTCGCCCACCATCCGTGCGGTGGCCTGTGCAGTGCCGCGCAGGTCTAGTTCTCCCCAGGTCTGCTGATAGTCGACCAGGAGGGCCTTGGCCACCAGCTGCATCAAGACTGTGTTGTCGCCCTCGAAGGTGGCGAAGACGTCGGCATCCTGGCGCAACAGGGTGAGGCCATTCTCGCTGAAGAATCCGGCGCCACCGCAGGCCTCGCGGCAGACCTGGATAGTGTCATTGGCCCACCGGGTCAGCAGTGCCTTCATGCCGGCGGCCCGGGTTTCCAGTTGCCGTGCCGCCCGGGGATCAGTGCCGTCGGCGTCTATCACCTGCTGCAGGGCCAGGGCCAGGTCGTTCATGGCGAAGCCGTAGGCGTAGGCCCGGGCGATCTCGGGGAGAAGTTTCAGCTGGTGGGTCTGGTAGTCGAGCAGGAGAATCTCGGTACTCCTCCCGGGCATCCGGAACTGGCGCCGCCTCAGCGCATACGAGGTGGCTATCGTCAGGGCCTTGCGGGTGGCCGACGCTGCCCCGCCGCCCACGCAGATGCGGCCCCGGACCAGGGTGCCCAGCATGGTGAAGAACCGGGCATTCTGTGAGGCGATGGCGGAGTGGTAGCTGCCATCGGCGTCGATGCCGCCGTACCTGTCCAGCAGGTGGATCCGGGGAACCCTCACCTTGTCGAACCGGATGGTCCCGTTGTCCACGCCCAGCAGGCCGCCCTTGTGGCCCTGGTCACCGGTGGTGATGCCGGGCAGATCGGTCCCGTCGTCAGTACGGATAGGCACCTGAACCACATGTACTCCGTGCTGCTCGCCGTCGACTATCAGCTGGCCGAAGACAACTGCGGCGCGGCCATCGCGCCCAGCATTGCCCAGGTAAGCCTTGGTTGCGGTGGGGGTAGGGCTGGTGATCTCCAGTTCGTCGGTCTCGGGGACGTAGGTGATAGTGGTCTCGATATTGGCCACATCAGAACCATGCCCCAGTTCGGTCATAGCGAAGACTCCGGGGGTGGCGAGACTGACAGCGTCGGGGAGGAAGGTGTCGTGGTGCCAGCGGGTGCCCAAGTTCACCAGCGCGCCACCGTAGAGGCCGTGCTGGACCCCCGACTTGATGGTGAGGCTGAGGTCGCCCAGGGCGAGCATTTCGAAATGGGCCACCGAATCGCCCTGGGTGCCCTGGCCGCCGTATTCGTCGGGGAACCCGGCGATGGCCAGCTTCCGTGGTGGCAGCGCGCGCAGGTGGGAGAGCACCCATGCCCGGGCCTCGGTCAGGGTCAGGGCGGGGTCGCGGACGATGTCGGCGGCGGTGACATCGGTGCGCCATCGTTGCTTGATGGCATGGAACGGGCCATCCAAGGCGGTCCGCAGGGCTTCGCCGGTGGCGCTGATGGTCATGAGGCAACTCCTTTGCTCGCGGTGACTCCCGACGCAGACCACGCGGCGAATGCGGGGGCAAAAAGGATGTGAATATCGGCCACGATGTCGGCGCGGGGCCGGTCCATGTCCGTGAGGATCCAGCGGTCAGCGACGGCCCAGATCAGGCCGGTGATGCCGTGCCCCCAGGTGGCGGCCGGAGCCGGATCATGGCCCTGTTCGCGCAGCCAGCTGGCCAGGGCTGCCGCCACCTCATCGCCGATCCGGTGCGTGATCCCCAAGACCGGGTCGGGGGAGGATGCCGGCTGGCTGGTGACGAACCTGTAGATCTCGACGTCCACCTCGACCACGCTGAGGTAGGCGTCGGCGAGCTGGGTCACCAGGTCGGTGGGTGCCGACCCGGAACTCAAGGGCGCGCTGAGATTCAGGCTGATGAACCGGTGCACAGATTCGACAACGGCCGTATAGAGCCCGGTGCGGTCGCCGAAATGCCGGTAATAGGCCGTCTTGGAGGTCCCCACGGTCGCGGCAATCTCATCCATGCCGACGGCGTGGCCGTGGTGGCGGATGGCGCGCAGCGCCCCGTCCACCAGTTCGGTTCGCCGGTTCGCATTGTGCTTGGTCCACCGCGTGGCCCGCCCGTCAGGCACGTGTGTCATAGACCGAGAGTATCCGAAACTATTAGTACCTGCTACTGTCAGTGTCGGGTAGTTCAGCATGAGGGAGGGGAGTTCCATGGCAGTACGCAACCCGGTGGTGGTCGGAGGAAATCGGACTCCGTTTGCGAAGGCCGGGGGGCCCTACGCTGAGGCCGCAGTCACCGATCTGCTGACCTCGGCCCTCGACGGGCTGGTGGCCCGCTTCGGGCTGGCCGGGCAGCAGGTGGACGAAGTCGCGGCTGGCGCGGTGCTCAAGCACAGCCGGGATTTTAACCTCACCCGGGAGGCCGTCCTGGGATCAGCGCTGGATCCGCACACCCCGGCGTGCGATCTGCAGCAGGCTTGCGGAACCGGGCTTGAATCCGTGCTCTACCTGGCCAACAAGATCCGGCTCGGCCAAGCAACCACCGGCATCGGGGGTGGGGTTGATAGCGCCTCGGATGCGCCCATAGTGGTGTCAGAGCGGTTGCGACGGGTGCTGCTGCGCGCTGCCCGCGCGGGTACCCTCCGGGAGCGGCTGATGGCGTTCACGTCGCTGCGACCGGCAGACCTGGTACCGGTGCCACCCGGCATCACCGAACCCCGGACGGGTATGTCCATGGGGGAGAGCCAGGCGATAACGACGGCAGTCTGGGGCATAGGTCGCCTCGACCAGGATGAGCTAGCGCTGGCGAGTCACCACAATCTGGCCCGGGCCTGGCAATCCGGATTCTTCAATGACCTGGTCACCCCCTACCTGGGGGTGACCCGGGACACCCCGCTGCGTCCGGACACATCTCTGGAGGCTCTCGCCCGCCTCAAACCTGTTTTCGGCGGGCCCGATGGCACCATGACCGCGGGGAACTCGACGCCCCTCACCGACGGGGCTGCGGTGGTCCTCGTGTCCGAGGAGGGCTACGCCCGGGAGCGGGGCTGGCCAGTCCTGGCCCGGATAGTCGATGCGCAGGTGTCGGCGACTGACTATGTCACCGGGAACGAAGGGTTACTCATGGGTGGCGCCCGCGCCATCCCGGTACTGCTGGAACGCAACGGTCTCACGCTGGCTGATCTAGACCTGGTCGAGATCCATGAGGCCTTCGCGGCCACCGTGCTGACCACGCTGAAGGCCCTCGAACACGACGGCCACGGGGTGGTGGCCCGGGATCGGCTCAATATCAACGGCAGTTCGCTGGCGGCCGGTCATCCGTTTGCCGCTACCGGAGGCCGGATCGTCGCCACCCTGGCCACCCTGCTGGCGCAGCGGGGCCCGGGTTCCCGTGGGCTGATCTCGATTTGCGCCGCCGGTGGTCAGGCGGTCACCGCGCTTCTGGAGGCTGTGTGACATGGGCGTGCTGGAGAGCCTGATCACCTCCCCCATCGGTCGGAGGCTGGCGGCGCAGGCCGGTTTGACCGAGCCACCGGTGCTGCGCCGTGGGTGCACCGCCCCCACAGGTCCAGTGGTGAGCGCGACTCTTCCTGGTGGGGGCATCGGATCGGCCACGCTGGACCTGCTCGGGGTCGGTGTGATCCAGCCCCTCCTCGACGTCGCCGAGGCACGGCAGGTCGATAGCCGGGGCCGCGGTCAGCCACCGGCCTATCCGGAACGCCCCGGGGCTGCTGTTGTCGATGCCACCGGGCTGCGCCACCTTGATGAGTTGGAATTGCTGCGCCAGGTGCTGCGGCCGCTGATGCGCAGCTTGACGGCTTCCGGACGGGTGATTCTGCTGGGGCCCACGGATGCGGTGGCGGGTCCGGAGCCGCGGGCGGTGGCTCAGGCCTTGGATGGCATAAACAGGACTGTCGCCAAGGAACTCCGAGGCGGATCCACAGCGAATCTGGTGCAGGTCCGGCCCGACGCCGCACCCGAGGATCTGGCCTCCACCTTCTCTTTCCTGCTCCAGGGTCGCTCCGCCTTCGTTTCTGGTCAGACCTGGCAGGTCGGCCCGGCCACGCCGGGGGACCGGCCGGGGCCTGATGATGACCGGGACCGACCACTCGCCGGACGGATAGTAGTGGTCACCGGGGCCGCCCGGGGGATCGGAGCAGAGATCGCCCGGATCTGTGCCCGGGATGGGGCCAGCGTGGTGGCGGTGGATATCCCGGCGGCGGGGGAAGCTCTGGCCGCGGTGGCCAATGCCATCGGTGGGTCCGCGATCCAGGCAGATATCACCGCTCCGGAGGCAGCCGCCCGGATCGCTGCTCAGGTGGTGGCCGGGCATGGCCCCGCCGCCCGGATCTGGGCCATCGTGCACAACGCCGGGATCACCCGGGATCGGCTGCTGGCCAATCTAGATGAGGTCGGGTGGGAGCAGGTGATGGCGGTGAACCTCAAGGCTGAGATTCAGCTGAATGCCGTCCTGCTCGATCCCGAGCTGGCCGGGGGGCTGGCTGAGCATGCCCGAATCATCGGCATCGCCTCCACCTCGGGGATTGCCGGGAATAAGGGGCAGACCAACTACGCAGCATCGAAGGCGGGGGTGATCGGCGCAGTACGCGCCGAATCCCTAGCGCTCGCCGAGAAGCCGATCACCGTGAACGCGGTCGCACCGGGGTTCATAGAGACCGAGATGACCGCAGCCATCCCGTTCGTGCAACGGGAGATCTTCCGGCGGAGCAACTCCTTGGGGCAAGGAGGGCAGCCGGTTGACGTTGCCGAGACCATTGCCTGGTTGGCCGATCCCGCCTCCGGGGGAGTCCAAGGCCAGATCGTCCGGGTCTGTGGCCAGAACCTGGTGGGTGCCTGATGGTCGAAACCATCCTCTATCCGGAGCCGCCAGCAGTCGGACCGTTGCTGGCCAGGGCGCTGGTTTCCCGGCGGGGTCGGATGTTGACCCCGGACAGTCTGCCGGAACGAACAGTACGAATTCCCCGGCAGCGTACCTCCGTGCCCCGACTAGCCGCCTATGCGCGGGTGTGCAGTCTCCCGCTCACCGATACCTTGCCCCCCACGTGGCTGCATGTGCTGGCCTTCCCCCTCCACACGGCGATTCTGGCTGCACCCGACTTCCCCGTCCCTCCCGCGGGCCTGGTGCATGTCCGCAACCAGATGACCAGCCACCGCCTGGCCATGGTCGGCGACGATCTGGATCTCCAGGCAACCACCGGGCTGGTGTTGCCCCATGCCAAGGGTGTTGCTTTCGAAATTATCGCGGAGGCCCGGGTTGACGGTGAACTGGTATGGACTGGGGTGAGCACCTACCTGGCCCGGGGTGCTGCGACCGGTCCGGGGGAGCAACGTCCCGTCTCGGCCTGGCCCAGCCCGGCGCAGCACTGGCACCTACCCGCCGACCTAGGGCGTCGGTACGCTGCGGTCGCCGGTGATATGAACCCGATTCACCTGAGCGTGGCTACGGCCCGGCTCTTCGGCTACCGGCGGCCGATCGCGCATGGGATGTGGACCCACGCGCGGGCCCTGGCAGCCCTGGGCCATCGGCCCGAGCGCTACACGGTCGCGGTGGATTTCCACCGTCCGATCCTGCTCCCTGCGCGGGTGGGATTCTCGGTGAGGGGGACAGAGTTTGCGGTGATAGCCCCCGGCTCCGGCAAACAGCTTATTTCCGGGAAACTGGACTCGCTGCCGCCGGGGTGACCCCTGATCCGGACCGACGGCGAAAGACCCACAATGTGACGGCGATCTCGGTCGGCATCGCGCGGATATCGGTGGGGGTGTGGTGAAACGCATTCGGTCCCATGGCTATCAGGTCGTCGACCAAGGGTGCCTCCGCCAGGAGGGCAGATCGGAGGGGCATCCGGGTCTCCAGGGTAAACGTGTCGGCCAGGGTGCGGAGGAGTCGATCGGATTTGTCGACCTCGACACCCAACAGGCTGTAGGCCGTCCGGAGCGACGCGAGATGGTCCGGGTCGGGCGTCACTATCAGGAGCTGTCCCCCAGGGGCTAGGACCCGGGCGAACTCAGCTGGGTTGCGGGGTGCGAAGATGCAGAGTAGGCCGTCGATGCCGGCGGATAGGATCGGGAGCCCGGACCAGGTGTCGGCGACCACACTGGCCAGACGGGGATGCGCGCGGGCCGCTCGCCGCGCGGCTCGAACCGAAATGTCGAGGCTGACCCCGCGAGCGCCGGGGACCGCGTCGAGCACCCGCGCCAGATGATGGCCGGTTCCGCCGCCCACATCGAGGAGGGAGCGGGCCGCCGTCAGTTGCGTGGCCAGCGCCGTCTCGATGATTGTGAATGCGCCCGAGGTGAGTACCCGGTCCCGGGCGGCGACCATGGCGGCGGTGTCGGCATGTGCTGGCGGCGCGGATCCGAGCAGGTTCACATAGCCCTGGCGGGCGACATCGTAGGAGTGCCCGACCGGGCAGCGCGCAGCCGTTGCTGCCAGGATCAGCGGATCCGAGCACACCGGACAGGTGAGCAGCCCGGTGGCCGCCTCAAGCATCGGCCTCCCCATTGGCGGCCGCGCGGGCCTGGGCCCGGAGGCGGCGACTATCCCGGATGTCATTGCGGATCAGGAGGAACAGTCCCACCCCGGCGATTACGGTGAAGGCGAACCACTGCAGGGCATAGGACAGATGGGGCCCCTCGGTGGGAGGCGGCGGGGTGACCACATGAAACTCGGCCCCCGACTGGGGTGGGTCGGAGGAAATCAACCCGAGATACCCATCGACCAGGTCGGTCCTGGCCCACGAGCTCAGCGCATCTGAATTTATCAAGCGAATGGTGTTCTCCGCAGGCGTGAGAGCGTGCTCTTTTCCCCGCTCGTTGCGGCGAACGTAGCCGACGATACTGACCTCACCGGTGGGCGGTGCCGGAAAGGTTCGCGGGAAGTCCTCGTTACTGGGACGCTCGATAAATCCCCGGTTGACCAGCACCGTGGGGCCATCCTCGGTGACGAGCGGCGTGAGCAGTTCCCACCCGGTCAGGTCGCCCAGAGTTCGGTAGCGAACCTGCAACTGCCGGCTGGCATCGTAGGAACCGCGGACCTCGACGCGTTGCCATTGGTCGGCTTCGGTGATCTGTCCGCCGAAGGCGTCACCGAACGGAACCACGGGCGAGTCCTCATGAGCGGCCACCACATCGTTCTGCTCCCGGCGCTGATCCAGCCGGTCAAGCTGCCAGCGGCCGAGATTGACGAAGGTGATCGCTAGGGCGACCACGAAGAGGGTGAGCAGCACCCATCGCAGCCAGGTCCGGCTCACCGCTCGACCTCCAGGGACTCATCGACGTCCGCCGGGATCGCGGGACTCGGCAGGAGCGCGGCCGTCTCAGACTCGGTCCGGGCTACCGGTCCCAGACGGTTGTCCCGAGCATTGCCGAAGAGGACAGCGATGCCGGGGAGCAGGGCGGCGGCCGCAATCAAGGCGATATTCCAAGGCAGCGGGGTCACGGCTGCGCCCAGGAAGGCGATCACCCGGAAACCCATGGTCCACAGATAGCGCTTCGTACGCTGATCTGTGGACAGGGTGGTCCCGTGCTGCGCATCGGTGATGAGCGTCGGCCGGGATTGCACTGCCATGCACGCCAGCCTAGCCCGCCGAGCGCCGGAGGCACGCTACGGTGTCCGGGTGGACGAGCAGATTTCCCGCAGCATCCTGATCACTGGTGGGGCTCGCGGCATCGGACGGGCACTGGTGGAGCGATTTCTCGCCGCCGGGGATCGGGTGGTGAGCCTGAGCCCTAGCGGCCGGGCGCCCGAGGGGGCGCTCGGGATCACCGGGAATGTCGCCGACCCGGCGGACGTCGACGCCGCCTTCGCCCAAGCGGAGGCCGCCCACGGGCCGGTCGAGGTGGTGGTTGCGAATGCGGGGATCACCAAGGACACGTTGATCTTGCGGATGAGCGAGGCCGACTTCGACGAGGTGGTGGACGTGAACCTCAAGGGAGCGTTCACGGTTGCCAAGCGGGCTGCCAAAGGCATGCTGCGGTTGAAGCGTGGCCGGATAATCCTCATCGGTTCGGTGGTCGGGCTGTACGGCTCGCCTGGTCAGGTGAACTACGCCGCAACCAAAGCTGGCCTGGTCGGGATCGCCCGCTCGCTCACCCGAGAGCTTGGGGGCCGGGGGATCACCGCCAATGTGGTCGCCCCCGGGTTCATCGAGACCGAGATGACGGCCACGCTTCCGGAGAAGACAGTGGATGGATATCGGGCGGCTATTCCGGCGCACCGGCTCGGGCAGGTGGATGAGGTTGCGGCTGCGGTCGCGTATCTGGCCTCAGCCGAGGCCGCCTATGTCTCCGGGGCAGTTCTGCCGGTGGATGGTGGTCTAGGCATGGGGCACTGAGCCGCCCGGACTGAACGAACGTACCAGAGAAAGGGTAGAGACAGGCATGGGCATTCTTGAGGGCAAGGCGATCCTGGTGACCGGGGTCACCATGAATACCTCCATCGCCTACCGGGTGGCTGAGATCGCGGCAGCCGAGGGGGCGACGGTGGTGGTCTCCAACTTCGGTCGGGCGCTGTCGTTGACCAATCGGATTGTGAAGCGCCTCGATCCGGTGCCTGCGGTGCTGGAGCTGGATGTCACCGATGAGGAGCATCTGGCTGGGCTACCGGCGGCGCTGCGTGAGCTGGGCATCGAACGGCTCGATGGTGTGGTGCACTCGGTAGCCTTTGCCAATCCCGACACCGCTCTGGGGGGCAAGTTTCTCACCACCCCCTATGCCGACGTCGCCAGCGCGGTGCAGATTTCGGCGTACTCACTGGTTACGCTAACCATGGCCTGCCGCGAGCTCTTCGGAGAGACGGCGTCGGTGGTGGGACTCAGCTTCGACGCCCGGGTGTCCTGGCCGACCTACGACTGGATGGGCGTGGCCAAGGCCGCACTGGAGTCGACCTCCCGGTATCTGGCCCGCTATCTCGGACCGGAAGGGGTGCGGAGCAACATAGTCTCGGCTGGGCCCCTGGATACCCTGGCGAAGAAGGCGATTCCGGGATCGGCCTCGTTCAATGAGATCTGGACCGAACGGGCCCCACTCGGCTGGGATGCCAAGGACACCACCCCGGCGGCGAAGGCCGTCGTGGCCCTGTTGTCGGACTGGTTCGACGCTACCACCGGCGAGATGATCCACGTGGACGGTGGGTTGCACTCCACGGGGGCCTGAGCGACCGGTAGGTTGGATCTCATGGCGAGGGTCGTGGAACTGGACGATGTGACGATTGTCCGTGGGGGAGCCACGCTGCTGGATGCGGTCTCCTGGACTATCGACGAGGGGCAGCGCTGGGTCGTGATCGGCCCCAACGGGGCTGGAAAGACTACCCTGTTGCAGATTCTGGCGGCACAACTGCACCCCACGCGTGGGCGGGCGACCCTGCTAGACGAAACCCTCGGCTCGGTAGATGTTTTCGAACTCCGCCCCCGGATCGGGGTCACCTCGGCGGCTCTGGCCGACAGGATCCCCCGGAGCGAATCCGTCGGCAATGTTATCGTCTCGGCCGGATATGCGGTGCTCGGCCGGTGGCGGGAGGCCTACGATTCCACCGACTATGAGCGGGCTGCGCTGCTGATGCATCAGCTCCGGATCGAGCCGCTGAGCCAGCGGACGTTCGGAACCCTGAGTGAAGGTGAGCGGAAGCGGGTTCAAATCGCCCGGGCGCTCATGACCGATCCCGAACTGCTCCTGCTCGATGAGCCGGCGGCTGGTTTGGATCTTGCTGGCCGGGAGTCGCTGGTGCACACCCTCGCTGAGATCGTCGCCGATCCGTGGGCGCCGGCTACCGTCTTGGTCACCCATCATCTCGAGGAGATCCCGGCCGGGATCAGCCATGCGCTGCTCCTCAACCAGGGGCAGGTAGTGGCGACCGGCCCGATCGCGGAAGTGCTCACCGACGATCTGCTCAGCGAGACCTTCGGGTTGCCTCTGCGGGTGAGCCGCGAGGGTGGCCGCTGGGGGGCCCGCGCCCAGCTACCGATCCCCACCCAGACCGTGGAGGAATAGCCGGTGTGGGAATGGATCCAGGAGAACGCGTGGGCGGTGTGGCTCGTGATCGCTGGCGGTCTGGCCATTTCCGAGATGCTCACCCTGGATCTCACACTGCTGATGTTGGCTGTGGGGGCGCTGGCCGGTGGCGTCACCGCGCTGATTCTCCCCGGTTTGGTGTGGGCCCAGGTTCTGGTGGCAATCGGGGTGGCAATCGCCTTGCTCGGGCTGCTGCGCCCGTCGATGCTCCGGCGGATTTCGCGGGGGCCTGGCTACCAGAGCTCAGTCGAGCAGATCGTCGGCAGTTCTGGGCGGACCACGCGTGAGGTGACCGCTACCGACGGAGCCGTGAAGATCAACGGGGAGATCTGGTCGGCCCGCAGCTACGATGGGCAGCCGATTGCGGTGGGGATCGAGGTCGAGATCTTCGAGATCGACGGCGTCATCGCCGTGGTCTATCCCAAGGACAAACCCCTCAGCGCTGGTACAGATCAGCCGCTTACCTCGGATCCGGGGAGCGAGTAGGGTTTCTGTCACCAACGTTCTTCCGGGAGGTCGTCGATGTTGCCCTACATCTTGCTGGGACTACTGATAGTGGTGGTGGTCGTCGGGCTCGCTGCCTCGATCCGGCAGATCCAGCAGATGCAAGTGGGATTGGTGCAGCGCGTGGGTAAGTATCATCGCCGGATCGACCCCGGGCTGCACCTGATAATGCCGATTATCGACCGGGTTGCCCACGTGATGGACATGCGCGAAACGGTGGTGCCCTTCCCACCCCAGGGCGTTATCACTGAGGACAACCTGATGGTGAGCATTGACTCGGTCATCTACTTTCAGATAGTTGACCCGATCCGGGCCGCCTACGAGGCCCAGGACTACATCCAAGCCATCGAGCAGCTCACCCAGACCACCCTGCGCAACATAATCGGCGGCATGGATCTGGAGGAGACCCTCACCAGTCGTGAGGAGATCAACCAGAAGCTGCGGTCGGTGCTGGATGATGCCACTGGAAAGTGGGGGATTAAGGTCAATCGGGTGGAGCTGCGCTCCATCGAGCCGCCAGCGACCATCCGGGATGCCATGGAGAAGGGAGCCCGTGCGGAGCGGGACAAGCGGGCCGCCATTCTCCTCGCAGAAGGTAAGCGGCAATCCCAGATTCTGGAGGCATCAGGGGATAGGGAGTCGAGCATTCTGCGGGCGCAGGGCGAACGCGAGTCGGCGGTTCTGAGGGCCCAAGCTGATCGCCAGGCAGCGATGCTTCGCGCCGAGGGCGAAGCCCAAGCTATCAGCACTGTCTTCGGCGCGATTCATGCCTCTGAGCCTGATCAAGGACTGTTGGCGTACCAGTACCTCCAGATGCTGCCCAAGATAGCCGAGGGCGATGCCAACAAGGTGTGGGTGGTTCCCAGCGAACTCAACGATGCCCTCAAAGGCTTAGGGAGCGTTGTGGGCGATGCGGTGAACAACTACGGTACCGCCGACCCGGGTAAGTTCTCAGCGCCGGAAAAGGTAGATGTCTTCGCCGAGATCGAAGCCAGCAAGAAGGCCGATGAAAAACGCTCCGCTGAGCAGGTGGAGCAGGCGATCGCGGAGGCTCAGCAACTGGAGCAGGGGCGACCAGGCGGGGCGACCCCCGTGCTCGGCGGGGAAGCGCTGCCTCACGCTGAACCCCGGCCCCAACCAGAGGCCCCCCAACCAACGGAGACCGCTGATCCGGCCGGGTCAGCGGAGAACTGACGCGCTCAGGCGCCGACCCGGCGGAGCTTGCTCAGCGGTGCCAACTCCCCGGGGAAGACCTGCTTGACCCCGTCGCCGAGTGCGGTCTCGATGATCCGGATATCCCGGACCAAATGCTTGAGACCCTGGGGCTCGAGGGAGGCAGCATGATCGGAGCCCCACATGGTCCGGTCGAGGGTTATGTGCCGCTCGACAGCCACCGCGCCCATCGCCACGGCTCCCAGGGAAATCTGCAAACCGGGTTCGTGTCCGGAGTATCCCACCGGCACGCCCGAGAAGCGATCCTTGAGGGTGTGGATCATCCGCAGGTTTGCCTCTTCTGGCGGTAGCGGGTAGGTGGAGGTGGCGTGCATGAGTATCAGGTGCTCGGTGCCGAGGGTCTCAACAGCGGTCTCGATCTGCTCCATGGTGGACATGCCCGTGGAGAGGATCACCGGCTTCCCGGTCTGCTTGATCTTGGCCAGCATGCCCAGGTCAGTGACCGAAGCCGAGGCTATCTTGTAGGCGATAGTGTTCATCTTCTCGAGGAAATCAACCGAGGGCTCATCCCAGGGGGAGCAGAACCAGTCCAGGCCCAGCTCGCGGGCGTAGCTGTCGATCTCGCCATATTCCTCGGCCTCGAACTCCACCTTGTAGCGGTACTCGAGATAGGTCATCGTGCCCCAAGGGGTTTCCCGGGGAGTGTTCTTCATGTGCTCTGGGGTCGCGATTTCCGGCGTGCGCTTCTGAAACTTCACCGCTTGGCAACCAGCCTCAGCGGCCAGATCCATGAGCTGCTTCGTGATCTCGACGCTGCCGTTGTGGTTCAGGCCGATTTCACCAATCACGTAGACGGGCTGGCCTTCGCCGACGACATGGTTGCCGATCTTCACCGGATTGTTCACTGCGGGTCCCTTCGAAGTTGGCTGAGGTCGTGCGGGCACAGAAACTGTGCGAACGACGTGATGGAGTCTAACGCCTCGGTGGCCGCAGGGCTGCCCACGCCTCGCGCCCGCGGGCGCGCAGCCTGCGCGCGAGGCGACGAGTGTGCCGTAGCGTTCGATAGGCGAGACGCCGATAGGTGTCATCGGGTTCGCCGAGGGCTTCGCTGGTGACTTCAAGGCGGTAGGGCAGGGACCGCAGTGAGGTGGGGACCGCCACCTCGCCTCGATCCCGGTGGGTGCCGGCCTTGATCTGGTCTTCTACGAGCTGGACCCAATCATCGTCGGCCAGAGGATGGAAATAGTTGTCCGCGAGCCAGGCGGGATGAGGGTCGTGAAAATTGAGGGTGGCGAGATCGCCCAGTGATCCGAACAGCCCCGACCCATCGAAGACCTTATTTATCTGTTCAGACCCGATGCCGAAGTCTGCCAACAGCAGTACCGGCACCTGGGCCTCGATAGCCTCCAGGGCGGCGGTGGAGCTCACCGTCACGAACCCGCGACAATTGCCCAGGAACTCGCGCAGCGGACCATAGCCGAAGGTCAGATTGGCCGGGAGCTGGGGATAGCGGTGTACCAAGTCGGGGAAGGCAGCGAACTCGGCATGGGTTTGGGCCTCCTCAGCAGTGCCGCGGAGCTTGATAACCACGTCGAGGTCGGGATGGGTGTTCGCGGCAGCTATCAGGCCGTCCACGATGCGGAGCCTTTCGGCCTCGGTTCGCGGTACCAAAGCTTGGGGTGCGAAAACCACCCGGGGGCGCTCCGATTCTCCCCCCTCTCCGATGTCCCGAGCCAGTGAAGCGAGCCCAACCTGGCGGATCCGTCCGGGGCCGAGACGCTGGACAACCTCCCGGCGCTCCCGGTGCGAGTGCACCACCAGCATGTCGACGGCTCTGCGGAGACGGATCCCCTTCTTCGTCGGGGGAAACCAGATTCCGGGGATCCCGGCGGCGACCACGGTGGCCGGTGGCGTGCCGTGGAACTCGTGAAGCAGCAGTACCTGAATCAGCGGGCCGCGGCAGGCGAGGAAGAGCAGGTCCGGTGGCGCACTGCGCAGTCGATCGACCAGGACGTCCAGGGCGATGGTTGGCGGGGTATCCCGGAGCCGGCCATCGAGGGCCGCCGTCTGCTGATCGGTGCTGGGGGTGACCGCGTTCTGAACGATCACCAGCTCGACATCCCAGGCGTCCGGCAGATCATGCAGCCGCTGCACGGCCCACTTGAGGTAGGAATCTGAATCTGCAACAAAAAGGGCTTGGCGGCTAGGGGACATGGCTCAGGTCCGATCAGTTGCGGGCGGCGAGGATCAACTCAGCCAGTTCGCGAACGGCTCCCTGACCTCCACCGCGGGTGAGCACCACCCGGGCAGCCGCCTTGGCCCGGGGATGCGCATCGGCCGGTACCACACCCCAGCCGACGGCTTCCAGGCACTCCAGGTCAGGCAGATCATTACCGATGAAGGCCACCCGGTCCAGCACGACATCGTTGGCCGCGCACCACTGCTGCAACGCGGGCAGCTTGTCCTGCACATTGTGGGCGACCTCAATGTTGAGCTTGGCTGCCCGGGCGGCTACGACGGGATTCACTTCCCGGGAGAGGATAAGCATCGGCAGGCCAGCCGAGCGCAGGAGGGAAATGCCCATGCCGTCCGAGCGGCTGACGATGACAGATTCGACGCCGTGCTCATCCAGCACTGCAGTGTCCGGCGTATGCACGCCATCGAAGTCCATGACCAGCGCATCCACATCGACCGGGATCGGTCGGTCGAGAACCGGGGCCAACGCTCGGGCCACCGCCAGTTCGTGCCGGTCGTCGATCTCGATCCCGGTGCTCGCCGGCACTTCGGCGATGCCGACCCGACCGAAAAACCTAAAGCCGGATTCTCGGAATCCAGCGACCTTCATCACGTAGAAGGCGCCCGACTCTTGATAGTGGGGATCTCGATCCTGGCGGCGGGGCCTGAAGGAATGGTCGTGGTTGACTCCGACCGCCGAATCGTCCTGAGGCTGCCACAAAAAGGCGTAGGTCTCGAAGGCGGCGAACATGGAGTCATAGGAATCGGCGACCACGGCGGTGACGGCGGCATCCAGGGCCGCGCCATCTATAAAAGGGCTGGTGGCCTGCAGGAAGGCGAGGATTTCGGGGGTGATGCCGCGCTCGGCCAGGGTGTCCAGGGCGTGGAGCAATGCTGCTTCTGAGCTTGCCAGATCTCCGGCGATGGCTGCGGGCCGCTCGATTATGTCGGCGCCCGCAGCCTGGGCGGCGGCAGCAATAGTGGCATCGTCGGTCGAGACGAAGACCCCATCGACGCTAGGGGCGGCACGTGCAGCCCGAACCGCGCGCGCGACGAGCGGCACGCCACCCACGCGGCTGAGGTTCTTTCCGGGCACACCCTTGGAACCGCCACGGGCGGGGATGATGGCCACGGTGCGCATGTCAGTTCTCCTTCTCGCCCGGAGGCGCACTGGTGCTGCTGATGTGGGCGAGGGTGGATCGCAACGCCGGGCTTGCTGCTGCGGTCCACCATGCATCCGGGACTGGATGCACAGTGAGCCGCGTGGAGCCCAGGATCCAGCGCAGGGTTGCACTGGTACTGGACGGCAGTGAGTGTACCGAGTTCACCCGATCGGCTAAGCCCACCGTGATTTCTGCAGGCAGGGCGGGTTGGTGTACCCGCAGACCAGCCCCAGCCAACCGGGCCAGAAAGGCCGCCGACTCTCGACGATGGGGCAGATAGGTGGCCTCGGGTCCGAGTGACCTGACCCACTCCTCGTAGGCCATCGGATCGAGATAGCCGTCGATGGCGAGCGCGGACCCGAGAATGATGGTGGTGCCCAGGCCATCCGGGGACGGGGCATGCTGAGCGCGCAGCCAGGTGTACTCGTTGGGGACGATCCGGGCATGGGGGACCGTCGCCAGCAGCGGATCGGTGGCATAGGCGGTGAACCAGGTGAGCCTTCCTCGGGTGGCTGCCCGTCGTAGCCGTCTGGCCGTGATCTCGCCGAGGGCGCGCATCGGCCAGGACTCGTGCTGACCGAGACGTTCAAACTGGCCGGTGGCCGACAGGGATGCCGCGAGGTGCAGGGCCGCTGAGCCGTCATCGAGGAGCACCTCGCGGCGGGTTCCGAGCGCGCTGATGGCAAGCCGGTACTGACCGGAGAAGGCGTCCCCGACGATTCGAGTCCGAGCCGCTAAGAACTGGCGATGCCAGGCATGCTGAGCAGGCCGGACGGTGACGATGCCGGCGGCCCGGTCGGCGATCCAGGCGGCGGTGGTGTTGAGTTGGCGGACCCGCTGTCGCCACAGCACGGTCAGTGGCTGAGATCGGGGAGCCTGGTGGGCGTACTCAACGGCATTGAGTAGTTGGAGCGGGGATTCGACCCAGGCCGCCGCCGAATCCGGACCGGGCTGAAGGTTCACTGGGAGTTCTTGTAAGCGTCGACGACTGTACGTGGGTCGCCATCCATCTTGAGATGGCCATGATCGATCCACAGCACGCGGGTGCAGGTGTCCAGAATCGAGCCCATCGAGTGGCTGACCAGGAACACGGTTCCCGCATTGGCGCGAAGGTCACGAATGCGCTGCTCGCTCTTGGCCCGAAACGCCTTGTCGCCCACGGCTAGGGCCTCGTCAACCAGCAGGATCCGCTGCTCCTTGGAGACCGCGATAGAGAATCTCAGCCGGGCGGCCATCCCAGAGGAGTAATTCTTCATCGGGATATCGATGAACTCGCTCACCCCGGCGAAGTCGACGATATCGGTCTCCCGCTCGGCGATCTCGTCCGGCGTCATCCCGAGGGCCAGGCCACCCAGCACGACGTTCTTCTGGCCAGAAAGATCCTTGATGAGCGCGGCATTGACCCCGAGGAGAGCGGGCCGCTCCGCGGCATAGACGCGGCCCCTCACTGGGGTGTTGAGGCCAGCCATAGCCCGCATCAGGGTGGACTTGCCGGAGCCGTTGTGGCCGATGACGCCGATAGATTCACCCTCATGGGCAATGAAGGAAATGCCCTTGAGGGCATGGACCACGCGCAAACCCCGCTGACGCTTAAGGAGCGCCCGGCGATCGGAGGCGGCCTTTCCGGAGGCGAAGGTGCGGTACTCAATGTGGACGTTGTCCACGATGACGGTGGGGCGGGCGGTCTCAGTCTCGGCCATAGCGCTCCTCCGCCTTCCAGAAGAACACCACACCGGCCACCAGGAAGAGCACCCCGGAGATGCCCGCGTTGGCCCACAGGTAGCCCAGGTTGATGTCGATCGCCTCCTGCGTCGACGGATCGATTTGTAGCCCGATAAGCGAGTAGCGCGCCAGCGAGATGTAAGCATGCACCGGGTTGAGTTGGGCGATCTCCAGCAGCCGGGGCTGATCGGCCAAGACAAGTTCGAGCGAATAGAAGATGCCGGTCAGATAGAACAGGATCCTGGTGATTATCGGGATTATCTGGGTGACATCGCGGAGGTGGACGGTCAATCTGGCGGCGAAAAAGGCCACGCCGAGGTTGAACATTGTCATGAGCAGCAGGGCCGGGAGGAGCAGGAGCCAGTTCCAGGTGGGGAATACCCCGAACCCGATCAGGATGATGAAGAGGACCGCCAGCATCGGGATCAGCTCGAATAGCTGCCGTAGGACCGCGGAGACGGGCAGCAGCATCCGGGGAAAGCTCAGCGAACGCACCAGGTTGGTGTTGTTGGTTATCGACCGAGCCCCTTGGCTGAAGGAAACCGAGAAGTAGGTATAGATAAAGAACCCGGTGACCAGGAAGGGGATGAAGGGCTGCGGACGGGATGCGCTCGACATGATGATCCCGAAGATCAAGCCATAGACCGCCGCCTGGAGCAGCGGGTTGAGCACGATCCACACCAGGCCGAGCCGATTCTCAGCCACATCGGATTCGATCCGATACTTGGCGAGGGTGCTTGCGAAATGGCGCCGCTCCCACATCTGCTGGAGGTACTCCGGCAGGGACGGCCGAGCCCCCACCCGTGGCAAGTCGTAGGTCTGCGCGAGCGCGGCAGCATCGTGTTCGGTCAACTGTTCTCCTTGGCCTTGTTCAACGGCCAGCGAAGGCATTGGGCCCTCGGCTCGGCTTCACGATACCGAGGAGCGCCCCCGACCCCCAAGCCATGTGCATTGTTGGGAGTACCAAGAGCAGCTGCTGTCGGGCAGCGGGGGAGAGGTCTGCGCGCCCGACGCTGGATCCCAGCCACAGGCCATAGACGATCCAGGGGATTGATCCGGTGACCACTCGCGGCCGACTGCCCCGTCCGACGGTGCCGTTCAGGATCAGGCCTACGCCGCCGGCCAGGGTGAGGACGAGTGCACCTGGCATGAAATAGCGGGTGGGCACCCGTCCGCGCAGACGTCGAATGATCTCGCCCCGCCACCGACCGGAGGCATGAAACTGGCGCGCGAGGGTGGTGAGCGTCGATCGGGGGCGGTAGCTCACCTCAAGGGCGGGATCGAACCACACCAGCCCACCATGAGCGATCAGGCGATGGTTGAGATCCCAGTCCTCCCCGCGGGAGAGGGACTCATCGAAACCATCGACCGCCAACACCGCCTCTCGGTCGAAGACCCCGAGGTAGGCCGATTCGGCGGGTCCAGCTTCGCCGCCAGTGTGATAGATCGCGCCGCCGAGGCCTGCGGGAGTGTTGTACCCCCAGGCCACCGCCTGTTCGAAGGGGGTCTCACCCTGGGCGAGCATCCGGCCACCCACATTCACCGCACCGACTTCGCGTAGCGTCCGGATGGCGGTGGCCGCATAGTCCACGGGAAGGGATGCGTGCGCGTCCACCCGGACTATCACGGGGAACTGTGCGGCCCGGATGCCCAGGTTCATGGAGCGGGAGATCGCGTTCTGTGGATTGTGCAGGATCCGGATCTCGGGGTGATTCTGGGCGAGGTCTGTGACGACCTCGTCTGTTCTGTCAGTGGACTGCCCGAGCACCACCAGGATTTCTCGCTCCGCGAGGCCACGCTGAGCCAGGACGCTCTCGATGGCGGCAGCGACATACCGCTCTTCGTTCAGGACAGGGATGACGAAGGATGCTCGCAGATCGATCATGAGAATTCGATCCTAGCGACGTGCGTCAGCCTGTCCACCTGGGATGCGCGCGCGTCGGCTGGTCGACCGCTGTGAGGGTTCATAGGGCGAGGGTGGCTGACATCTCAGCAGAGAGGGCATGCATCAGATCTTCGGCCTGGTGGCGGGCGGCTGACAGATCAGCTGGCTCGGGTGGCAGGCGAACCTGGAGGTAGCACTTGAGCTTGGGTTCGGTCCCTGAGGGACGGACGACCACCCGAAACCTCTGGGATTCATAGAGCATGCCGTCGGTCGGGGGGAGTCCGTTCCAGCCATCGGCGAGATCGACGACGGTGGCGGCCTCACTTTGCAGCTGAGTTGGGGGCGCGGCCCGCAGCCGAGACATGACCGCATCGATAAGGCCCAGGTCTGCGACCCGGTAGGCGAGTTGGGCGGTGAGGTGGACCCCGAAGGTGGTAGCCAGAGTATCCAGCCTATCGGTGAGGGTGTGCCCCTCTCGGCGGAGCCGGGCCGCGAGGGAGAGCACCCGCACCAGCGTTGAAATCCCATCTTTGTCCGCCACTGCGGCCGGATCGGTGCAGTAGCCGATGGCCTCCTCATAGCCGAATGCGAGTCCGGGAACCCGTCCGATCCACTTGAACCCGGTCAGGGTCATCGCGAACGGCTGGCCGGCCGCCGCAGCGAGCGAGCTGAGCAGCGTAGAGCTCACCACTGAGCAGGCATAGGTGCCGGGAGTGCCGCGCCGGAGAGCATCATCGGCGAGCAGCCAGCCGAGCTCGTCGCCGGACAGCATGCGCCAGGAACCGTCGGAAAGCGGAACCGCAACCGCACATCTATCGGCATCTGGATCATGGGCGATCGCGATCTCGGCATTGATCTTCTGGGCCAGCTGGAGGGTGAGGTCCATCGCGCCGGGCTCTTCAGGGTTGGGGAAGTGGACGGTGGCGAAGGCCGGATCCGGGGTGGCCTGTTCGGCGACGACAGCAGGTTCGGCAAAGCCCGATGCGGTCAGCACCCGGGACACCGTATCCGCGCCGACGCCGTGGAGAGGGGTGTAGACCCAGGTCAACTCGCGGGGAACGTCGTTGGTGAGCAACCGTGCGGCCCGGGCGGCGTAGGCGTTGAGCAGAGTGTTGCCAATGGTCTCGTAGTGCGTGCTCCGCGGATAGGCGGTGAGCGGGTGCAGGGCGGCCCGTGCGATCTGGGCCGCGATCTCGGCATCCATCGGCGGAATTATCTGGGAGGGGCCGACGTAGACTTTGTAGCCGTTGTCGGTCGGCGGGTTGTGTGAGGCAGTGACGACGACAGCGGCGACGCAGTCGAGCTCCCCGATACCGAAGGCGACCACCGGGGTCGGCACCGGGGACGCGGTCACGATGGGTCGGAGCCCCATGCCAGCGAGGATCTCGGCGGTGTCCCTAGCGAAGACATCGGAGTTGTAGCGAGCGTCATAGCCGATCAGGACCCGGGACCCAGCGTGCCCATGGTCCCGTAGCCAATGGCCAAGACCGGCGGCTGCCTGACTGACCACCACCCGGTTCATTCGGTTGGGGCCGGCGCCCAGCGCGGCTCGGAGCCCCGCGGTGCCGAACTCCAGTCGGCCGGAGAAGGCATCGCGAAGCTCACTCAGGGCCTGCGGGTCGCCGCCGGTGGCGCGTTCTATAAGCCCGTCCAAGGCGGCGGCAGTGGCCGGGTCGGGATCTGCCGATCTCCAGGCGCGCATGGTGGCGAGTTCAGTTTCGGTCAGCATCACAGCACCTCCAGTAGCCCGGCCAGCAACGTCCGGAGACTACCTTCGGCAGTTCTGCCAGCATCCAGAACCTCCTCGTGGTTCAGCGATGCTCCCGACACACCGGCTGCGGGGTTGGTGACCAGCGAGATTCCCAGCACCTCCATGCCCGTCTCGCGGGCGGCGATGCACTCCAGAGCGGTCGACATACCGACGAGATCGCCGCCGAGGATGCCCGCCATCTGTACTTCGGCGGGGGTCTCATAGGCCGGTCCGGGGAACTGGACGTAGACGCCCTCCGTCAACGTGGGGTCAATCGACTGGGCTAAAGCCCGCAGCGCCGGGGACCAGGCCTCGGTCAGGTCAACGAAGCGTGGTCCGGTCAACGGGGTGACCCCGGTGAGATTTATGTGATCCCGGATCAGGACCGGGGTCC
Organism: Propioniciclava sp.; assembly: GCA_047973325.1. Taxonomy (GTDB): domain Bacteria; phylum Actinomycetota; class Actinomycetes; order Propionibacteriales; family Propionibacteriaceae; genus Propioniciclava. The sequence goes on along the minus strand of JBKEBU010000072.1, from coordinate 14,919 downwards.
CCGGAGCCCAGTGGGGGTGCAATCCGCCGCTGGCATTGGTCAGCACCAGGCGGGTGGCCCCGGCTGCCGCTGCCGTGCGCACCGCGTGGACGACCGCCGCGACCCCGTGACCCTCGTAGTAGTGCGTCCGGCCAGTGAACAGCAGGGCAACTGCCCCGGCGGGAGTGCGCACCGCCCGAGCTGTCCCGCCATGTCCGGCGACGACCGGGCTGAGGAATCCAGGAAGCTGGGCCAGCGGGATCTCGCCCACAGGTTCCCCCAGGTTGGCGGCGGCAGCCGACCACCCGGAGCCCAGGACGTAGGCCTGATCAATTCGCTCAATACCGAGGGAAGCCAGCAGCGCGGCCGCTGACGTCGCCGCCAGTTCATATGGGTCTTTCGCATCGGACACGCGTTGAGCATAGCCAGCCGCCGGCCTGGTGTCCGTACCCGTGGGAGAATGACGCGCGTGACGAATGTGGTGATCATCGGGGGCGGACCGGGTGGGTATGAGGCAGCCCTGGTGGCTCGGCAACTCGGCGGCGAGGTAACCCTGGTCGAGCGCCGGGGGATGGGGGGCAGTGCCGTGCTCACCGATGTCGTTCCATCCAAGACGTTGATCGCCACCGCTGAAGTGATGACCAGCATCCGGCGGGCCGATCACCTGGGCTTGCATGCGGTCGCTGCCCCCCAGCAGTCGCTGGATCAGACGGTTTCTGTGGATCTGGGTCGGGTTCATGCCCGGGTGATGAACCTAGCCCAACGTCAATCGACTGATATTTCCGAGCGCTTGGCTGCCGAGGGGATTCGGGTGCTGAGTGGTTCCGGACGGCTCCAGGGGACCGAGACGGTCATCGCCAGTACTGAGCAGGGTGAGGAGACGTTGCCAGCGGACATAATCCTGGTGGCCACCGGGGCCCGCCCGCGCGAGCTCCCCGAGGCGCAACCTGATGGTGAGCGCATCCTCAACTGGACCCAGATGTATGCGTTGACAGAACTGCCGCAGCGGCTGATAGTGGTCGGTTCCGGGGTCACCGGTGCCGAGTTCGCCAGCGCCTATCATGCACTCGGCGTGGACGTGGTTCTGGTCTCGTCCCGGCACCAGGTCCTGCCCGGTGAGGATGCCGATGCCGGTCGCGTCCTGCAAGGCGTCTTTGAGTCCTCAGGGATGACCATTCTGTCGCGGTCCCGGGCGGCGAGTGCGCAGCGGATGGGGGATGGGGTGGTGGTCACGCTTGCCGATGGGCGAACCGTCGAGGGTTCCCACGTCTTGATGGCTGTCGGTGCGGTGCCCAACACCGAGCATCTCGGGTTGGTGGCCGCCGGGATCGACACGAGTGAGAGCGGGCATGTCATTGTCGATAGAGTCTCGCGGACGAGCGCACGCGGGGTCTACGCAGCCGGGGACTGCACAGGCGTTTTCGCCCTGGCATCGGTGGCAGCGATGCAAGGCCGGATTGCTATGTGGCATGCGCTGGGTGATGCGGTGACGCCGCTGGACCTCGCCACGGTGTCGGCGAATGTCTTCACCGCACCCGAGATCGCCACCGTTGGGGTGGGCCAAGATGAGGTCGATGTGGGACTGGTGCGGGCGCGGGCGGTGGTAATGCCGTTGGGGTCGAACGCTCGGGCCAAGATGCAGGGTCTGACCGACGGGTTCATCAAGGTGTTCTGCCTGCCAACCACGGGAATCGTCATCGGCGGGGTGATCGTCGCCCCACGGGCCAGTGAGCTCATCCATGTCCTCTCGGTCGCGGTGAGCGCCAAGATCAGTGTCGATGAACTCGCGCAGGCGTTCACGGTGTACCCCTCCCTCTCCGGCTCCATCGCCGAAGCCGCCCGACGGTTGCATGGCAGTGGCGGCGAGGCCAGTGTGCTCCACTGAGGGTCCGGCCAGGGTGCCAATCCGGGTTGTGATGGATCCGATGCGTGAACCTCAGGGCCGCGAGTTGGCTACGGTTGTGCCGTGACCCAGAACCTCCCTCTCGCCGTGGGGCTTGTGATCGTGGGGTCGTTCTGCTTTGCGCTTTCGGCTCACCTGCAGCATGGAGCAGTGGATGCTTCCCTGGCGGGCAATGCGGAGAAGAAGCGGATGCGGCTGCAGGATCTGCTGGTCGCGATCAGGTCCCCACGCTGGGTGATGGGGCTTTTCTTCATCGGCATGTCGGCGGTGCTGCAGATAACTGCCCTGACGATGGCGCCGGTCTCGTTGGTGCAGCCGGTGGGCCTGCTCGCCTTCCCGTGGTCGGTGATCCTGGCCGCCCGAGCGACCCGCACCCCTATCACCATGAGGATCGGGGCCGCAGTGGGGATCACGGTGGCGGCGACGCTGGCGTTCACAGTGGTGACCGGGCTGCACGCGGTGGACACCACCGAGTTGATCGTGTGGCGAATCGTGGCCGGTGCGTTGGTGGTCTACTGTGTTGCCGCCGCGTTCGCAGTCTTAGGGTCACGTGGATCCCACGGCTGGCGGTGCCTATTCTGGGCCTCCGGCGGTGCCCTCTTCTATGGCCTGGAGGCGGCGCTGGTCAAGACCCTGATTGAGTATGCCGCGGTGAATCCCTGGCTGACCTCACCGATGTTCTGGGGGATCGGAATCGCTCTGGCCGCCGGGGCATTGATCGCGGGTTGGTTTATTCAGCAGGGATATGCGACCGGCCCTCCCGAGGTCGTGGTGGGATCCATGACTGTCACCAGCCCCGTGGTTGCGGTGCTGTACGGAATTGCGGTGCTGGGGGAGGGTGCCGGAATCACCCTGCAGGCTGGCGTGTGGATGGTGATCCTGGGCGCGATCGCGGTCGGGGGAGTCGCGGCCTTGGCCCGGTTCCATCCCAACTACGCCAATGCCCTGCCAGTCCCCGGTATCGATGAGGTTCTGCCAGAATCTGGCGATGCCGCCCCCGATCCCGGCCGGGTCGGCTGAACTGAGCGATGCTCAACTGAACTTGTAGATGCGTTGGGCCAGCCGGTACAGCGCAACCGAGGCCCTCCGGCCCACCGGTCCGGGAAGATTGGCGCCCAGCACCAGCCACTGCCGCAGCCCCAGCTGACGTTTGAGATCTTGATCCACCGAGTCAATGTGCTCCCACATTTCGCGGCGCATCCGGAGGCCCTTGTCGGTGCCTTCGACCAGGGAGAACATAGACGAGGCTGCCACGATCAGCCCCAGGTAGTTCGCCATGTAGTGGGCGAGCTTCCAGTTAGGAATCCCCGCGGGAAGCTGGTGCGCCTCCACCATCAGCTGGGTGACCCGCATCTGCTGATCGAGACGACTGATCTGCACGTTCTCGTTGACGGACTGATCCTCCCGACCGATGAAGTACCGGTAGAGGTTGACCGGCAGGTAGTACAGCGTTTGCACGGCGGGAAGTGGTACATAGGCCAGTAGGTTGTCCACATAGAAGGTGTGCTCAGGCATCTCGAATCCGGTATCGACCAAGATCTGGGTCCGGTACGTGATGGCGTGCATGAGCAGGTTCTGGCTGGGCCGGAACGGCCCGATTTCGTTCCAGGTGAAGACTCGGTTCTGGGGCAGGAAGCCTCGGTAGCGGATCACCTTTTGGGTGCCGGTATTGGTGTGCTCGTAGACGTAGTTGGCTACCACGAGATCGACCGGGCTGCCGGAGGCAATGAAGTGGCGGAGCTTGCTCAGCAGCAGGTTGACCGCGACCGGGTCCAACCAGTCGTCGGAGTCAACCACCTTGAAGTAGACGCCGCGGGCAGCGCGCAGACCTGCCATGACCGCGCCACCATGGCCCTTGTTCTCCTGATGAATCACGCTAATCAGGTCGGGATACTGGCTGGCCCACCAGTCTGCTTTGGCCCCGGTGTCATCCTTGGTGGAGCCGTCGTCGACGATGATGATCTCGATGTTCCCGCGGCCGCGCAAGATGGAGTCAATGCAGTGATCCATGTATTCGGCGGAGTTGAAGCACGGGACCACGAAGGTTATGTCGGGTTGATTCGTTGCTACGTCGTTTGAGCTGGGCTTGGTCACAGTCACTCTCTGAAATGCGCTTGCAGATTGCGGGGCGAGCACAGCCTACCCGCTCCCCGGGAGCTATCCGGTCAGTCGAACAGGTCTCCGAGCATGTCACCGATGCCCTCGCCGAGGTCGGAGAGCCCCTCCCCGAATCCCTCGCCCAGTCCCGAGAGGCCTTCGCCCAGCCCATCCCCGACCTCAGACAGGCCGCCCAACCCACCCAGACTGCTGAGGCCGTGAAAGACCAGGGCACCGATGGCAATATCGGTTATCAGATTGCTGCCGCGCCAGTGCGAGTAGTAGCCCTGTGCCCAGGGGGCATACGCTTCGCCACCCTGCCAGTAGGGGACCCGCTGGGCGCCGACCTGTACCGTTCGCACCACCGGTTCAGCGCCGGCGAGAACTCGTTCGGCGTCGGCAGGGCAGGCCGGCACGGATCGGGTGCTGCCGCCAGCAGGAGCCCAGTCCACATTGGTGGAACTCGGGCCGTGAGCAGGATTGAAGAAGCACGGCGGGCGCTTCTGCGGCAACGGTTCACCAGCGACCCGGGCCTTGACACAAGCTATCGCGTAGCGACCATCCTCCAGGATCTCGGTCACGAATCGGATCTCCTGGGGGCCGCTGACCGCGGCCAAGGAGTCCTTTGCATGTTCGTAGGCGTCCAGCGCCCGGGAGTAGTCCTGGCGCATGGCCTCGTCTAGCGGATGCCCGGTCACCTCTGAGTCGAGGCGCTGGAGCTCCTCCCCAAAGGCGGTGACGTCCTCGTCGGCGGCGCGAATGGATGCATCGAGTTGGCTGGATAACTCGGCGCGTTGCTGATGCTCGACTGCGCGCGACTGCATGCCCAGCCGCAACGCGAAGAAGACCACCACCGCGACGGCCGCGAGAATCAGAAGGAACGGAACCAATTCCATGGGTCCAGTGTGCCTGGTTTGCTACGCAGATCCAGGTGGGCTCCTGTGCGTTCGCTGTAAGCACAGTCCCCAGCGCATCCCTGAGGATGTGCTGATCAATCATGCCCTGGCTGCGGCGCACCGGATCGGGCGAACCACGTCCCCCACATCTGGTGATGGACATCCAGTACACCCACCAGATGTGGGGTTGCGGTTCATCCCGCCCGGCACGTCCTCGCACAGAACAGCATTAATCAGCGCATCCATAGAGGCGTCTTAGGCGAACTAGGCGAACAAAGCGAGGGCGACTGGAAGCAGCCAAACGAGGCCTAACAGTTGCAGGACCCGGTCACCCAGGACGACCTCTTCTGGTTCGCCAGCCTGACCGGCATCGATAACGTAGGCGTAGCGCAGCACGGCCAAGGTGAAGGGTGCAATCGAGATCGCGTTCCAGGTAGCGGCATCCAGGCTCAGCAACGGGCTGGCTCCCGGCCGGGCAACCTGGTCCACAGCCCACAGGGCATAGGACATCACCACGGCTCCGCAGGCCATGGCCCAGACGAAACGGAGATAGCCAGGGGTATACCGCGCCAGCGAGGCGCGGGTGCCTGAGTTCGATCCGAGCTGGACCAACTCGGAGTAGCGCTTCCCGGCCACCATGAACAGCGAGCCGAACGAGGCCACCAGCAGGAACCAGGGGCTGAGCGGAATGGACGAGGCTACGCCACCGGCGATCGCCCGCAGCAAGAAGCCGAGTGCCACCATCGCCAGATCTATGATCGGCTCGTTCTTCCAGAACAACGAGTAGGCGACCTGCGCCACCCAATACACCGCCAGGGTGGCGGCCAGGGCTGGCGCGGTGAACCAGCCCACAGCCAGGCTGGCGATCAGGGTGATCGCGGCCAGGATGAGGGCGGTCCGGATCGACAATTCTCCGGCGGCGATCGGCCGGAGGCGCTTGGTGGGGTGCAAACGGTCGGCCTCGACATCGCGGGAGTCATTGATGAGGTAGATAGAGGCGCTGACCAGACTGAACGCTACGAACGCCAGCACGGTCTGCCCGATGACCTGGACATCCAGGATCAGGCCGGCGGCCAGGGGTGCCGTGAAGACGAGGGCATTCTTGACCCATTGGCGAGGGCGCATGGCGCGGACCACGGCGGGCAGCCGCGGAGAGTGGTGGATCGGTGCCAGATCAGTCATAGCAATCCGTGAGCCTACTCCACGCCAACCCGGGTTCGATCCCACAGATCAGGCCAGGCTACGTCGACCTGGTGGAGCAGGATCCGGAGCAGGGGGAGGCTGATCCCTACAACGTTGTGCGGATCGCCGGCAATCCGCTCGATGAAGGCGCTGCCATAGCCGTCGATGGTGAACCCGCCGGCGACCTGATGTGGTTCGCCGGTGGCGATGTAGGCCGTCAATTCAGCGTCGGTGATCGGGGCGAAGGAAACCGTGGTCCTGGCCGTGTGGGTGACTCGTCGGATCTGGCCGTGCTGGCTGACCATGACGTGGTGCCCCGTCCACAGATCGGCAGAACGTCCCCGCAGCAGTGACCAGTAGCGCCGTACCTCGGCGTCGGTGCCCGGTTTTCCGAGTGGTCGGCCATCGACCTCCAGCACCGAATCGCAGGCGACTATCACCTGGTCAACCTGGGTATTGATCTCGGCTAGGACAGCCTCACCCTTCAACCGGGCCAGTTCGAGAGCGAGCGTCGCCGGATCGGTTGCCCGGACACCTGATTCATCCAGGCCGGAGACGTGTACGGTCGGCTCAATCCCCGCGGCTCGCAGGGTGGCCAGCCTGGCCGGCGAGGCCGAGGCCAACACGAATCGAAGCTGTGGGCTGGATGCCATGAATCCTCCGGTCCCGGACAGTCGTAGGCTGCCCGTCGACCCTACCGCCCCCAGCGATCACCAGCCTGCTCAGGCGTAGATCTGGGCGGCTGTCGCGTACCGGCGATGTAGCCGTCGCCAAACGAGATCACCGCCTGTCGGTCATAGACCTCCACCACGTTGCGGCTCTGCAACTCCCGCCGCTGATCCCCGATGACCCGGGACTTCTAGCGCAGGGGACTCGACCAGGCCACCTGGAGGGCACGGCTAGTGGCACCCAGGGCTGGTGCTTGTCTAGACTGTCTCGATGCCTGACATCGCATTTGCTGTGGGTGTTCTCATCGGAGCCCTCGTGGCCATGGCCCTCCCGTTGACAGGTGGAATCCTGCTGCTCCGGCAGGGCAACAAGCGACGCGGGCTGGCCCGGGAGCACTACCAGCAGACGGCGATGTCCGCGGGTCAGCTCCCGAGCGTGAACCCGGAGGCGGAGAAGGCCGGGCGCGGCCTGAGGGTCACCGGGATCATCCTGATCGCTTTCGGCTGCCTGATGGTGATGGGAAATCTGGCCAGAATTGCAAACCCGGGAGTGTGACGTCCACTACGGGAGCGTCGGTCGCACAAGGAATTGACAAAGCTTCATAGAAGCGTCTACAGATGCGCTGATCAATGCTGCTCTGTGCGAGGACGTGCCGGGCGGGATGAACCGCGACCCCACATGTGGTGGGTGTACTGGAGGTCCATCGCCAGATGTGGGGGACGTGGTTCGCCCGATCCGGTGCGCCGCAGCCAGGGCATGATTGATCAGCGCATCCCTAAGGCCTCATAGAGTTCAGGGTGAGCGCGCGCTCTCGGCTTGGGGGTTACCATCGAGCTATGCCTTCACCCTTTCTTGACGCCACCGAGATCCAGCGGAGCTCCCTGGCTGCTGGCTGGCATCGGGCCGAGGTGCTCACCACCACGGGCTCGACGAATGCCGATCTGGTGGCGCGGGCCGAAGAAGGTGCCGAGGCTGGTGCTGTGCTCGTGGCAGCACATCAGAGCCGAGGTCGCGGTCGGATGGACCGCGACTGGGAAGCGCCTCCGGATACCTCGCTGGCGTGTTCGGTACTGGTGGCCCCAGAGCGCGAGCCCGCTGATTGGGGCTGGCTTCCCCTCGTGGTCGGGCTGGCGGTGGTGGATGGTTTGGCGACCTCCGCAGGCCTTCAAGCCGGTCTCAAGTGGCCCAATGATGTGCTGGTGGGGGACCGGAAGATCTGTGGCATCCTCTGCAAGGCAGTCAGCTCACCGTCGGGCCCGATGGGTGTGCTGGGCTTCGGGATCAACGTCTCCATGTCTGCGGAGCAGCTTCCGGTGGCGACGGCGACCTCCGTCCGCCTGGCGGGCTCCGATGCTACCGCGACCGCCGTCGTGACCGGAGTCCTGGAGCGATTGGCTGAACGTTATCGGGCCTGGGACGCTGGTCAGGACGTGGCTCGTGACTACCGGGAGCGTTGTCTCAGCCTGGGCCAGGAGGTTGAGGTGCAGCTCAGCGAGGAGAGTTTTGTCGGAACCGCGGTTGATATCGATGCCCACGGGGGCCTCGTGGTCGAGGCTGGTGGGGAACGACGGACTGTGGTCGCCGGTGATGTGCTCCATCTTCGGGGTGCCTGACCCGCGCTTCACCCGATTGAGGAAGCTCAGTTCTGAGCGAGGAAGCTGAAGACGAGGTCATTGAAGCGGTCGGGGGCGTCGGTGTGGATGGTGTGCCCAGCGCCAGTGACCACCTCCAGGGTGGCCCCGGAAATTCCGGCGGCCAACTGCTCGGCCGCTGGCCGGTTCGCGCGGTCCTGGGCGCCGACCAGCACGAGGGTTCGGGCGGTGACCTTGTGCAGTTCTCGCCGGTAGTCGATGGCTGCAGCCGCATCGAGCGCAGCCAAGAAGCGGTGCTTCTCGATCCCGATTCGGGCCAGCCGTCGCCGTGGGATCATCGCGCCGATGATCCGCTGGACGCGCATGGCGGTGGCTGGTGGGTGGACCTGCCCGGCGGCGAGCACGAGATGCGACACGGTGTCGGGCATGCGCGTGGCCAGTTCGAGGGCGACGACGGCCCCGAGCGAAGATCCCACCGCCTGGAGCTGCTCCACTCCGTGCTGGTTGAGTAGTGGCCAGATGTCGTCGGCGGCGGCAGCGACGGTGAACGTCTCAGGCTTACCCGGGCGGGTGCCCCGCAGCCAGGGTGCGGCCGCCGTGGCCCTGGGTGGGAGTGCGGCCACTTGATCCTGCCAGCTTTGGGGAGTGTCGCCGACGCCGTGGAGGAACACGATCAGGGCCATGGCTGCAATTTACAGACTCCGCCAGTGTGGAACCATGGATGGTGTGAGTACGTCCGAACCGGTGACCCGTGAGCGGCTGCCCCTCAGCATCCAACTCACCAGGTTCGTGTTGACCGGCGGAGTTGCGGCACTGGTCGACTATGGGCTGCTGGTGGTCTCGATGGCGCTCGGCCTGGGGTATGCGCTGGCGAAAGCGGTTTCGTGGGTTTTCGGCACTATTACCGCCTATGCCATCAACAGTCGCTGGACATTCAGGTCGGACGGATCGCGGACTCGGTTTGCGGCCGTGGTCGTGCTCTACCTGACGACCTTCGTGTTGCAAGTGGGCACCTTCACGCTGATCTTCCCCATCCTCCGGGACTGGTGGGGAACTGCCGCCGCGCAGTTGGTGGGATTCGTCATAGCCCAAGGGCTGGCGACGTTGATCAACTTCGTGGTACAACGGCTCGTTATCTTCCGGTACTAACCGACAGCTGGTCTGCCAGGAGCTGATCCTTTCATCGTCAACGTAGCAATCATGACCTCAGCATGTGCCACGCCAGGCCCAGACCCGGCGGTCAGCGGCGGAGCCTCGGTAGAATCCTGCCCCGTGGCACAGCTGAGAATCGGGATTATCGGAGGCGGCCAGCTCGCCCGGATGATGGTCGAGGCGGCGACGCCGTTGGGACTTCGGCTGGCGGTGCTTGCCGAGGGGCCGGAGGTGTCGGCCGCCCAGGTGGTACCTGAAGCCCGGGTAGGCGATTTCACAGACATCGCGACCGTCACCGCCTTCGCTGCTGGCTTGGATGCACTCACCTGTGACCACGAACACGTCCCGCCAGCTGTACTGACTGCGGTCGCTGAGGCCGGTGTGGCAGTTCGGCCCGGACCGCAGGCACTGCTGCATGCCTCGGACAAAGCCGTCATGCGGCGCCGGCTGACCGAGATGGGGATCCCCTGCCCCCGGTGGCGAGTGGTGGCCGACCCGCAGGACCTGGCCGATTTCGGTACCGAACATGGCTGGCCGGTCATCGCGAAGGTCTCCCGGGGTGGCTATGACGGCAAAGGCGTGTGGCGGCTCAGCGGTCGCGCTGAGACCGCGGTGCCCTTTGAGGCCTTGCAGGGACCGCAGGGGCCGACCGAAGCACAGCGCACGGCCGCCGATCCCGCGGCCGTGATAGTGGCCGAGGAGTACGTTCCCTTCGCTCGGGAGTTGAGCGTGCTCGTGGCCCGCCGCCCGGGTGGTGAGTCGGTGGCCTACCCGGTCACCGAGACCGTCCAGCGAGATGGCATCTGCCACACCACTATCAGCCCGGCACCCGGGTTGGTCGCTGACCGGGCCGCCGAGATCCATCAGATGGCCCGGCGGATTGCCCACGAACTCGACGTGGTGGGGATCCTGGCGGTTGAGTTGATGGAACGCCCGGATGGGCAGGTGGTGGTCAATGAACTGGCCATGCGACCGCACAACACCGGGCACTGGACTATCGAAGGGGCCGTCACCTCACAATTCGAGAATCATCTGCGCGCGGTTGCTGATCTGCCGTTGGGCAGTCCTGAGCTTCGATCGCCCGTGGTTGCCATGAATAATGTGCTGGGTGGCGCCAATTCAGACCTCCTCGGGTCGTTGGGATCGGTGCTCGCCGATGGGCGGGTCAAGGTTCACCTCTATGGCAAGGGAGTACGACCGGGGCGCAAGGTCGGGCATGTCACCGTCTGTGGGGACCTTCCCGGTGACGTCCAGGCGGCGGCGGCCAGGGCGGCTGCCTATCTGGAGAACGGCCGCGACTGAGCGGCGGTGTACACGAGAGGATGGGCATGACAGCAACAGGGCCGCAGGTAGGCATCGTGATGGGTTCGGATTCCGACTGGCCAGTTATGGAAGCTGCCGCTCAGGCGGTGGCTGAGTTTGGGGTGTCCTATGCCGCTGATGTGGTCTCGGCACACCGGATGCCTGCAGAGATGATGGCCTATGGGCGGGAAGCTCATGCCCGGGGGATGCGGGTGATTGTCGCCGGGGCCGGTGGCGCCGCCCATCTTCCGGGAATGCTCGCGGCGGTTACTCCGCTGCCAGTGATCGGTGTCCCGGTTCCGTTGAAGTATCTCGATGGCCTGGACTCACTGTTGTCCATCGTGCAAATGCCCGCCGGGGTGCCGGTGGCCACGGTGGCTGTCGGAAACGCCCGCAACGCGGGGCTGCTGGCCGTACGCATGCTGGGGATCGCTGATCCGTCGCTGCAGGAGCAGATGCTTAGTTTCCAGGCCGATCTGCGTGAATCTGCCCTAAGCAAGGGCCAAGCGGTGCGCAGAATCTCCTCCGACACGCCGTCTTGAAGTCCCACCGGTCTGTGCATTTTCTCCGATACTAAAAAGGACCTGTTGACTTTCCCCCTCTAGGTTCGATATGCCAATGCATCAAGGCGCCAGAATGGGCGTTCGTTCCCGAGCGGAGCGGCTCGCGTTTCGACGCGGGATTTCCTTGCTGACGCTCACCCTGCTCCTCCCTGGATCTGCACAGTTGCTGGTTGGTGGGGTGGGTCTGGGGCGGTTCGCTCTCCGTGTCTGGATGGTTGTCGTCGGCACCCTGTTGCTCTTCGGTGTGGGCCTGCTGGTGGCCCGGGACTGGGCCCTAGCCGTCTATGCTTTCCCGCTGACCCAAACTGCACTGTCGGTGATAGTCCTGGTCTTGGGGGTGGGGTGGGCGTTACTGTTCTTGGATGCCTGGCGGCTCAGCTGTCCCCGTTCGATGGGCGGGCGGGGCAAGTACTGGATGGCGGCTCTGGCCGGAATCTTGGCCTTCGCCGTCGGATTTGGTTCCACCCAGGCGGCGGCACTCTCCCGGTCCCAAGCCGCACTGTTTGGAAGTGTCTTCGTCGGCGGTGGGAAGGCTGATCCCAGTGAGGGCCGGATCAACGTGCTGCTGTTGGGTGCCGATGCCGACCCGAAGCGTCCCGGTATCCGAACCGACACGATCATGGTTGCCTCCGTGAGTGCCGAGACCGGCCGTACAGCGCTGTTCTCCTTGCCCCGCAACCTCCAATGGGCACCCTTTCCGCGAACCTCACCGTTGTACGCCCAATACCCGGACGGGTTCTGGTGTCCGGACGAGTCCTGCCTGCTCAACGCGGTCTACAACCTCGGGCAGGAGAATGATCACCTGTACCCGGGGGTACCCCAGCCCGGGCTGGTGGCCATCCGAGAGGCTGTCGCGGAGATCCTGGGGTTGCAGATCAACTACCACGTCATGATCGACATGGGCGGCTTCGAGGACATCATCGACGCTCTGGGCGGGGTGACCCTCGATATCGCCGAACGGGTACCCATGGGTGGCGGATCATCACCGATCTTCGACTACATCGAACCCGGCCAGGGGGTGCATCTGGATGGCTACCATGCGCTGTGGTTCGCCCGCTCGCGAGTGGGCTCAGATGACTACGCTCGGATGGCCCGGCAAAAGTGTGTCGTCAATGCGGTGGCGAAGCAGGCCACCCCGATGAATGTTCTGACCCGCTTCAACGAGTTGGCCACGACTGGGGCTGCCATCGTCACCACAGATATCCCCACCGGGGAGATCGGGCCGCTGATCACTATGGCCGAGCAGGGGCGGCTGCTCCCGATAGCGTCCACCAGCTTTGCGCCGCCGCTGATTCAGCCGGTCAAGCCTGATCTCGAACGAATCAGGGAGATCGTCGCCGAACAGATTGCGGCATCGGTGGCCAAAGATGTGGCCGTGGCTCGTCGTTCGGGGCAGGCGGACCGAAGCACCGGTACGGCAGCCCCGGTCAGCGCCGCCCCCGATACTGGGGAGGCGGCGGAATCACCCGAGGAACCCCGGCAGGCTGAAGACCTGAGCGATCTCTGTGGCGTTGCCTGACCCACCTGCCGCTCGATACCACGCATCTGAGCTGCGACAGGCCGGATCCGCAACAGCGACCAGACGGACCCGGGCCTAGTAGCCTGTCGCAGCTGATCTTTGGTATTCGCGACCCAGGTGAGCCCTGGGCTGCGCCGGTGACCCTCACCGATACCCCGGCATCGATTCCGGATCCCCGTCTTGCCCAGAACCCACCTGACGCCGCTCGGTCCACACATCTCAACTGCGACAGACTACTAGTAGGCGGCCACGGTGTCCCTCCCGCCGATACGTCCGGGATCGTCTTCGGGCTTCACTGGCGATGCATCCAAGCTGAACTTCACCAATCTCAGGTGCCGAAGCAATCTCAGGCGCGGGACCCCGTGCCGCCGACAATAATCGCTGGCATGCTGGGTCCGTGGAGATCGAGCGCATGTTCGGGCAGGTGGTCTTGATAGCGGGGCCGGAAGGCTTGCTGGCCGAGCGCGCTGCGGAGAGGTGCGTGCAGCAGGCTCGAGCCGAGCGCCCGACGGCCGCTGTCACCCGGCTGGAGGCTATGGAACTGGATGCCGGGCGGCTCACCGAGGTCACCGGCGGTTCGCTTCTGGCTGCCGATGCCATCGTGGTGATCACCGGACTGAGCGAGCTCAACCAGGCGCTCTTCGACCAGATCATGGGCTTCGTGCAGCATCCCAGCGATGAACTGGCGCTGATTCTGGTACATCCGGGGGGAAACAAAGGCAAGGGGCTGTTGGATAGGCTCAAGCGGGCCAAGGTGCCGGTCGAGGACTGTGCCACCATCAAACCCTGGCAGCTTCCTCAGTTCGCCGTGGCCGAGGCGCGCACGCTGGGGGGACGGTTGGACCCTCCCACCGCGACCCTGTTGGTGGAGGCGGTTGGCGGTGATGCCCGCGGGGTGGCTGCGGCGGTGCGTCAGCTTGTGGCCGACGCCGCGGATGCGCGCATTTCTGAGGCCACTGTGCGGCGCTACTTCGCCGGACGTGCCGATGCCACCAGCTTTGCCGTCGCCGATCACGTGATGTCGGGACGGCGGGATGAAGCCCTGGCCACCCTGCGGTGGGCCCTAGAGACCGGAGTGCCACCGGTGCTGGTGACCAGCGCCTTGGCGAACTCGCTGCGGTCCCAAGGGCGCTACACCGAGATATCCGGTTCCCGGATGCGCGATGTCGAGGCGGCCAAGATCGTGGGGGTGCCGCCTTGGAAGGTGAAAGACATCGCCCGGCAAAGCCGGGAATGGACCCAGCGAGGGCTGGCCACCGCACTGCAACAGGTGGCCCTCGCGGACGCGGCGGTGAAGGGCGCGGCATCGGATCCAGCCTTCGCCCTGGAACAACTGGTGATCGGCGTAGCCGCCCAGCGGGGGCGACGACCAGACCCTGGCCGGGGAGGCTCGTGACCAGGAGACCAAATGATTTGGAGTCAATCCGGGCCGGCTGGTAGTCTGTCCAATCGCGCCCGTGTGGGCGCACTCCGATAGTTTCTAGACTCAACGAAGGCTTGCCCGTGGCGAATATCAAGTCCCAGAAGAAGCGGATTCTCACCAATGAGAAGGCGCGGCTGCGCAACAAGGCTGTGAAGTCCGCTCTCCGGACGCAGATTCGCAAGTTCCATGAGGCTGCCGCAGGTGGCGACGCGGCCAAGGCCCAGGACGAGGCCCGCGCGGCCTGCCGGGCGCTGGACAAGGCGGCGAGCAAGGGCGTCATCCACAAGAACCAGGCAGCGAACAAGAAGTCGGCGATAGCGTCGGCTGCGGCTGCGCTCTGATCTTCTCGACGTCGCCCCGACCACCACGGCGGGGCGACGTCGTGCCGTCTTCGCATCGCTGAACCCTGGGAGGACCGTGTGACACCGCAACCCGGTGCAACCGACCCGGCGGCGCTGCGAAATTTCTGCATCATCGCCCACATCGACCACGGAAAATCCCCGCTGGCCGACCGCATGCTCCAGCTCACCGGCGTCGTGGACGATCGAGCGATGCGCGCCCAGTACCTCGACCGGATGGACATCGAGCGCGAGCGGGGCATCACCATCAAGAGCCAGGCGGTTCGGATGCCCTGGCAGGTGT
>JBKEBU010000051.1:0-9610 GCA_047973325.1 Propioniciclava sp. | reverse complement strand
GTGGTCGAGCGACGCACCGTGCGTTCCTCCAACGGTCAGGCGGAGGAGCGGATCGTGGTGCCGTTGACCATCCGACTCATGGGGCACGAGGTCGACACCGATGTCACCCTCTCCCATCGCGACGAAATGGGCTTCCGGATGCTTATCGGCCGGTCTGCGCTGGCGCAGGGGTTTCTGGTGGACTCGGCACAGTCCTATCTCGGGGGCCGCCCGGCCAAGAGCACTCGCCGCAAGAACTGGGGACACTGATGGCACGAACAGGACGAGATTCACTTCCGATCGGGTCGATGCGGGTCCGTCCGGGACACGCCGCCGAGGTCGCGCTGCCGATCACCCAGCTGGTGACCGGCGGTGAGGTGACCCTCCCGGTGCGGGTGCTGCACGGCCGATCCGACGGACCGGTGGTGTGGCTCAACGCGGCCATTCACGGCGACGAGGTGGTCGGGGTGGAAGTAATCCGGCAGGTGCTCCGCGGTCTGAGCCCCAAAGGGCTCCGCGGCACCCTGATCGCGGTACCTATCGTCAACGTGCTCGGCTTCATGACGGGCAATAGGTATCTGCCCGATCGGCGTGACCTCAACCGCTCCTTCCCGGGATCGGCCCGCGGTTCACTGGCCAGCCGGATCGCCCATCTGTTCATGGCTGAGGTGGTGAGCAAGTGCAGCGTCGGCATCGACCTGCACACCGGCTCCGATCAGCGCAGCAACCTGCCGCAGATCCGGGCCGACCTGGACGATCCCACCACCCGGTCGCTCGCCGAGGCATTCGGGGCTCCGGTGATGATCCATGCGAAACTGCGCGACGGCTCATTGCGGTCGGCCGCCCGGGAGCAGGGCGCCACGGTGCTGCTCTACGAGGGCGGGGAGAATCTGCGGTTCGACAACTATGCCGTCGATCCTGCCGTCCGGGGCGTTCGCCGGGTGCTGGCGGCCCTGGACATGATTGATCCGGTCGAGGACGAACCAACCACCCCGACCCGGGAGTCCCGGGCCAGCGGCTGGGTACGAGCCCGGCGGACCGGTATCCTCGATCTCGACGTCGACCTGGGCCAGGTGGTGGCCGACGGCGACCGGCTGGGGTCTGTCTTCGACTCCTACGGCAAGACGCTCCGCGCCGTGTACGCCAACCGCGACGGCCTGGTGGTCGGGCGCACCCACGCTCCGGTGGTCAACCGTGGTGACGCCCTGGTGCATATCGCCTCACTCAGCTGACCCGCTCCTATCATGGGGCGACCCATCTCAAACAGGGCGGCCACAACGGGACACCCCGGCCGGCGGCTATGACCGGGACCGGTTCGGTGGCTGGAATGTGATCGACGGCTGCGACACCCGTAATCACATCCTCATCCGCGACCCGACCGATGAGGTCGTCGACAGCCGGTGCCGGGTACAGTCCGGAGTCCTCGACGACCCGTTCACGGCACCACGATCCCGTTCCTTCGCGGCCCGCAGACCAGCAGGGAGGTGCAGATCGACAACATGGTCTCGCTCAGTGCTGCCGGGAAGATGGGCGCCGACACCTGGAGCGCTGCCCGGCTCAACGAGTTCTCCAACGACGAGGACAACCTGGTCGCTGTCGACAAGTCGGAGAACAACGCCACGGGCGACTCCACCCTGGGGGGAAGGGCAGCCACCCAACGTTGGCTACCGTTGTGAGTTTGCTATCAGCTACATCGCCACCTCGCACGACCACGGGCTGGCGTTGAAGGCCAGCGACGTCGCCGACGGAGTGGATCTGTTGCCCACCTGCTGAGGATTCGGCTGCAATAACGCCGCCGGCCCCACCCGATCGGGTGGGGCCGGCGGCGCATACCAGGGGTGGAGGTGGCGGGAATTGAACCCGCGTCCTCGAAAGGCGAACCAGGTCTTCTCCGGGCGCAGCTGGTGGTGTCGTTTTTCTCGGCCCCCGCACTCACGCCAGCATGTTGCGGACGGGCTCAGCCGTGGTGAAGTCCCGGTGAGCCGCCACGGCGTCAGCTCACCAGCAAGCCTCCTGAATGAGGCCAGGAACCGGACGGAAGGCTACATCCGGGCTGACCCTTCGGTCACTGCTCAGGCAGCGAGAGCGAAGTCAGTGCGCTGTGAATCGGCACTTATGGTTTCCCGGAGTCGTTAACGAGATGTCCCGGGATCCTCGGCCCGCTTCTCCTGGGACTACCGTCCCGAGTCGAAACCAGTCACCCCCTGTGAAATTGTGTGTTCGGCTGTCACCAGCCACGCCCAGCATACCTCGTGATCTGAAGGATAGGTTCAGCTGCTGTCCGGGTTGACCGGAAACGAACGCAGCCACTTCGGCAAGAGTGACGGCTGCCCGGTGAAGGCCCGCGCAGCGGCAACGATGGTGCCGGTGACCCAGGTCAGCCAGGTGATCGCCGCCAACATCCCAAAGACGACCTCCCCGGTTGCGCCCCCCACAATGCCCCACACGACCATGAGCGTCGGCACCAGTGCCTGAAAATTGAAGGCATAGGCAGCTTCTCGCCGGGCGGGGCTACCTGGAGGTGTGGCTGCGAAGAAGATGAGCGGCCCAACGATCCAGGTGAACATACCCGACAGGTGGGCCAGCCCCCCCACAGGCGTCGCATTCGGATACGTGGGTCGGCCTGGTACGAATGGCGGTACCCGCACGGGCATCGGCAATCCGCTGGTGCTCCGGGTCAGATCTCGCCGGGTCACTGCCTGCATCGCGGCAGACAGCCGCTCGTCCAACTCAAGCTCGTTGATCCGTCCCTCGCTGTAAGCCGCTTGCACCACCTCGGTAGCGCTGTCACGGTCGAGGTCGGACACCCGCATGCCGGCCGGGCCCAGATCTGTCACTCGCATGGTCCTATCCTGCTCCGAACACTGAGCGGACGGCATCGGGCACGACCCCTACCTCACCCCTACAGTGATCCCCATGGAAAAGCCAGTTGTCACCATTCCGGAGTCCACTCCACCCACCGATCTCATCGTGGAAGATCTCGAGGTCGGCACCGGCCCCGAGGCTGCGGCAGGTCAGCAGGTTGCCGTTGACTATGTCGGCGTCGCCTGGTCCGATGGTTTGGAGTTCGACAACAGCTATGACCGCGGCCAGCCGTTGGTCTTCCAACTGGGTGGCCAGCAGGTGATTGCAGGCTGGGACACCGGCATCGCCGGGATGAAAGTAGGGGGTCGGCGACGGATAACTATCCCGCCCCAGCTAGGCTATGGCGCTCACGGTGCTGGGGGTGCCATCAGGCCTAACGAGACCCTGGTCTTCGTCTGCGACCTGAGGGGCGTCGCCTAGCGGCGCGGGGCTGTTGCGGCTTGGTGACTGGCTGCGAGAGCCCCCCACCACCAGATGGGCTCCCACGGCGTGCGCTACCTCGCCTGCTGCCCACCGAGCCGCCACCCCGCCTACTCGCCGCAGATCCGCCACTGCCGATACTGCGCGATCGTCCGCTGCCACGTGTTCGGGACGTTGCCGTCAGCACCGAGTCGTTAACATTCCCAACAGTGAGAATCACGGACTGATCGTCCCCAGCGGCACCACCAAACCACATCGTGTCCGGTGCCGGCAGCCGCCCCGCTTCCACGGCTCGGGTGCAAACGGCAGTCCAGCGGTCAGTCAGCCCGAAGAGAACCGCCCAGGGAAGGTACTTGCTAAAGAGGTCCCCCTCTTCCCTGCGAAGCTGATCCACGTCAGCCGTGGCCAGGTATCTGCGAAAACCCTCCACGCGATCTGTCCAGGCCCGCCCCAGCGGCGTGCGCTGCCCCCGGGCGAGCTTCCGACGTAGAACCATCATGGTGGCCACCGCGGCGATCACCATCGGGACCCAAAGCCAGGCCAGGACCGGAGCAAACATCACTGCCACTGCCAGTCCCAACAGTACCGCCAGGCCAATGGCTAGTGCCTTACCGGAGGCGATGCGGGTAAACCAGCCCCCGGCGGCCACCTTCCGGGCATCGGCGGCCAACCAGACAGAGGCCTTCGACAGAGACGTCGCTTTGGACAAGGTGACTGCCGAGCGACCACCGGCGAACAAGGCCTTGTAGACGTGGTCGCTCTGTTCATCCGGGATCCGTCCGGGGTCTTGGCTGTCGGCCCTGCCCCCCTGCTCGTTCCTGAGCTGGATGGCCCCCGAGGTGGCCAGTGCCATCACGGTAGCCGTGAGGTGGTTCACCCGATAACGCCCTTCCAGGAGGAACCCAGCATGGCTCAGCGGCAATTCCGGCGGGTCGGAAATCATGGGAATCTTGGTCCGGGGATTGTGTGGCTCACTCGCGATCGCCTCCCCCTCGTCCGGGATCGTCCCCGGGGTCAACCCTGCGTAGCGCCGGTCCCGTCCCCGTCGCCGCCAGTACCACCAGCCGACCAGCGGGATTCCCACGGCCATCGCAGCCCCCACCGCCTGAAGAATGCCAGTTTGAGTCATCTCGGCGGTATCGGCTCGCGGGACTATCTGAAGGTCAGCATCGGCGACAGCCCCCGATTCCAGCCTGACTGCGATGGTCAACAGATCTTGAGCCAAGATCTCTCCCTCAGAGAATCGAGCCACCCCAGATTCGACCGTGGCCGATTCACAGTCGGTTTCAGTTCCAGGCGCACCAGTCGAGCACACCACCTCCTGGGCACCCCCAGGCACCTGCACCTCCACATAGGCCGAACGAATCGCCGGTAAAGAACCTCTGGTGACATCCCAGTAGAGCTCTGGAAAGCCCTCTGGCGAGCGCAATGCCCCGCGCACGTCGTAGCTGAGCACGTAGGTGGCCGTCTCGCCCTCGATGGTGGTGTCTGCACTCCCGATCTGGATCACCGTGGCCACCTCCCGCGGTGAGTTCGTCACCTCATAGGTGGTCCAATCAGTAGAGATCCCGTCGGAACTCGTGACAGTTATATTGGAGATGTCGTAGGTCACGTCGGACTCGTCGTCATAGGGTTCGCGCACCACCAGCAGCCGCTCAATCCCCTGCCGTCCTGAGTCCGGACCAAACCGAAAGACATGCGTTTCGGTAACCGACAGCACACCCTCCGGTGACACCACATAGGAGACGGCCAGACTGTCATAGCTGTCCTCGGCCAACGCTCGTTCGGCCAACCAGATTGCGCCCACCCCGAACACCGCCATTAGTAGCACAACCGGGGTCACTAGCCCCAGTAGGCGCCTCGTAGCCTTGGGCATGGGTCTCCTTCTCCTGGGGGGATTGCTCCTCGAGCATAGCCGGGATCGGACTATCCGCGCCGTCCCAGCTGACCCGGCGAAACCGCCAGTCGTAGCCCATCCAGTGTGTTAGCGGCGGCGCCGGTTCCGGGCTGCCAAAGCCCGCTGAGCCTCACGATTGGCGTCCCGCTCGGCAATAGTCTGGCGCTTGTCCCAGTCCCGCTTTCCAGTCCCCACCGCCAACTCGACCTTGGCATAGCCATCCTGAAAATAGAGGGCCAGCGGCACCAAGGTCCGGCCTGCATCAGCCACCGCTCGTTCCAACTTGTCGATCTCACGTCGATGGAGCAGCAGTTTACGGTTCCGCGTCGGCAGATGATTGGCATTGGTTCCAAACGTGTACTCCGGGATGGAGACGTTTCGAAGCCAGACCTCCCCGTCATCGACGGTGGCGAATCCCTCCGCCAATGAGGCCCGGCCCGCCCGCAGCGACTTGACCTCGGTGCCCATGAGCACCAGCCCCGCTTCGAACCGATCACTCAGGTGATAGTCGTGCCGCGCCTTCCGGTTCTGGGCAACGACAACGCGCCCGGTCGGCCGTGGCATGGCAGTCCCCTCTCGGTGGTGATGGCCTATCGAGCATAGCCCCCTGCACCCCACCTTTCAGGTCAGGCCCCGGAATGCCTCAGGGGATGTAGCGCATCGGGTTGACGGGCCGCCCATCCAAGCGCAACTCCAGATGCAGGTGTGGCGTCGTGGACAAGCCAGTGTTGCCGACATAGCCGATAAGTTGCCCGCGCTTCACCTTCTGACCCCGTCGCACCACGATCCGGGACTGGTGTGCGTAGCCCGTGGTCACATACTTGCCCTGGATGATGCTGCCGTGCCCGATCATCACGAAATTTCCGAAACCACCATTGCGCCCAGCCTTGAGGACGGTGCCGCTGGCCGCCGCGTAGATAGGCGTGCCGATCCGAGCACCCCAGTCATTCCCGTTGTGCATCCGCCAGTACTTGAGGATGGGATGGAACCTGCGGCCGAACTTGGACCCTGGGCTGGCATTGATCGGCCGAATGAACCCGGCACTCGACACCGAGCCTGACTTCTTCTTGCCCTTGTTCGTCGTCGTGTTAGCGCTCTTATCGGACGCCGCTGAAGCAGCAGCTGCCTTCTTGTCCGCAGCCGCCTTGGCCGCCGCAGCCCGCTCGGCTGCCGCCTTGGCTTCAGCGGCCTTGCGGGCCCGTTCTTCCTCAGCCTTCAGCCGGGCAATCTCACCTTCAATCTCCCGCTGCAGCTTGTCTTCCTCATTCACCAAGGCCCGATAGGCGGCTTCATCGGCAGCGAGATCGGCCTCGGCTGCGGTGCGCGCCTGCTCATTGGCTTGCACCAGCGTGGCCACCGCCTGGCGTTGCGCTTCAGCGGCAGCCTCCAGGCCAGCGATGTGCTGAACATTGGCCTCAGACTCGGCCTTCGCCTGGGACACCTGCTCCTCCAAGGCGGCAGCTCGGTCACGGTCCTGCTGCAGCCGAGCGAGTATCTCATCGAGCCGGGACTTCTCTGCCGCCTGGGTGTCGAAGATAGTGGTGTTCCACTGCAGGCGCTGCCCGAGTTGGGCGGTGGAGCCAGCATCGAAGACCACCGACAGGCCAGTGAGATCGGTGCGCTGCTGATACGACTCCGTGACCGCCCCGACGATCACCTCCTGCTGACGGGCGACGTCGGCTTCCCCCTCCACGACCCGCGCCTTGGCGGCTGCCAGCGCAGCTTGAGCCTGCGCCAGCTCCCGAGCCAACTCAGCATCCCGCTCTCGCGCCGCAACCAACTCAACCTGTAAATCAGCAAGAGCCGCGCGCGCCTCATCCAATTGAGCTTGAGAGGATTCCAATTCTTGAATGGCCGCAGACAATCCCGCTTGAGATGCGGCCACATCGCTTTTTATGTTCTTTTGATTGGCCCGGGCGGTCGCCTGCTTACTACGCAGGTCAGACAGCGTGTCAGCCTGAGCAGCCGGCACTACCAGGGCGGCACTCACCGCCACGGCCATACTGGAGAGGGCGAGCTTCACCCGCCGATCAACGCCTCGAGACGCGCGTGTTTCGGCTGTTGCTTGGCCCACGGTGTTCCCTTCGATCGTCTACCAACGACCGCCGCGGGGGAGGGTTATACCCGGAGGTATCGACGTGTCGCAATCAACGTAGGGATCATAGAAAGAAGCACCGCGACTATGACAAGTCCAAGCATGGCCCAACCCACATGAGACCATCCGATCCACTGCACAGTCTCAATCGCAGGTCGAGCCTTCTCGATGATGATGAGCCGTTGCAACGTGGCCAGCGTCCCACAGGCGAGCAGGGCTCCACCGAGCGCCGCCACCAATGATTCGAGCAGGAAGGGCGCCATGATGTAGGCGTTACTGGCCCCCACCAGACGCATGATTCCAATCTCGCGCCGACGGCTGAACGCAGCCACGCGAATCGTATTGCCGATCTGCAGGGCCGCTGCCAACAACAGCAGAGCCGCCGCACCCACAGTGAGCCATTGGCCGAGGTTGAGCCATTCAAAGAGTGGATCCAGATATTGACGCAAATCTTGTACCGCCTGCACCCCCTGAAGACCCACGACCGCCGACCGGACTCCCTGATATTCCTCAGGGTTTACCAGCCTGATGCGAAAAAGATCCTGCATTTTGTCGGCCGACATTGAGGACAGGATCGGTGAATCAGCATAGGCCTCCTTAAATTCTTCGAAGACCTCTTCCTTGCTCTGATAAAAGACCTCGGCCACCTCGGGGTTGGTCTCCAGCGCCTCCCGCACCGCCGCCCGCTGCGCATCAGTGGCATCCGCGCCCGCCTCACAGTTAGGACCACTGGAGTCCTGCGTGCACATAAATACTGTGATTTCAATCTTTTCGTACCAACGCCCCTTGATGAGGTCCACCTGCTGGGCAGCCAGCAAGCCGACACCGAAGAGGGATAGCGAGACCCACATGGTGACAATGACCGCTATCGTCATCGACGCATTGCGGCGCAGACCCGACAGTGCCTCGCTCAGTGTGTGACGCATAGTGTGCTGTTCTCTCCTGCTCGCCTGGCCACTAGTACCCGTACACGCCCTTGCTCTGATCCCGGACGAGTTCGCCCGCGTTGAGCTCGATGACCCGTTTGCGCATCTGATCCACGATGGTGGAATCGTGGGTGGCCATGATCACTGTGGTTCCGGTCCGGTTGATCCGATCCAAGAGCTTCATGATGCCGACGCTGGTTGCCGGGTCCAAGTTGCCGGTGGGCTCGTCGGCTATCAGGATCGGGGGTCGGTTGACGAATGCGCGCGCCAGCGCCACTCGCTGCTGCTCACCTCCGGACAACTCGTCGGGCAAGCGCTCCCCCTTGTCACCCAGGCCCACCAACTCAAGAGTCTCGGGCACGGCCTTGCGGATCGCTCCCCGGGACTTGCCGATAACTTGCAGGGCAAACGCGACATTCTCATAGACAGTCTTCCCCGGAAGCAGTCGAAAATCCTGGAAGACGGTGCCGATCTGCCGCCGGAGCCCCGGAATGCGCCACCCGGGCAACCGGGCTACATCGTGGCCCGCTACCAGGATGTGCCCAGTCGAGGGCCGGTGTTCGCGGAGGATCAATCGCAGAAAGGTGGATTTACCCGAGCCCGAGGCCCCCACCAGGAAGACGAACTCACTCTTCTCGACCTCAAGGCTGATACCTTCCAGGGCAGCCCGGGTCTGGCCCGGATAGGTCTTAGACACCTGATCGAATGTGATCATGCACTCTCCCGACCGGATCGACGACGGGGAAAATTCCTGAGAGTTTCTCAGCCGGCCATCTGCGATTGTAGGCGACCTCGCTGCCCAGCCAAGGGCGGCGCGCCGGTGCGGTTCGCCACCCTGGCCCCACCAGGCTCGTCACTCCGAATCATCAGATCGCTTGCGCCACCGGATTCCAGCATCGATGAAGCCGTCAATGTCACCGTCGAAGACCGAGTCCGGATTGCCCACCTCGTGATCAGTCCGCAGATCCTTCACCATCTGATAGGGGTGCAGCACGTAGCTACGCATCTGTGAGCCCCACGAGTTTCCCCCGTCGCCCTTGAGCGCATTGAGCTCCGCCTCCCGATCGCGCCTCGCCTGCTCCAGCAGCCGGGACTGCAGCACCTTCATGGCAGCCACCTTGTTCTGCAGCTGGCTCTTCTCGTTCTGGCAGCTGACCACGATCCCGGTCGGGATATGGGTGAGCCGCACCGCCGAGTCGGTCGTATTGACGCTCTGCCCTCCGGGACCGGAACTGCGGAAGACGTCCACCCGGAGATCGGCTTCGGGGATGTCAATATGGTCGGCTTCCTCAGTGACCGGCAACACCTCCACGCCAGCAAAGCTCGTCTGGCGCCGACCCTGATTGTCGAAAGGGCTTATCCGCACCAACCGATGGGTGCCTTGCTCGACCGAGAGCGTGCCATAGGCAAAGGGGGCCCGCACCTGGA
>JBKEBU010000025.1:0-1538 GCA_047973325.1 Propioniciclava sp. | reverse complement strand
GAGCCTGTATAGTTTTTAATCAAATAGACCCGGGCCAACCCGAAGTCCTGAGAGTCGGCTCCCCATAGTCGAGTGTGGCGGGTAATCGATGCCAGGGCTCGTGCCTTGCGCTTGGATGGGTGCTGCGACATCCCAATTTCGAGACCACAACCACGCGCTGTGATTGAGGATAGGTGCTCACTTTGTGATGCTGCGTGGTGCTGCGAGCGTAATCTTGCCTGCCTACTACGTCTCGATGCGTCCGATCCGCCTGAGCATTCCGCAAGCCAATCACAACCTGTGTGGGTGGCGGGGTGAGGTCGGCTGGGAGCGCAGTGGCGGGGCTTCCCCCCTCAGATCACTAAGCCCAAGGAGTGTTTGTATCGGCGTGGCGTCCAGGTGGTGGGGTGAGGGTGTCCAAGAGTCGGTGCTACGCCGACTCAAGCTTGGAGGCTTTCGTGGACACCGATTTGGTCACCCGCATGACCGCGCTCTACGTGACGACTGATGATCTGTTGAAAGCACACCCCGAACAGACCTCACCCGACTCATCGTGGGGATCCCGCCGAAGATCACTGACGCCGAACTCGTCGTGTTACCGGTGATCCAGGCCCTGCTCGGCTAGCGCTTCGAAGCACGATGGCTGCGCTGGGGTGGTAAGGACTTTCGCGGCATGTTCCCCTACGTGCCACACCAATCGGGCTACACCAAAAGGCTCCGCAAACTCGCCGGGACGATCACGGTGGCTGACCGGGCAACTCAGGGCGCTGCAGCATCGCAGGCGATGATTGTCTGGATCACTGACTCGACCCCGGTCGAGTGTGGCCGACCGAAGAGCCCGTGAAACGGTCCGATCTGGCCGGGTGGGCCGAGTCCGGCTACTGCGCGTCCCACTCCCGCCCTGAACCGGGACGACGGCCGGCGTCATACCCTGATCGCGGACAAGGGCTATGCCAACCGAGACTCCAGACCCGACTCACCGACCAGGGCGTGGATGTGCTCCGCCCCGCCAAGAAGGGAGAGAAACCCCCTGCCCGATCCCGGTTCTTCAAACCACTGCGGCAGATCATCGACTCGGTCAACGACACTTTGAAAGGCGAACTCGACCTGGAACTGTCCGGCGGACTCACCAAAGCAGGTGTGTGTGTCCGCACCGCGCAACGCATCTTCGCCCTCGTCGCCGCGATCTGGCACAACGTCCAAACCGAAGCCACCACCCGCCGCTCACTGTTGGCTACGACCACTGACCCTTGGAATTGATCATCTAGCCAGTGCACCAAGCAGTTACCTTCTCCCGAGGTCAACACCCACTATTCACCAGCAGGAACCTGCCATCTGACTCCCGAAAACCGTCCAAAGTCCGCATCGAACGTCATCACAATGGCGCCATGGTGCATGGCGAGAGCCGCCAGATGGGCGTCGTTCACCAGATTCCCAGCGCGGCCGCCGACCCCATGGAGGAGTTCACGCAGGCGCCGGGCATGGCGGACATCCGCTTCGGGGATCACCACCGCCGGCAGTGCCGTCCAGCCATCAATGACATCCAAGGCCTGGTCCGT
>JBKEBU010000168.1:0-37254 GCA_047973325.1 Propioniciclava sp. | reverse complement strand
CGGTGAGGGCGAGGGCGTATTGGACGTTTTCGTGGCGGGCGTTGGGTTTGTCGGGTTCGTTGCCGGGTGAGGTGTCGGCGTCTCGGGAGGTGCCGGTGGGGGAGTTGCAAGCGGTGGTGGTGGCGCCGGAGCGCTAGCCGAAAATGCGCCGGCCGGGTAGGTACACTCACACATCATGGAGGCCTCCGACAGCGCACACATTCGCGTCGGGGATGCTGAGCGCGATGCCACCATCCAACAGCTGCAGGAAGCTGCGGGCGACGGCAGGCTCACCCTCGAGGAGCTCGAGGAACGGATAGCAGCCGCCATGCAGGCCCGCACCCGGGGGGATCTGCGAGCGATTCTGGTGGATCTGCTTCCCCCCGCAGAGGTCGAGGTGGCTATTAACCCCGGCAGCGTCCTGGCCCGTGCCGGTGAGGTGGGCTGGAGCTGGGAGAACCCGGTCGTGTTTACGGCCAAGTGGGATGACGTGCTCCGGGCGGGACCCTGGGAAGTGCATCCGTTCCTCGAAGCCCGCGCCGAAATGAGCACGGTCAAGCTCAACTTCGTGGATGCCCGAGTCAGCGTGGACCGGATCGATCTGGTGGTGGTGGGTGGTGTCGGTGATGTGGTGCTGATTGTCCCGCGGGGGTGGGGGGTGGACCTGACCTACCTGGAGCGCGGGATGGGAACCGTCAAGTCGCATGTGGACTCGAAGTCGACGCCGGGGCACCCGACGATCATGGTCCGGGGTCGGGCCCGCATGGGAACCGTCAAGGCCCGCTATCCCGGCCGATACGACGACTGGCAACGACGCCGCTGGCTCGCCAGGGGCGGCGGAGTCCGCGCCAAGAACTGACTAGGCGATCCGGTCAAGCACTATCGGGTCGGGATTCACGGATTCGGGGCCGATGCTGACCGCGGTGGCCAAGGCCTCGCGTGCCCGGTCTATCCGTTCGGGAGTATCGGTCTGCAAGGTGAACAGCGGCTGTCCTGCGGTGACGGCATCGCCCACGCCGACAACCCAGCTTACGCCGGCTGCGGCCTGGACCGGATCCTCCTTGCGCGCTCGCCCGGCTCCCAGCCGCCAGGCGGCCACCCCGACCGCCAGCGCATCCATGGATTGGATGATGCCGGTCGCCGGTGCCGCCACCACCTCGCAATGCCGTGCCGATGGCAGCGGAGCATCTGGATCGCCACCTTGGGCAGCGATCATGCGACGCCAGGTATCCATCGCCCGCCCAGAGGCGAGTACCGCCTCGGGGTCTGCATCGACGCCCGCGGCGGCCAACATTTCGTTGGCTAGGGCCAGGGTGAGTTCGACAACGTCGGCAGGTCCGCCACCGGCCAGCACCTCCACGGACTCGGCAACCTCGATAGCATTACCGGCTGAGCGGCCCAGGGGCGCATCCATGCCGGTGACCAGCGCTACGGTGGGGAGCCCCGCATCCCGCCCCAAGGACACCATGGTTTGGGCGAGCTCGGTGGCATCGGAGCGCTTAGCCATGAAAGCACCTGATCCGGTTTTAACATCCAATACCAGTGCGCCGGTCCCTTCGGCGATCTTCTTGCTCATGATGGAACTTGCTATCAGCGGGATGGACGCCACGGTCGCGGTCACGTCCCGCAGGGCGTACAGCTTCTTGTCGGCTGGGGCGAGCCCGGCCCCCGCCGTGCAGATGACGGCGCCAACATCCTCCAGCTGCCGCAGCATTGCCTCGGTGGACAGTGAGGCCTGCCAGCCTGGGATGGATTCCAGCTTGTCTAGTGTGCCGCCGGTGTGCCCCAGCCCACGCCCGGATAGCTGGGGGACCGCGACGCCGCAGGCCGCGACCAGCGGGGCGAGTGGGAGCGTGATCTTATCGCCGACGCCACCGGTGGAGTGTTTGTCCACTGTGGGCCGGGATAGGTGAGCGAAGTCCATCCGCTCCCCGGTATTGATGATGGCGTGGGTCCACGATCGGAGCTCCTGACGATCCAGCCCCTGGAAGTAGATGGCCATCGCCATGGCCGCCATTTGTTCCTCAGCGACACCCCCGTCGGTGTAACCCGTGATGAGCCAGTTGATCTCCGCATCCGACAGAGTGCCGCCGTCCCGCTTTGTTCCGATGAGGTCGACGGCGTCGAAAGTGCCCATCGGCGAAGTATGGCAGACCCAGCGTAGGAAACCTGAGGAGTGACCCTAGCGATGCGGACACTCGATGAGTCGAACCCATCGTGAGGGCTGCTTCGCGGTAGCCTGACGACCATGCGTATTGCTCGGTTCGTGCACGGCGATTCGATCCACTTCGGTGCGGTGGAACTGGAGGCCGATTCCGGAGACCACCCCGATACAGTTTCCGTGCTTTCTGGTGACCCGCTGGTGGCTTCGGTGAAGTTCACCGGTGAGCGGCATCATCTCACGGAGGTGCGATTGCTGGCGCCGGTTATTCCCCGGAGCAAGATCGTCGGAATCGGGCGAAACTACGCGGCCCATGCCGCCGAGCTGGGTCATGAGGTGCCCGAGGCTCCGCTGATGTTCCTCAAGCCCAATACGGCCGTCATCGGCCCGGACGAGGCGATCGTCTACCCGCCGCAGTCGACCCGAGTTGACTACGAGGGGGAGTTGGCCGTCGTTATCGGGAGAATGTGCAAAGACGTACCGGTGGAGCGGGCCGGTGAGGTGATCTTCGGATATACCTGCGCGAACGACGTGAGCGCCCGCGATCTCCAAGAATCGGATGGCCAGTGGAGCCGGGCCAAGGGGTTCGATACGTTTTGCCCGCTGGGGCCATGGATTGTCACCCACCTTTCGCTAGCCGAAGCGTCGGATCTCGATATCCAGCTCTCGCTGACCACTGTGAAGGGCAAGACCTCAGAGAAGCAGACCTCGAATACCAGCCTGATGGTGCGGTCCATCGCCGCCCTGGTGGCGCATGTCTCCGCAGCGATGACGCTGCTGCCTGGTGACGTGATCCTGACTGGCACCCCGGCAGGGGTTGGCCCTCTTCGCCCGCGCAATCGGGTCGACGTGACCATCGAGTCCATTGGAACCCTGTCGAATCCTGTCGCCTCCGCATGAGTCGGCGACGGTCGCGCCGGGTCGCCAGAGCTACGGGGGGTGCGACCTCGCGGCGACCGATATCGCCTCGACCAACCTCCCCACCGGTGAGTTCCGGCCTGATCCAACGTTGGGCCACTGAGACGGTACCGCCGAATCTGCCCTATCCCCTGGTCTTGCGCACTCCCCACGCCCACCCGCTCCTAGCCCTGTTCGGGGTGAGCTTGGGTGTACTGAGCTTCATGGTGGTGGCGCCCTTGGTGATGTTGCTGCTCGCTGGTCTGTACTGGGCGCTGACCGGGGCCGCTGGCGA
This sequence comes from Propioniciclava sp., assembly GCA_047973325.1. Lineage (GTDB taxonomy): Bacteria > Actinomycetota > Actinomycetes > Propionibacteriales > Propionibacteriaceae > Propioniciclava. The sequence goes on along the minus strand of JBKEBU010000168.1, from coordinate 33,922 downwards.
CTTCGAACAGACTTACCGGTCCCTGATCGCCTATGAGCTCCCCTTCGGCTTGGTGGTGGGGCACCTGGGGCTGGTGACCCTGATTCCTATCTCTGCCGCGTTGGTGTTGCTGCTGCATCGAGTGCGGCCGGGATACCTCTCCTCAGTTCTTGGTCGGCTGCGGTGGCGCTGGTTCGGGCTGAGCCTGGTCATCGGGGCCGCCTGCTTGATGGTTATTCTGGTGGCCCAGAATCTCACCGCTGCCGATGGCCCGAATTGGGACCTGCGGCCCCAGTCCAACTGGTGGGTCTTCCTAGCGTTCATGGTGCTGACCACCCCCCTCCAGGCGGCGGCCGAAGAGTACTTCTTCCGCGGCTACCTGATGCAGGCTCTCGGTTCTCTGGTCAGCGCACCCTGGTTCGGAATCGTCACCTCGGCGGCGATGTTCACGCTCTTCCACAACTCTCTTAACCCGGCATTGATAGTCGATAGGTTCGCCTTTGGTGTGCTGGCCGGGGTGCTGGTGTGGGCGACCGGCGGATTGGAGGCAGCCATCGCCGCCCACGTGGTGAACAACGTGGCCTCCTTCACCTTGGGGGCGCTCACCAGCTCGATGGCCGAGATTAAGGCGGTGACCGAGGTCACCTGGGTGGCCGCTGGCTGGGATGTGGCCCGGTTCGCCCTGTTTGTGGTCGTCATCTGGTGGGTGGCGCGCCGGGTAGACGTGGCGCGGCTGACTCCTGCCTAGGGCACGCCGCCGCACCAGTTCACCGCTTCCCGACGCCGGTTTGGAGCCGCCTACGAGCGTGCACTACTATTATCCATCGCTGGCCTAACAAGACCAGCACTTCCACGGATGCAGATCGGGTCGCAACCCGGCCCGCCTACATGCGTGGATCAAGGGGTATGGGGTAATTGGCAGCCCGCCGGATTCTGGTTCCGTCAGTCCAGGTTCGAGTCCTGGTACCCCTGCGGGGAGAGATTTCATCGGACCGCAGGTTGGTGATAGTGTCTCCCGAGCGTCGCCAAGCGCTCAGGGCCCCGTTGTGTAGCGGCCTAGCACGCCGCCCTCTCAAGGCGGTAGCGCGGGTTCGAATCCCGTCGGGGCTACAGAGGTGAATGGCCTAGTGAGAGTTGATCTCGCTAGGCCATTTACCTACCTGGTCGCACTCTTGGGCCCGGGAGGCCGATGCCAGCGGTGATTTCTGGTTGCGACTGCCAGGGCGTGGCCCGGCTCTTACTGGGGAACGTCCAACCCCCAACTCAGGTGCGCGGCGGTCCAACCGCGGAGGCTATTGAGATGCCAGAGCCGGGTCGCCGCAGACAGGTCGTTCACCCGGATGATTCCCTCGGTGACGCGCCCGGACGCCAGGGCCTGGGCGCGTTCGATGCCGGGCAGGAGCCCGCAGCCCAGCGGCGGCGTGATGAGGACCCCGTCGAGATCGGCGACGGCATTCCCGTAGGTGTATTCGGTGACCTCGCCCCGCTCGTTGAACAGCAGAGTGTCGTCGACGCCGGGGGCAGCCAGCCGGGTGAGATGGCTGCGGTGGGTGGTCTTGTGGCGTAGTAGCGGATGCTGGCTGTGCAGGTACCCGGTGGCCAGCCCCACCCGGAGTGTCGGTGGTGGCTGGGGCTGCGTGATCGCCTGAACCTCGATAGCACCCTTCCGGGAGAGCAGCAGCCGGATTCGGAGGCGACCCGGCCGACCCTGGATGGCCCGGCGAACGGCAGCCTCGACAGGGTCCCGATCCCACCAGAATCCGAACACGGCCGCGCTGGCCGCCATCCGATCCAGGTGGTCGGCGAGGTGCCGTGGCTCGCCGTCGATTCCAGCGAGGGTTTCCAGTAGCCGGATCGGGGCCGGCAACGGTGCCGTCACCGGTTGGATCCCCGCTCGGCAGTGAGTGCATCCAGTACCCGAGCCTTGGTGCTAAGTTCGGCGAACTCCACCTGGGCGTCGGATGCGTAGGTGATGCCGCTCCCGACGCTGTACTCGACCTCGCCGGTGTGGGTGTCGATCACGGCGGTGCGGATAGGCACGGTGAAGGTGGCATCCCCACCGGGTGCCAGCAAACCGAGGGCACCGCAGTAAACCCCCCGAGGGCTGGTTTCGAGCTCCCGGATGATCCGCATTGTCGATACCTTCGGCGCTCCGGTGATCGACCCGCAGGGGAACACCGCCCCGAAGAGCGCGACCAGGTCCAGCCCCTCCTGGGCATCTGCGTCAATGGTCGAAACCATCGTGTGCAGTGTGGGGAGGGTCTCCACGGCGCAGAGTTCGTGAACCCGGACGCTGCCGGGCTGGCTGACCCGGGCCAGGTCATTGCGGAGCAGGTCCACTATCATTATGTTCTCGGCGACATCCTTGGCTGAGCGGTGCAGGGCGGCCGATGCGGCCAGATCGAGACCGGGGTCACGCAGGCGGGCGGCGGTACCCTTCATCGGGGCCACCCGGAGGCGGTGCCCGATCCGCTGCACGAACAACTCCGGGGACACCGAGGCGATCACGAACCGGCCGAGGTCCAGATAGACCGAGTAGGGCGTCGCTTGAGCCCGGGACAGTGTGGTGAACAGGTCCACAGGATCGCCGGTGAAGGTCGCACGCAGCCGGACACTGTGATTGACCTGGTAGGTATCGCCGTCACGAATGTGCGCCCGGATCCTGTCAAAGGCCATCCGATGGTCGGCTTGATCCAGGCCCGACCATGGCCCCACACCGGCCGGTCCTGCCAGCTCGGGTCCACCCAGATCAGCGGTGTCGAAGGCGCCGACCCAGGCCAGCGGTAGCGGGCCAGCCCGGTGGGTCACCAACGCGGTATCGAAGGCTGGGGCGGCCTCATAGCTCACCAGACAGACCACCCAGGAGCCCTGTCGAGCCCAATGCTCCGCCGTCTCCAGGACGGACGTCACCTCGGCGAGATCGGTTGCCATCGCGACCTGCCGGGGGGTGTCGAAACGCCGCCACGTGGCTGGGTGGTCGCCCACCGCGAGCGTGGTGAAGGCCGTTGGTCGTGATCGGGGTACCTGCGGAGGGTGATCTGCGATCGCCTTGATCACCGTGGTGTCCGCGCCAGGTCAGCCGTCGTTCCCGGTGCGCCGCAGCACTTCCGAGAGCCGCTCGGCAGCCGCCATGACGGCGGGGGCGTGCAATCGTCCCGGCTGCCGAGTCAGGCGCTCGATGGGGCCCGAGACAGTCACTGCAGCGATGATCTTGCCGGCTGGGCTACGGACTGGGGCCGAGACCGAGGCCACGCCGGCCTCCCGTTCGGCCACCGACTGCGCCCAGCCGCGGCGGCGCACGGTGGCCAGGGCGACGGCAGAGAAGGTGGCATTGGCCAGGCCCCGCTGGATCCTCTCCGGATCTTCCCAGGCCAGCAGGATCTGAGCGGCCGAGCCGCCGTTCATGGTGAGCTGGGTGCCGACCGGGATGGTGTCGCGTAGACCCGCCGGCCGCTCGGCCGCTGCGGCGCAGATCCGGAAATCGCCCTGCCTGCGGAACAACTGGGCCGACTCCCCGGTGATATCGCGTAGCCGGGTGAGTACCGGTCCGGCGGTGGCCAGGAGCCGGTCCTCACCGGCGGCGGCGGCCAACTCGGTCAACCGGGGTCCGAGGACGAATCGCCCTTGCAGATCGCGACTGACCAGCCGGTGATGTTCGAGGGCGACCGCTAGCCGGTGGGCGGTCGGCCGGGCCAGTCCAGTAGAGCTGACTAGACCTGCTAGCGTTGTTGGTCCCTGCTCCAGAGCCGTGAGAACTTGTGCCGCTTTGTCGAGAACCCCGACCCCTGATGAACTGTCCATAGTATGATATTGCCGTCTCATGATCTGACATGCAACCCTACAATCGATTTGCTCGGCCTGCTTAGCCCACCAATTCCGGTGCAGATGCCGAGCCCCGACGTGAATCCAGGAGGCGTATCCGATGGGTAAAACACTCAGTGACAAGGTCTGGGACAGTCACATCGTCCGGTCCGCTGCCGGTGAGCCGGACCTGCTCTTCATTGACCTGCATCTGGTGCACGAAGTCACCAGCCCGCAAGCCTTCGACGGGCTCCGGCTGGCCGGCCGCGAGGTGCGCCGCCCGGACCTCACCCTCGCCACTGAGGATCACAACACCCCCACCGAGAACATCACCCTGCCGATCGCCGATCCGGTGAGCCGGTTGCAGGTGGATACCCTACGGAAGAATGCCGACGACTTCGGAATCAGGATTCACAGTCTGGGAGACCTGGACCAAGGCGTGGTCCACATCATCGGACCGCAGCTGGGGGTTACCCAGCCGGGCATGACGCTCGTCTGTGGCGACTCGCATACCTCTACTCACGGCGCCTTCGGCGCGCTGGCGTTCGGCATCGGCACCTCCGAGGTCGAGCACGTGCTGGCCACTCAGACGCTCAATCAGGCACCCGCCAAGCGGATGGCCGTCAACATAAACGGTGACCTTCCCGACGGCGTGACGCCCAAGGATGTGGTGCTCGCCTTGATAGCCAAAGTCGGCACCGGGGGTGGGCAAGGCTATGTGGTCGAATACCGCGGCAGCACCATCGAAGCAATGTCGATGGAAGGCCGGATGACCATCTGCAACATGAGCATCGAATGGGGTGCTAAAGCGGGGATGGTGGCTCCTGACGAGACCACCTTCGCCTACCTCAAGGGCCGTCCGCATGCCCCCGAAGGCGTCGAATGGGACGCCGCGGTGGCCTATTGGCAGACGCTCCATTCCGACGCCGACGCCGTTTTTGACGCTGAGGTCGATATCGACGCCACGCAACTGACCCCGTTCGTCACCTGGGGCACCAATCCCGGGCAAGGCGTGGGGCTGGGCGGGTCGGTGCCCTCCCCAGGGGATTTCAGCGATCCGGTGGACCGTTCCGCGGCCGAGCGGGCCTTGGAATACATGGATCTGACCGCAGGCACGCCCATGCGGGAGGTTGCGGTAGACACAGTCTTCCTCGGTTCCTGCACCAATGGTCGGATCGAGGATCTCCGGCTGGCCGCCTCTATAATCCGGGGCCGTAGGGTGGCCGAGTCGGTTCGGATGATGGTGGTGCCCGGCTCGGCACGAGTCCGGATGCAAGCCATGGACGAGGGGCTCGATCAGGTCTTCATCGACGCCGGTGCGGAATGGCGTGAGGCCGGATGCTCCATGTGCCTGGGGATGAACCCGGATCAACTCAAGCCAGGGGAGCGCAGCGCTTCCACATCCAACCGCAACTTCGAGGGCCGTCAGGGTAAGGGCGGTCGGACCCATCTGGTCTCACCGTCGGTGGCCGCCGCCACGGCCGTCCGCGGCACACTCAGCTCGCCTGCCGACCTGGAGGAGAAGTAAGCATGGAGAAGTTCACCTCGCACACCGGCATCGGAGTCCCGCTGCGGCGGTCGAATGTCGACACTGATCAGATAATCCCGGCGGTCTACCTCAAGCGGGTAACCCGCTCTGGATTCGAAGACGGACTCTTCGCCGCGTGGCGTTCGGATCCGGACTTCGTCCTCAACAATGACGCCTATCGGGCTGGCACCGTCCTGGTCGCCGGACCCGACTTCGGCACCGGAAGTTCCCGGGAACATGCCGTGTGGGCGTTGCAGAACTATGGTTTCCGGGTTGTCATCGGGAGCCGGTTCGGCGATATCTTCCGTGGAAACTCGGGCAAGTCCGGCCTGCTGGTGGCCCGGGTCGATCCCGAGGTCGTGGCAGCTCTGTGGGACTATCTTGAGGCCCAGCCGGGTGCCGAGATTGCGGTCTCGCTCGAAGACCGGACCGTGACCGCCGGCGAGAGCAGCTGGCCGTTCGAGATCGACGACTACACCCGGCACCGCCTGCTCGAAGGGCTGGACGACATCGCGGTGACGCTGCAGCATGCCGACGCAATTGCCACCTATGAGAGCACCCGGCCCAGCTTCAAGCCAAGGACGCTCCCGGTGAAGGTGGCCAGCTAGTCTCGGGCCCGGCATCCGGGTCAGGGCAGTCTTGCCCGGCTGATCTGATCCTGGTCCAGGTGCACCCGGAGCCGCTGACCGACCCGCAGATAGACAATCTGCGGGTCGAGTGCGCTGCGGGGCAGCAACCGGCGGATCCCGTCGTCGCCGACGCACTCCCAACCATCGGCGACGGGTTGTCCGACGGTGACGAAACTAGCCACGCCAACACGGTACGCCAGCCGACCTCCTCGGTAGTAGGCTGACGCCGAAATCGAGCGCGGATGCCGCGCTCCAGTGAGGAGTCGCCATGACTGAGCCCCGGGTCCGGGTGGCCGTTATTTTCGGTGGGATGAGCCCCGAACATGATGTGTCCTGCCTCACTGCGAGCGGGGTGGTCCGAGCCATAGACCAGTCCCGGTTCGAGGTGGTCGGCATCGGAATCACCCCGGAGGGGCGCTGGGTGCAGGTCGCCACCGACGAGATCGCGGCGATGCAGGTCCGCGCGGGGGTACTGCCCCGCTTGGAACAAGAGCGGCCAGCAGCGGTTCTGATCCCGCATGCTGGGGGGACGGCCGTGGCCACCATCCACGAGAATGGGTTCCTGGACCGCCGACCGATTGACGTCGCCTTCTCCCTGTTGCACGGCCCCTATGGGGAGGATGGCACGATCCAGGGTTTGTTCGAGATGCACCAGATCAAGTACGTCGGCGCGGGAGTCGCGGCTTCGGCGATCGGGATGGACAAGCACCTGATGAAAACCGCCCTGACGGGTGCCGGATTCCAGACCAGTCCGTGGGAGCTGGTGGAGGTGGCCGAGTGGTGGGCCGTCCGGGATCAGGTGACCCGGCGGGTAGAGGCGAATCTCACCTTTCCGGTGTTCGTCAAACCGGCCCGCGGTGGATCCAGCGTCGGAATCTCGCGCGTGGGCGTAGCTGCCGAGCTGGCCGCCGCCATAGACAAAGCCATGGCCTGGGATCCGAAGGTGATCGTTGAGGCCGGCTTCACTGGGGCCCGCGAAATCGAGGTCGCCGTCCTCGACACCCCAGACCATGGCCAGCCGCGTACCTCGGCGGCCGGAGAGATCCGGGTGCATGACCCCGGCAGCTTCTATGACTATGCCGCCAAGTACACCCCCGAGGATCAGGTCTCCCTGGATATCCCGGCCGCCATCTCCCCAGCGCTACTGGCCCGGATCCAACGGATGGCGGCTCAGGCGTTCCGTGCCCTGGGCCTCGAGGGGCTTGCCCGGGTGGATACTTTCGTCACCGCAGACGAAGAGGTGATCATCAACGAGGTGAACACCATGCCCGGTTTCACACAGCTGTCGATGTACCCCCTGCTGTGGGAGGCCTCGGGGTTGAGCTATCCCGATCTGCTGGCCGAGTTGATCGACTTGGCCCTCGCTCGGCCCATCGGGCTTCGATGAGCGGCCGAACGCTGGCCGAGGTGGGCGAGTTTGCCCTGATCGAGGAATTCACCGCGGGGCTGGATCAGCCAGCGGCGGTGATCCTGGGGCCCGGAGATGACGCGGCGATTCTACGCCCCAGCGGGGACCTGGTGATCTCTACCGATGCCATGGTAGAAGATGTGCATTTCCGGCTTCGGTGGTCCGGCGCGCGGGACGTGGGTCGCAAAGCAGTGGCGTCGGCGCTGGCCGATGTCGAAGCTATGGGCGCCCGGGTGGTGGGCCTGGTGCTAGCGCTGAGTGCCCCACCGGAGACCCCAGAAGACTGGGTTCGAGAATTCAGCCAAGGGGTGCGTGAGGAATGTGGCCTGGCTGGAGCCGCGCTCCTGGGGGGCGATCTGACCCGCGGCCCGGTGATATCCGCAGTGGTGACTGTTTTCGGTGATCTTGACGGGCAGGCCGCTGTGTGTCGCACGGGAGCTCGGCCTGGGGACGTGGTGGCTGCTGTGGGACGCTTCGGAATGGCTGCGGCCGGCCTGGCCGTTCTCGGCCGGGGTTTTCGGGCGCCGGGGACAGCCGTGCGGGCACATCGGGTGCCGGAGGTGCCCTACGGTCAAGGGACGGTCGCACGGGACGCTGGCGCCACCAGTCTGATCGACTGCTCTGATGGCCTGCTTGCCGACCTTGGCCATGTGGCCGCTGCCTCCGGGGTGACTATCGACCTGGATAGCACCGCCTTTGATGTCGATGAGGCACAGCGCACTGTGGCGGCGGCAATCGGGGGTGGTGACCCGCTTACCTTCATCCTCACGGGGGGAGAGGACCACGCGCTGGTGGGGACATTCGGCCCAGGAACCCCGCTCCCGGCAGGGTGGCGTCCCCTGGGCCGGGTCGAGCCGGTCGCATCCGCCCCGATGGTCACCGTGGACGGGGCAGCATGGGATGCCGACACGCCCCCGGGTTGGCAGCACTTTTGAGATTGCCGTACCCGCGATAATCCCGATTGGATTCGACTGTGAGGGACACGCCGCCGCAGAGGCGCCAACACCGAGAATTGGTGGCATAGTCGCTTGTGGCGGGGGATTATCCCGCTGGTATGGGAGAACGGAGTGGGCTGATGGCTGCGAACCCGAATACGCCCAAAGGCGGGACCATAGTCAATGGCATTCGGACGATGATGGGCTTGGGTGGCGTTGCCTCGCTCATCATGGGCATCTTGATTCTAGTCTGGCCCGGGCGGAGCGCGGTGGTGGTCACTGCCATGATCGCGATCTACGCCGTCATCGCTGGCGTGACCAACCTGGCGGTCGGCATCTTCTCCAAGAATGTCGGCGGGTGGCAGCGGATCGGATACATCGCGCTGGGCGCGGTCTTCCTGGTAGGGGCGGTGATAGCCCTGGTCAACCTGGGTTTGGCCACCGCTGGTCTGATGGTGTTTATCGCCATCATGGTCGGTATCATCTGGATCATTGAGGGTGTGGTCGCGTTCACCATGCTAGGGCAGGCCACTTCCACAGGCTGGACACTCTTCTACGGCGTGCTCAGCATCGTTGCCGGGATCACCTTGGTGGTGAGCCCGATCATGGCGGCGGCGTCGTTGTGGCTCTTCCTCGGGCTGGGGCTGGTCGTGCTGGGCGTAGTGCAGATAGTGCGCGGATTCACCTTCGGCAACCGGTGACCAGGCGAGGGGGTTTCCCGCCACGGCCGGTGACCCGCCGGGCCTTGGTGCGTGACCCGGGCAACGAGCCTTGTTAGGGTCGAGCTATGGCGACCCGCGCGTCTTCCCCCACGCGGAACCGTTCGAACGGATCCCGTTCGGCGTCTTCCCGTGGCCGAAGCTCAACTACGTCTCGTTCACGCACCTCGTCACGACAGCCTCGCGGCGGGGGGGTTCTCCGAGCCCTGGGGCGCGGCCTCGCGGCGCTGTGGCGAGCTCTCGCCAGTCTGCTGGGTGGGTTGGTGCGCAGCCTGGGTGCCGGCGTGACCGACTTGGAGCCGCATCAAAAGCGCGATGGCGCTGGCCTGCTCCTGGTTGCGCTGGGTCTTATCGGCGCCGCCGCGAGCTGGTTCATAGTGCCCGGCGCGGCGGCGGATGCCATTCGGGGCGGGATGACCACCATCACCGGTGCCGCTGCGGTGGTGCTTCCGCTGTTGTGCTTCGTGATGGCGTGGCGGACCTTCCGCGATCCGGAAGCGAACGGACCTGCCGGTCGCCAGCCGGTGGGCTGGCTGGTGCTGGCCCTCGGCGTGCTGGGCCTGATGAGTGTCGGTGCGGGCATTCCGTCGCCGGCCCAACCGGAGGCTATGCGTGGGGCCGGAGGCATTCTCGGTTTCATCTCGGCATCCTTCTTGGCCGACCTGCTGACAGTGTGGGTCGCGGTGCCGCTGCTGGTGCTGGTCTCGATCTTCGGGGTCTTGGTGATCACCGGGATCCCGTTGCGCGAGTTCCCCGACAGGCTCGCTGGGCTCCGGGATCGATTCGCCCGGCCCGCAGAGCCGGAGCCCGAGTACGGCGTCGATGAGGCCTATGACAGCCCGCTGGTCGACGACCCCGATACCCAGCCGATGGATCCAGTCGAGCTGGCTGACGAGCCTGAGGTCCGGGAAGTTACCGCCGGCAAAGCCCCGGTCGACGTCACCACGGCACCGCCCGCCGATCTGCAACCGCCGGAGCACAGCGATACGCCGCTGCGTGCCGAACAGCTGGTGCTCACCGGAGATGTCCAGTACGTACTTCCCGAATCGGCGGCGCTCAAGGCTGGCACCGCTCCGAAGGCACGGACCAGTGCCTCAGACGGGATCGTGGGAAGCCTGGAGCAGGTCTTCGCCCAGTTCGATATCAACGCCAAGGTCACCGGCTATACCCGTGGCCCGACAGTGACCCGGTATGAGGTGGAGCTCGGCCATGGGGTCAAGGTGGAGAAGGTCACTGCCTTGGCCAAGAACATTGCTTACGCGGTCGCGTCGGCCGATGTGCGGATACTCAGCCCGATTCCGGGCAAGTCAGCAATCGGGGTCGAGATTCCCAATACCGACAAGGAGATCGTCAGCCTCGGTGACGTGCTCCGATCCAACCGGGCTCGGAACGATCATCATCCGATGACCGTGGGCCTGGGCAAAGATGTCGAGGGCGGTTACGTGGTGGCCAATATGGCCAAGATGCCGCATCTCCTGGTGGCCGGTGCCACGGGGTCGGGAAAGTCGAGCTTCGTCAACTCGTTGATTACCTCGCTGCTGATGCGCGCCACTCCCGATGAGGTTCGGATGCTGCTGGTCGACCCCAAGCGGGTCGAGTTGACCAACTATGAGGGCATTCCGCACCTGGTGACGCCGATAATCACCAACCCCAAGAAGGCTGCAGAAGCCCTGCAATGGGTATGCCGGGAGATGGACCAGCGCTATGACGACCTGGCCGCGTTCGGTTTCCGGCACATCGACGACTTCAACAAGGCCGTCCGGGCCGGTTCGGTCAAACTCCCGCCGGGCTCGGAGCGGGAGCTGGCTCCGTATCCTTATCTCCTGGTGATCGTCGATGAGCTCGCCGATCTGATGATGGTCGCCCCCCGCGACGTCGAGGACTCCATCGTCCGGATCACCCAGCTCGCCCGTGCTGCTGGCATCCACTTGGTGCTGGCTACCCAGCGGCCCTCAACAGACGTGGTCACCGGCCTGATCAAGGCCAACGTGCCCTCACGTTTGGCCTTCGCGACCTCCTCGATGACAGATAGCCGGGTGATCCTGGATCAGCCAGGCGCAGAGAAGCTCGTCGGGCAGGGTGATGGGCTCTTCCTTCCCATGGGGGCCTCCAAGCCGGTGCGGGTCCAGGGGGCCTGGGTCGGGGAGCAAGAAATCAGGTCCGTGGTCAGCCACGTGACCGAGCAACTGGCTCCGCAGTACCGCGAGGATGTGGCCGCAGCGCCGGAATCTACAAAAGTTGCTGAGGACATCGGCGACGATCTCGAACTCGTGCTGGAAGCAGCGCAGTTGGTGGTCAACCTACAACTCGGCTCCACGTCGATGCTGCAGCGCAAACTCCGGGTCGGATTCGCCAAGGCCGGCCGGCTGATGGACATTCTGGAAACCCGCGGGGTGGTCGGACCATCTGAGGGATCCAAACCCCGCGAGGTCCTGGTCAAACCAGATGATCTGGATGCTGTGGTGGCCAACCTCTCCGAAGGCTGACCTGACCGCCGATCCCGGGTGTGGGTGACGAATGTGCGTTCTGCGGCCACCCGGCTGGGAAGGTGTGCGCCTGGCTGGAATCGGGGACGTACGCGGGCGGCATCGGTCAGGCTGAGGGTGCGCGGTTCGCGCCTACCCCAACTCTGAGGAGAGATCATGACCCGGGTGAATGTAGTCACCGGTTCCGCATCTGGCATCGGCCTGGCCACCAAACAACTGCTGGAAGCCCGCGGCGAACGTGTGATTGGGGTTGATCTCCACGAAGCGGACGTGACCGTTGATCTCACGACGGCAACCGGCCGGGACTTACTGGTGGAGCAGGTAGCAGCCCAGTCTGCGGGCACTCTTGATGCTATCTTCGCCATTGCTGGACTGTCCTTGCCCTCGCCGAAGACGGTGGCGGTGAACTACTTCGGCATGGTGGCCACCCTGGAAGGGTTGCGCCCGTTGCTCGCTGGATCAACGGCACCGCGGGCCGTCGGGGTGGCCTCGATGGCGAGTCTGCAGCCCACTGACCATGAGCTGGTGGCCGCGCTAGCTGCCGGGGACGAGGCCACCGCGCTGGCGCGGGCCGAGGTGCTGGCTGCTGAACCTGAGACCACCGGTGCCCTGATCTACGCCTCGACGAAAAGGGCGTTCGCGCAGTGGACCCGGCGCAGTGCGATCGGCTCCGAGTGGGCTGGTGCGGGTATTCCGCTCAACGCGGTGGCGCCGGGCGTGATTCAGACCGCCATGACCGCAGACTTGACCGCCACCGCGGAGGCGCGGGCGGCATTGCTGGAACTGGTACCCATGCCCCTCAATGGGATCGCGGATGCGGACGTGGTGGCCAGGCTGCTGGCCTGGCTAGGTGGGATCGAGAACAGCCATCTGTGTGGCCAGGTGGTGTTCGTCGATGGCGGCAGCGACGCTGTTATCCGTGGGGATGCGACCTGGTAGACGGCTGCACATACCGGCCCAGGGGTCCCGCCGACACCGCTAGGCTGAGCCCATGGCTGACACCGGTGTGCATATTGTCTCGCTGGGGTGCGCCCGCAATGATGTGGACTCCGAGGAACTGGCTGGACGCCTCCAGACCGGCGGCTTCGCGTTGGTGGCCGATCCGGCTGCGGCGCGCGTCATCCTGGTGAATACCTGCGGCTTCATCGAACAGGCCAAGAAGGACTCGATTGACACCATCTTGGCGGCCGCCGAGGAGGCTGGTGGTCAGGCACGGGTGGTGGCAGTGGGGTGTCTAGCAGAACGCTACGGCCGGGAACTGGCTGAGGCCCTACCGGAGGCCGATGCGGTGCTTGGCTTCGACGCCTATGCCGACATCGATCAGCGGCTGCGGCGGCTGATCGCTGGTGAGCGGCTCGACACGCATGAACCGTCGGACCGTCGGCGACTGCTGCCGGTGATGCCGGTGGCTCGCCCCGGCCTTGCGTCCACGATAGCTGTGCCCGGACACGGGGACCCTGTGGTCCATTCTGGGCCAGCGTCCGGTCCGCGACCCATGCGGCGTCGCCTGCAGGGTGGGCCGATGGCAGCGGTCAAGATTGCCTCGGGCTGCGATCGGCGGTGTGCGTTCTGCGCTATCCCCAGCTTCCGAGGGGCCTTTCTGAGCCGTGATCCGCACCTCATCGTTGACGAGGTGGAGCAGCTGGTCGCTGATGGCGTCCGTGAGGTCTTCCTGGTGAGTGAGAACACCACGTCTTATGGCAAAGACTTCGGGCAGCTGAGCGCTTTGGAGGGGCTGCTGAACTCGCTGAGCAAGGTCGCCGGACTCGACTGGATCCGGTTGAGCTACCTGCAGCCTGCCGAGATCCGACCCGGCCTGATTGAGGCCATCTGTGCCACCGACAAGGTGGTGCCCTACTTCGATCTCAGCTTCCAGCATGCGGCACCGACGGTGCTGCGCCGGATGCGCCGCTTCGGAGATCCGGAAGCCTTTCTCGCCCTGCTGGGCCGTATCCGCGGGTTGGCGCCTACGGCGGGGATTCGCAGCAATGTCATCGTTGGCTTTCCGGGGGAGACCGAGGCCGATGTTGCCCAGCTCCTAGACTTCTTGGAGGCGGCCCGGCTCGATGCTGTCGGGGTGTTCGCCTATTCCGATGAAGAAGGCACCGAAGCATTCACCTTGGCCGACCACGTGGATGCTGCAGTCACGGCGGAGCGGTTGGATCGGATGTCGGCGGTCACGCACAACCTGATGGAGCAGCGAGCCGAAGGGCGGATCGGGGAACGGGTTCGGATCCTCGTGGAGAGCGTGACCGATGGCAGCGCGACGGGGCGTGCCGCCCACCAGGGCCCAGACGTGGATCCGGCGTGCTTGCTGCCCGAGGCTAGCGCGGACATCAGGGTCGGACAGTTCATCTGGGGTAGGGTCACTGCCACCGAGGGTGTCGATCTCGTTGTGACCGAGGAGGGCACGCATGACCGATGAGGCCAGGCCGGTCAGCAACTGGAATATTCCCAACATTCTGACTGGGATCCGGCTGGTGCTGGTGCCAGTCTTCGGCTGGGTGTTACTGGCCTATGCCCAGGATTCGACGATGCGCTGGGTCTCCACAGCGGTCTTCGTCGTGGCGATCTTGACTGATGCTCTCGACGGCCGGATCGCTCGCAAATACAACCTGGTCACCAATTTTGGGAAGCTGTGGGATCCGATCGCCGACAAGGCGATCACCGGGATGGCCTTCATCGGGCTGAGTATTCTGTCGGAACTGCCCTGGTGGATCACCATCGTGATCCTGGTCCGTGAATGGGGCATCACCGTCCTTCGGTGGGCGATTATCAAGTACGGTGTCATGGCGGCCAACCGCGGAGGCAAGCTCAAGACAGTGGTCCAGTCTGTGGGGATAAGCCTGTTTCTACCCGGGCTGCAGTTCATGCCGGTCTGGTGGGACGTGATCGCGTGGGCGACCATGATCGCTGCGCTGATCCTCACGGTGATCACGGGTCTGGACTATCTGCGTGAGGCCGCCAAACTTCGGGCGAACTATCTGGCCGAGCACCAGGAGGAACGATGACCGAACTCGCTGAACGGGTGGTGGAGACGCTGCGGGAGCGGGGCATCTCCCTGGCTACGGCTGAGTCGTTGACCGGCGGCATGATCGGGGCGAGGATCACTCAGGTTCCCGGTGCGTCGGAGGTCTTTGTTGGGGGTGTCATCGCCTATGCCACGAGGCTCAAAGAGTCGCTCTTGGGCGTGCCTGATGAGCTGATTGACATACATACCGTCGTGAGCGAGGCGGTCGCCCGGGCGATGGCTGTCGGCTTGTCGAGCCGCACCGGTGCGGATTGGTCGGTCGCGGTGACCGGCGTAGCCGGGCCCGGCGAACAATCCGGGCACGCTCCTGGGGAAGTATGGATCGCCGTGGTTGGTCCGGTGATCGGCAACCTGCCACCTTTCGAACTGGTGGAGCGCTATGACTTCGAGGGTGACCGCGCCGCCGTGCGAACGCAGACAGTCGACGCGGCACTGGCAATGCTCCTACGCGTGCTCTCGCCGGTGTAGAGTCGGGAATATTCAGCGGCACTCCGAGCGTTGCCCCGATGCGAGATGTCACAGATGGAGGGAAGTGGCTGTGAAAACGATGCTCATGCGTGAGGCTTTGGGTGAGACCCTGCGAGAATTGCGCACGACTTCCGGCCAGACTCTGCGTGATATTTCGTCGGCGGCGCGCGTCTCGCTGGGCTACCTGAGCGAGGTCGAGCGGGGACAGAAGGAGGCTTCGAGCGAACTGCTCCACGCCATCTGTGGTGCCTTGAATGTCGATCTTCCTGATGTCCTGCGCCGTGTGAGTGACCGCATGGAGACTGCAGCTGTGGTAACACCTTTGCCCTTGCGTCAGCCGCGCGCCGCCGCTTGAGGTGCGAGAGACCGAGTTCTGGCGTCGGATCGAGTCGCACCTGGGGCACCCTTACGCGCGGGTGTGGGCTGAGCAAATGGTCTTGGCCGACCTCGGCGGTCGTACTGTTGTAGACGCTCTCGAGGCCGGTGTCGATGCCCGGACCGTGTGGCGAGCCGTGTGGAGCGTTCTCGACCTCCCTGACTCGGAGCGTTGATCCGCGTGTCGCACCCTGTTCGAACATGTGTTCGGTAGGGTGGTCGTGTTGGTGATGCTCATGGGCTTCGCACCTACTTTCCACAGCGGGTGACGAATTGTCAGAGTCGACGCCTAACGTGACAGAGGTCCGGAGGTGGTCCACCTCCACTACGAGATCCGCGCTACTGCGGGAAAGGTGACGACGATGGCGGTGGCAGATCGCGCGAAGGCGCTGGAGGCGGCGCTCTCCCAAATCGAGAAGGCCCACGGCAAGGGATCGGTGATGCGATTGGGGGAGGAGACCCGAGAGCCGGTCGCGGTGATCCCGACCGGGTCCATCACTCTGGATGTGGCCCTGGGTATCGGCGGCCTGCCCCGGGGTCGGGTGGTAGAGATCTACGGCCCGGAGTCCTCCGGAAAGACCACTGTGGCGCTGCACGCGATTGCGAACGCCCAAGCTGGCGGCGGGATCTGCGCCTTTATAGATGCTGAGCATGCGCTGGATCCGGAATATGCCGCGAAGTTGGGCGTCGATACTGATGCGCTGCTGGTGAGCCAGCCTGACAACGGTGAACAGGCGCTGGAAATCGCAGACATGCTGGTGCGTTCGGGTGCACTGACCTTGATAGTTATCGACTCGGTGGCTGCGCTCACCCCACGTGCTGAAATCGAGGGTGAGATGGGCGATAGCCACGTCGGGCTCCAAGCCCGATTGATGTCCCAGGCGCTGCGCAAGATGACCGGTGCCCTGGCGGGTGCCGGCACCACGGCCATCTTCATCAACCAGCTGCGCGAGAAGATCGGGGTGATGTTCGGATCCCCGGAGACCACCACCGGCGGTCGGGCGCTGAAGTTTTATTCCTCCGTCCGGTTGGATGTGCGCCGCATCGAGACCCTCAAGGACGGCACCGACATGGTGGGGAACCGTACCCGGGTCAAGGTGGTCAAGAACAAGGTCGCACCGCCGTTCAAGCAGGCTGAGTTCGACATCCTGTACGGGCATGGCATCAGCCGGGAAGGCTCCCTGCTGGATCTGGGCGTGGAGGAGGGTTTCATCCGCAAGGCGGGCGCCTGGTTCACCTATGAAGGTGATCAACTGGGGCAGGGGAAGGAGAACGCCCGGAATTACCTCAAGAACAATCCCGACACCGCTGATGAGATCGAGGATCGAATCAAGAAGAAGTTGGGTATTGGCGGAGCTGCGAATGAGGTTCCCGAAGGGGTCGATCCGGTGACAGGTGAGGTTGCCTTCTAGCCATGGCGGTGGCGCGACGGCTGGGGCGTGAAGAGCCCGAGGGGCTTGGTGCCGATGACGCCCCGGCCGATCCGATGGGTGTGGCGCGGGAGATAGTCCTGCGCCAGCTCACTGCCAAGGCGCGCACCCGCCAGGAGCTAGCCGA
This sequence comes from Propioniciclava sp., assembly GCA_047973325.1. Classification (GTDB taxonomy): domain Bacteria; phylum Actinomycetota; class Actinomycetes; order Propionibacteriales; family Propionibacteriaceae; genus Propioniciclava. Next base: position 17,006 of record JBKEBU010000168.1, on the reverse strand, counting down.
CACTCTGGCGCGCAAGGGGGTTCCGGACGAGGCCGCTCAGGAGGTGCTCACCAGATTCACAGAGCTCCGGCTGATAGACGATGCCAGCTATGCGGCGGCTTGGGTGGAGGGCCAACAACGGCGGATGACCTCGCGGCGTGCCTTGCGCTACGAGCTGGGTCAGCGAGGGGTGGATGCCGACACTATCGATGAAGCCCTGACCGGCGTCGATGACCAGGCTGAGTATCAGGCGGCGCTGGCCTTGGCAGCCAAGCGGGGCCGCGCAACAGTCCGGCTGCCGCGTGAGGTTCGCTACCGCCGCATGGTGGGGGCGCTGGCCCGGAAGGGATTCGCCGCCGAGGTGGCCCACCGGGCGGTGCACGAAGTTCTGGGTGACGGGTAGGATCGGTTCTCGCTATGACTGCGACGACCATGCCGCGCACCTACGAGGTCATCACCTACGGCTGCCAGATGAATGTGCACGACTCGGAGCGTATCTCCGGGTTGCTGGAAGATGCTGGCTACGAGCGTGCCCCCGAAGGTGCTCGCGGTGACATTGTGGTCTTCAATACCTGTGCAGTGCGTGAGAACGCCGACAACCGCCTCTATGGCAACTTGGGACATCTGCGCCCGCAGAAGCTGGATAACCCGGCCATGCAGATCGCCGTCGGCGGCTGCATGGCCCAGAAGGACCGCGATACCGTGGTCCAGCGGGCTCCGTGGGTGGATGTTGTCTTTGGCACGCACAATATCGGCGCACTACCGGTGCTCCTGGAACGGGCCCGGGTGGAACGTGCATCCCAAGTGGAGATCGAGGAAGCGCTGACCCGGTTTCCCTCGACGCTGCCGGCGCGTCGGGAATCCCCCTATGCGGCCTGGGTGAGCGTGTCAGTGGGCTGCAATAACACCTGCACCTTTTGTATCGTCCCCCAACTCCGGGGCAAAGAAGCCGATAGACGTCCCGGCGACATCCTGGCCGAAGTGCGGGCGCTGGTCGACCAGGGGGTGCAAGAGATCACCCTGCTCGGCCAGAACGTCAACACCTACGGTGTCGAGTTCGGGGATAGGCGTGCCTTCGGCAAACTGCTCCGTGCCTGCGGCGAGGTGGACGGCCTCCGCCGAGTGCGATTCACCTCTCCGCATCCAGCCGCCTTCACCGATGACGTGATCGCTGCGATGGCGGAGACCTCGAATGTCATGCCGAGCCTGCACATGCCGTTGCAATCGGGTTCGGATAGGGTCCTCAAGGCGATGCGCCGCTCCTACCGGAGCGAGAAGTTTCTCGGGATCTTGGAGCGGGTGCGCACCGCCATGCCCGAGGCGGCGATCACCACCGATATCATCGTCGGTTTTCCCGGGGAGACCGAGGCCGACTTCGAGGATACCTTGGCGGTGGCGCGGGCCAGTCGGTTCGCGGCCGCCTTCACCTTCCAATACTCGATTCGCCCCGGAACCCCGGCGGCGACCATGCCAGACCAGGTGCCGAAGGCTGTCGTCCAGGAGCGCTATGAGCGCCTCGTGGATCTGGTGGGTGACCTTGCCTGGTCGGAGAACCAGAAACTCATTGGGCGGCGGGCCGAGGTCATGTTCGCCGATGGGGAGGGTCGCAAGGACCAGGCGACGCACCGGGTCTCTGGCCGGGCCCGGGACAACCGTCTGGTTCATGTCACTATCCCCGACGGTATGGTTCCACCCCGGCCGGGGGACCTGGCTGAGGTGGAGATCACCTACGCCGCCCCCCATCATCTCAACGCGGATGGGTTTGTCGGTGAACCGCTCCGTACTCGGGGCGGGGATGCCTGGGAACAGTGGCACAGCCCGGACTCCGGATCGGCATCCCCGGCCTCTGTTGGCCTCGGGATGCCGCTGCGTCGGCGCGCGTAGTGCTGCTTGTTCCCAGGCCCATGGAACCCCGGCGCCGCTTGTGCAAAGCTGTGGGCCATGAGCACAGAAACCTCTCATGGGGAATCTGCCGGGGGAGATGCTCCGGCATCAGGTAGCGCCGTATCGGTCAACGTTGAGATGAACGGGATGAACGTCATCTCTGAATCCGAACGCACCGGCAAGGCCTCGGATCTGTTTTGGCCTTGGTTCGCGGCGAACGTCTCGGTGTTCGCCCTGAGCTACGGGGCCTGGATCCTGGATTTCGGAGTTTCGTTCTGGCAGGCCAGCATCGTTGGCGTCTTGGGGATGGTGGTCTCCTTTGTCTTCTGCGGGGTCGTGGCCATCGCCGGAAAGCGGGGTTCGGCACCCACCATGGCGCTGTCGCGGGCCCCCTTTGGAGTCAATGGGAACAAGGTGCCAGGTGTGGTGAGCTGGTTGCTGTCTATCGGCTGGGAGACCGTCCTGACGATTCTGGCGACCCTGGCGACGGCCACCATCTTCACCCGGCTGGGGTGGAGTAGCGGGGATGCTACCGCGACCAAGCTGATAGCCGCCCTGGTGGTTTCTGGGCTTATTGTCGCCTTCGCGGTGATGGGATACCACCGGATCATGAAGCTGCAGTCCATCCTCACCTGGTTGACGGGCTTGCTCACGCTCACCTATATGGCGATGACTGTCGGCGAGATCGACTGGACCACCGTGCAGGCGATCCCGGCGGGATCGACGACCGCGGTCGTGGGGGCTTTCGTGATGGTGCTGACCGGTTTCGGAATCGGCTGGGTCAACATCGCGTCTGATTGGTCCCGCTATCTTCCCCGGGACACACCGGGAGGCCAGGTGGTGTTCTGGAACACTTTCGGTGCGGCGCTGGCACCGTTCTTCCTGGTCATCTTTGGCCTGCTGCTGGTGGGTAGCAATCCCGATCTGGCCGGTGACATCGGCAACGACCCTATCGGGGCGTTGTCCAGCCTGCTGCCCACCTGGATGTTGATCCCCTTCCTGATAGTCGCTGTGGGTGGACTGCTGTCTGGGGCGGTGCTGGGCATCTATTCGTCGGGGCTCACGCTGTTGTCGCTGGGCGTGCGCCTGCCGCGTCCGGCCGCAGCAGCGGTGGACGGGGTGCTGCTGACCTTGGGCACCTTGTATGTAGTTTTCCTTGCCGAGGACTTTTTCGGCCCCTTCCAGGGCTTCCTGATAACCCTGGGCGTGCCGATGGCGGCCTGGGCAGGCATCATGATGGCCGATGTGGCTCTGCGCAAGCGGGACTACGACGAAGCAGCGCTGTTCGATGCGCAGGGACGGTATGGCTCAGTCAATGCGACGGGGGTCTCGCTGCTGGTGGTCGCCACCATCATCGGGTGGGGTTTGGTGGTCAATACCTGGGCGAGCTGGCTGGAATGGCAGGGCTACCTGATGGGTCTGCTGGGTGGCAAAGAAGGTGACTGGGCCTATGCCAATGTCGGGGTGCTGGTGGCACTGGTGATCGGTTTCGTCGGCTGGTTGATTCTCGGACGGTCGATCGTTCAGCGGCAGGAGGCTGGCACGACCGCCAGCTAGGCCGTGGCTAGGGTAGCCCGGCACCATCGCCTGAGCAGCCGACGTGGGGGTGGATCCCCCAAGGATCGACCCCCACGCGGGTGTAGATAGATGTAGCGTCTTGGACGGACGTTGAGGCGGGCACGCCCCAGCTTCGAGAACCTCAGCCAGGCACGTGGCCACGTACTGCCAACGAACGCCGTAGTCGCCGACGGGAGTGGGTGACCTACTCGTTAGGTTCGCCCACCCAGTCCTTCGCTGCGTCCTGCGCCTTGTCGACGGCCTCGGAGAACTTGCCCCCGGTCTTGTCGTCGATGAAGTCACCTGCCGCGTCAATGCCAGCTTCTACCTGAGCTTCGTTGGCATCAATGTGCCCCTTCACTTCGTCGAAGATGCCCACGTGCCCTCCTTTCTCTCGTCCGGTCGCCGGCCCTGCTGTTGCTCCGGCGGAGACCACGGTACGCGGAAACCGTTTCTAAGAAAACCCTAAGTGGGGGAGAATGGTGAGGTGCTGCCCGTCGTCTCCCTGCAAGGACCCACCGCCAGCGGCAAGTCGGCGCTAGCCATCAGCCTGGCCCAGGGCCTGCAGGGGCGTGGCCAACCGGCGGAAATAGTCAATGCGGATTCGATGCTGGTCTACCGAGGAATGGACATCGGAACCGCAAAGCCCACGGTGGCGGAGCGGCAGGATATCCGGCACCACCTGATCGACATTCTCGAGGTTACCGAGACCGCCACGGTGGCGGACTTCCAGTATCGGGCCCGGAGCGTACTGGCGGATTGTCGTCGCCGGGGGGTGGTGCCGATTCTGGTAGGCGGATCCGCGCTGTACATGCGGGCCATCCTCGATGTCTTCAGTTTTCCCGGCACCGATCCGGTGGTGCGCGCTCGCTGGGAACACGAGCTTGAACGTCAAGGCCCCACCGCGCTTCACGCCCTGCTGGCTGCCCGAAGTCCAGAAGCTGCCGCTGAGATCCTTCCAGGCAATGGGCGACGTCTGGTGCGGGCGCTAGAGATCCTGGAACTCACAGGTTCCTTCCAGCCGACCCTGCCGACCTGGACCTACGAGATCGACGGGGTTCAGGCGTTCGGGGTGGAACTAGCGCGGGAGTTGATGGATCGGCGGATCGCGGCGCGGGTGGATGCCATGTGGGAGGCCGGGCTGGTGGACGAGGTTCGCGGCCTGGTGCCGCGGGGGTTGCGCGCTGGGCAAACCGCCAGCCGGGCGTTGGGCTACCGACAGGTGCTCGCCTTTCTTGCTGGCGAGATCTCCGAGACTGCGGCCCGAGAGGAGACGGTTGCGCGGACCCGTCGCTTTGCGCGCAAGCAGCTCGGCTGGTTCCGGCGGGATGATCGGATCGACTGGATCCCTGCAGAGGAGATATCCGGCGATCAGCTGACCGACAGGCTCCTGGCCAAGCGGCGCTGAACGCTGGCCAGGGGCGGTCGGAACCACACCGCGGTGCTGCGGAGTTGCTTCGGCCGTGTGGAAGAATCGCGCCATGGTGAGTTTCGCCAAAGGGCACGGGACGCGCAACGATTTCATTTTACTCAACGACCCCGATCAGGAGCGTCCGCTGACCTCGGAGGATGTCCGCTTCCTCTGCGACCGACGCAGCGGCCTTGGTGCCGATGGGGTCCTGCGGGCTGTGCGTGCGGCCCACGTTGACGGCTGGGAGGGCGACCCGACGCTGTGGTTCATGGACTACCGCAACGCTGACGGGTCGATCGCCGAAATGTGCGGTAATGGACTGCGGGTGTTTGCGCGCTCTTTGGTCCAGACCGGGCTCATTGATCCAAGCCAGGACCGGATCGAGGTTGGTACCCGGGCTGGCCTGCGCACCGCTGAGTTTCTCCCCGACCAGCGGATCCGGGTAGGCATGGGGTGCCCGCGGCTGGGGCGCGAAGTACAGATTTCTTTGGCCGGCACCAACGAACTGGATGCAGTGGCGGTCGACGTGGGCAATCCCCATGCGGTGGTGCTGCTGCACCCTGCCCAGGACCTGGATTCTCTCGATCTTCGGCATCGTCCGCGATGGGACCCCAGCGGCGCTTTTCCTGACGGCGTGAACGTCGAGTTCGTTGAAAGGGTCGGCGATCACCGACTTCGCATGCGGGTATTTGAGCGGGGGGTCGGCGAAACCCAGTCATGTGGGACCGGTACGGTGGCGGCCGTCACCGCCGTGGCCCAGGCGGAGGATCAGGACTCCGGGGAATGGCGGGTCGACGTGCCGGGGGGATCGGTCGCCGTTGAGTTGCGCGACGGTGAGGCGTGGCTGACTGGGCCTGCGGTGATCGTGGCGTATGGTGAGGTCGCCCTTCCCAGTGAGGAGCGCGGGTGACTGATCAGGGGCTAGGGTCCGAGGGTTTTGAGTTCGATGGTGAACAGTTCGACCGCGAGGAGCGCTCGTCGTTGCGTCGCGTGGTGGGGATGTCCACCCAGCTCACCGACATCTCCGAGGTTGAGTACCGCGAACTCCAGCTGGAACGGGTCGTATTGGTCGGGGTGTGGACCACGGGGACTGAGGCTGATTCCGACCTGGCCATGGCTGAGCTCAAGCTGCTGGCTGAAACTGCGGGTTCGGAAGTGCTCGATGGGCTGGTCCAGCGTCGCTCGCACCCCGATCCGGCCACGTATATCGGCCGGGGCAAGGTCGAGGAAGTGCGGGAGGCGGTGATCGCGCTGGGTGCCGACACGGTTATCTGTGATGGTGAACTGGAGCCGGCCCAGCTGCGCAACCTTGAGGACCGGGTGGGGGTCAAGGTCATCGACAGAACCGCGCTCATCCTGGATATTTTCGCCCAGCATGCCAAGTCCGCCGAAGGAAAGGCTCAGGTGGAGTTGGCGCAGTTGCAGTATCTGCGGCAGCGGCTTCGTGGATGGGGTGGGAACCTCTCCCGTCAGGCCGGGGGCCGGGCTGCTGCCGGCGCCGGGATCGGCGGGCGTGGACCCGGCGAAACCAAGATAGAGACCGACCGCCGCCGGATCCGGACCCGGATCAGTCAATTGCGGAAGCGGCTGCGCGATCTCGATGCGGTGCGGGACACCGAACGAGCGGAGCGTCGACGCCACCAGGTGCCCTCGGTAGCCATCGTCGGCTACACCAACGCGGGGAAGTCTTCGCTCTTGAACCGACTGACTGGCGCCGGGGTGCTGGTCGAGGATGCCCTCTTCGCGACTCTCGATCCTACGACCAGAAAAAGCCGTACCAGCGATGGCCGGATTTTTACCTTGACCGACACCGTGGGGTTCATCCGGCACCTGCCCCACGACCTGGTCGAGGCCTTCCGCTCGACACTGGAGGAATCGGCTGATGCAAACCTGCTGCTCCACGTGGTGGATGCCGCTGATCCTGATCCGGCCGGTCAGATCGCCGCAGTCCGGCGCGTGCTGGGGGAGATCGGCGCGGCTGGACTGCCGGAGCAGCTTGTTTTCAACAAGATTGATCGGCTCGACGAGGCGGCCATGCTCCCGCTCCGTGGCCTGGCCCCGGAGGCCTGCTTCGTGTCGGCCCGGAGCGGAGCAGGGCTCGACGATCTTCGAGCCACCGTGGAGGCCCGGCTCCCGCGACCGGCCATGACAATTTCAGCGCTCGTGCCCTACGCGCGGCATGAACTTATCGACAGGATCCACCGTGAGGGTGAACTTCTCTCCGTAGAGCACACGGCGGTCGGGACCCAGGTGGAGGCCCGGGTCCATCCAGACCTGGCCGGGGAACTTGAATCGTTCACCGGCTAGCCAGAACGACCGGTTGCGGGGCAGGCAGCGAGCAGCGCGACGGCTAGGCTGCCGGGTAGTGCATCGTCAACGTCACTAGGAGTCTCGATGAGCAGTACTCAACCTGGGGCGGGTTCATCACGGACCGCAGAGAAGGGTGGCAGAGTCGGAGGGTTGCCGCCGAGGGTCTGGATCGGTATCGCCATTGCGGTGTTTTCGATCCTGTTCATCGCCGTGAATTGGAAAGAAACAGACATTTCCTTCCTGATTTTCCATGCCCGGATGCCCTTGACCATCGCGCTCGCGCTGACCTTCATCGGCGGTGGGGTGACCGGCGCGCTGTTCATGCGTAAGCGCAGCCGCACCTAACCCCAGCTGCAGCCGCGTTGATGTTGGGCACGTGTTCCTGATCGTCACCCGCGCGGGAAGGGTGCTGGGGGTTCCCCCGCCCGTAGGCTGGGGTGGTGCCTGACCGCAGCCCAGTGACGACGTCGCAGATTCTCGAGGCGGCTATCGCGGGGATTGGCGGGACGGCCCGTCCCGGGCAGAATGCCATGGCTGCGGCGGTGGGGCGGGCGTTCGCAACCGGAGAGCATTTGCTCGTGCAGGCTGGCACGGGAACAGGAAAATCCCTGGGCTATCTGGCGCCAGCCTTGGCCTACCTTGCGGAGCATCCCGAGCAGCGCGTGGTCGTCGCAACCGCCACCCTGGCACTGCAGACCCAGTTGGCAACCACCGATATCCCCGCTGCGGTCACAGCTGCGGCCGAGGCGGGTCCGGGCACCTTTCGGCATGCCATCCTGAAGGGTCGCTCCAACTATGCCTGTCTTCACCGGGTTATCGGTGGGGCTGGCGCTGAGCAGGACTCCCTGCTCGGCGGGGATGAGGTGGCCGAGACTCTCCGGGCTTCACGTGCGGATGCTGCCACCGTCATCGGTGCCGAGGTGGTTGCCCTACGCGAGTGGGCCAAGGCGGAGTTGGACGGTGACGGCGGGGGAGATCGTGATGACGCACCCACCCACACCGGGGCCGCGTGGGCCCAGGTGTCGGTTCCGGCCCGAGAATGCCTGGGGGCGGCCAACTGCGAGTTCGGCGATGTTTGTTTCGTCGAGAGGTCGCGGGATGCTGCGCGCGGAGCCCAACTGATAGTGACGAATCATGCCCTGCTAGCCATCGACGCTATGCACGGCCATACCGCCTTGCCCGAGCATGCCCGGCTCATCGTCGATGAGGCTCATGAACTGGTCAGCCGGATCACCGGGGCGGCTTCGCACGAGCTCAGCCCGCAGTCCATCGAACGCGTTGCCCGGCGCTGCCTCAGCTACCTTGATGACGACCTCGGTGTTGACTTTCTGGATCAGGCCGAGGAACTCCGAGCGGGACTCGAGGGCTGTGATCTGGACCGGATCACCAATCCCGATCATCCGGTCCTGGTGGTGTTGGCCCGGTTGCGCGAGGTTACCCGGCGGGTGGTGGGCGTGCTTGCTAAGGATGCCGACCCGGCGCAGAAGCAGGCCGGTGCGGCCGCGAAAGAGATCCTTGACATCGCCGAGGAGATGGCGGCCGTGACTGAGGCGCGGGTGCTGTGGGTGAGCGAGCGGGAACGGGCTGGCCGATGGCTTCATAGTGCGCCGCTAGACGTGTCCGGGCTACTCCGGGACAGCGTCCTGGCCGAGACGCCCACGATCCTCACCTCGGCCACGTTGCGGTTGGGTGGGGATTTCGGACCGGTCGCCCGTTCTGTTGGCCTGCGTGCTGCGGAGGAACTGACGGCCGATGCCCCTCCGGCTGCGGAGCCCTCTGGGCTGGAGTGGCGGTCCCTCGATGTCGGGTCGCCGTTCGACTATTCCCGTCAGGGGATCCTCTACCTCGCCGATCATCTGCCCCAGCCCTCCCGCGATGGGCTGGGTGCGCAGCATCTGGCCGAGATTGCGGAGCTGGTGTGGGCCGCGGGTGGACGTACCTTGGGGCTGTTTGCCGCGCAACGCAATGCGGAGGCGGCTGCCCGGCATTGTCGGGCTGAGCTGGCCGAGCACACGGTGCTGTGCCAGGGAGACGCCCAGCTATCGGAATTGACTCAGCGATTCCTGGAGGATCCAACCACCAGCCTGTTCGGCACCCTGTCGCTCTGGCAAGGAATCGATGTCCCGGGCGAGACCTGCCAATTGGTGATTATTGACAAAATCCCGTTTCCTCGGCCCGATGACCCGCTGATGCGGGCGCGGCAGCAGGCGGTGGAGCGAGCGGGCGGCAACGGGTTCATGCAGGTGGCAGCCCACCACGCTGCCCTGCTGTTGGCCCAGGGGAGCGGCCGGCTGATCCGCAGGACCAGTGACCGCGGAGTGGTCGCGGTGCTCGATCCACGCCTGCGCACCGCCCGCTATGGCAGCTTTCTGCGGGCTTCGATGCCAGATTTCTGGGTGACCACTGATCGTGAGGTAGCAGTTGCATCGCTGCGGAGGCTGTCCGATGCACCTGGTTAGACCCGACGCATCACTGCGGTCACCTTCCCCAGGATCGTCGCCTGATTCCCATCGATGGGCTGGTAGGAGTTATTGTGCGGCAGTAGCCACACCTGGTCTGGCGTCCGTTTGAAAGTCTTGATGGTGGCCTCACCCTCGATCATGGCCGCCACGATGTCCCCATTGACAGCGTCCGGCTGCTGCCGGACCACCACGTAGTCACCATCGCAAATCGCGGCGTCGATCATGGAGTCGCCACGCACTTCCAGCAAGAACAAGGTGCCTTCGCCCACGAGGCCACGGGGCAGCGGCATGACCTCTTCCACCCGTTCCTCGGCGAGGATGGGGCCACCGGCGGCGATCCGGCCAACCAGGGGGACGTCTACCGCACCAGAACGGTGCACGTCGGGGTCAGTGGTGGGGATTGCTTCGACCGTGTCGGGGCTCTGCGCAGCGTCGTCTTCAGGCAACTGAACCATGAGTGCCCGGGGACGTTTCGGATCCCTGATGATGAACCCCTTCTCCTCCAGCACCTTCAACTGGTGGGCCACGCTGGACGGGGAGGCCAGTCCGACAGCTTGGGCCATCTCCCGGATCGTGGGGGGGAACCCCCGAGTATGGATCGCCTCCCGGATGGCGCGCAGAATCAGTCGCTGCCGCAGGGTCAGGCCATGCTCGTCGGTGGGCCCGTCGGGAAGGGGGCGGATCTTCCCCAAGGTCGTCAACTCCTCGTCAGTGGGGCGGCCGCGATGGGCTTGCTGGGGCATGGGTTTGCGCGGGCGTCCTCGCCGTTGTGGCGGCTGCTGCATCGTGGCCATGGACCTACGGTAACCGCGCTGCCGCAGGCAATCAAACACCTGTTCGACGTGTCGTCAGATCACAGGCGGCACTCCCTGGCTGGCATTGGCTGGAGCGGCATTCCTGACCAGCCGATAGGCGCGTCGATGGCCTGACCCCGAACATCCTGAGCGGCACTATCACCGAAGGTCATCGGTGGACTCAGAAACTGTCAGACCTGTCTGATGAGGTAGCTGATGCTACTGAATATCCGGGACACGCCCACCGCACTGGGCTTGCAAACCAACAGATGTTCGATAATAGTTGGCTCGAACAGTAGTTCGAATGGAGCCGGAGGAGGTCAGCATGAGTGCCGAGGTAGTGGTTGGGAAGATTGACGACGATCGTGAGGTCGCGGATAGGTCACCTGAGCCCGTTCACCTGCGCGCCGATGCTCGTACGGGTCTGGGTGGCCGCGCAGGGGGACGGGGGAACTGTCGGAGTTGCTCCTATCCGATGGTGGCCGTTGATGGATCAGTTCCAGTGCAGGTGCCGACCGCTCCGCGCAGTCGGGGGGCGTCCCTGGCTGGTCAGTCTGACGGTGAGCGGGGGCTCACCCTGATGCTGGTGGCGGTGGCAGTGGTGGTCGGGGCGATGATGGCCACCGTGGTGTCGGCCTTCCTGGCGGTCAGCTCGGATCCAGTGGGTGAAGCGCCGGCGGTGGTGCTGGTGGCTGCGGATGCCGCGCAGGACACAGCCCCGATGCGCCGGTACTGACTCGCTAGGGAGTAGCTGCGTAAAGAGAGCGTCCGGTGTACCAGCGCACCCTGGCGTTGCAGCTTGCATCACAGGGTGGTTCCTCCTAACCTCTATATCTAGTAGTTACAGCTGTGTGTTTAGTCCACAGGTAGTGGTTGAAGTTCACAGCGTTTCCACGGGTCATCCACACAGGTATCCACAGGTGTGGGGAGAAGGGGGAGGGGAACATGCACTGTCCATACTGTCGGCACACCGACTCGCGTGGTCTCGACTCCCGGGTGGCCGAGGACGGCAGTTCGATCCGTAGGCGCCGGGAATGCCGCTCGTGCACGCGCCGGTTCACCACATTGGAACAAATGCAGTTGGTGGTGGTGAAGCGGTCCGGAGTGGTCGAGCCATTCTCCCGAGAGAAGGTGATCAGCGGGGTGCGCAAGGCGTGCAAGGGCCGCCCCGTGTCGGAGGAGGATTTGGCCCGGTTGGGCCAGACCGTCGAAGAGGCAGTGCGTGCCTCCGGGCAGGCCGAACTGCCGGCCGATGAAGTCGGGGTGGCGATTCTGGGTCCCCTGCGGGAGTTGGATGCGGTCGCCTACCTCCGGTTCGCTTCGGTGTACCAGCATTATCAGTCCGTTGAGGACTTCGAGGCCGAGATCGAACGCCTCCGTACCAACACAGCCTCCTTGGCACCTGCCGGGGTCGGCGAGCCACCATCGGATTCCGAACAGCTGTTCTAGGCCGATGCCATCACCCCCGGATCATGAGTACTGGATCGACGAGACGACGTAGAGGGAGCAAGGAGAAGCATGACCGATACGAAGCAGGCACCGCGCGCGACGAAGTCCCGCAAGGGGCTTTCCATCGAGCGGATCTTCACCACCGAGGGCGTGCATCCCTATGACGAGGTCACCTGGGAGTCCCGCGATGTGGTGCAGACGAACTGGAAGACCGGCGAGCAGGTCTTTGAGCAGCGGGGCGTCGAATTCCCGGACTACTGGAGCCTGAACGCATCGACGATCGTGACCACGAAGTATTTCCGGGGTGCGCTCGGCACTGAGGTGCGGGAATGGAGCCTGCGCCAGCTTATCGATCGGGTGGTGCGGACCTATCGGGAGACGGGGGAAGCGCACGGCTACTTTGCCTCGCCTGCTGATGCCGAGATCTTCGATCACGAACTGACCTGGATGCTGCTCCATCAAGTATTCAGCTTCAACTCGCCGGTGTGGTTCAACGTCGGCACGCAGAGCCCGCAGCAGGTGAGTGCCTGCTTCATCTTGAGTGTCGATGACTCCATGGAGTCGATCCTCAACTGGTATCGCGAAGAGGGCTTCATCTTCAAGGGCGGCTCGGGTGCAGGGCTCAACCTGTCTCGGATCCGGTCCAGCAAGGAGCTGCTGTCCTCGGGCGGCACCGCTTCCGGGCCGGTCTCCTTCATGCGCGGTGCCGATGCGTCCGCAGGAACTATCAAGTCCGGAGGCGCTACCCGTCGGGCCGCGAAGATGGTGGTTCTCGATGTGGATCACCCCGATATCGAGGAATTCGTCGAGACCAAGGCGCGAGAGGAAGACAAGATCCGCGCTCTCCGGGATGCCGGCTTCGATATGGATCTCGGTGGCAAGGACATCGTGAGCGTCCAGTACCAGAACGCCAACAACTCTATCCGGGTCAGTGACGAGTTCATGCAGGCGGTTGAGGATGGGGCGCCCTTTGGTCTGCGCGCCCGCAAGACCGGTCAGGTCATCGAGGAGGTGGACGCCAAAGCGCTGTTCCACAAGATTGCTCAAGCCGCCTGGGCCTGTGCCGATCCGGGGATTCAGTACGACAGCACCATTAACGCCTGGCACACGAATCCAGCCACCGGGCCGATCACGGCATCCAATCCGTGCAGCGAGTACATGAGCCTGGACAACAGTTCCTGCAACCTGGCTAGCCTCAACTTGCTGACCTTCCTGCGCGATGATGACACCTTTGACGTGGAGACCTTTGTCAAGGCGGTAGAGCTGATAATCACCGCGATGGATATCTCGATAACGTTTGCCGACTTCCCGACCGAGGCTATCGGGCGCACCACCCGGGACTATCGACAGCTGGGCATCGGCTATGCGAACCTGGGCGCTCTGCTGATGGCGATGGGCCGTGGTTACGATTCCCCCGGCGGTCAGGCGCTGGCGGCTGCGATTACCTCGGTGATGACCGCCGCAGCGTACCGGCGATCCGCCGAACTGGCCGGTGTGGTGGGGGCCTACGCCGGGTACGCCGAGAATGCGGCCGCCCATCAGAAGGTGATGCGCAAGCATCAAACCGCCAATGATGATCTGCGGGTCCTGGACGCCGCCGATGCACCGGTGCACGCCGCTGCCACTCATGAATGGGCCCAGGTGGTTGAGTTGGGGGCGGTCCATGGGTTCCGGAATGCGCAGGCCTCCCTGCTCGCTCCGACCGGAACCATCGGCTTCATGATGGACTGTGACACCACCGGCATCGAGCCGGATTTCTCGCTGGTCAAGTTCAAGAAGCTCGTCGGTGGCGGGTCGATGCAGATTGTCAACCAGACGATCCCGCGGGCGCTGCGTAAACTCAGCTACCCCACCGAGACCGCCGAGGCGATAGTGGCCTACATCAGTGAGCACGGCCATGTGATCGACGCACCCGGCCTCAAGCTGGAACATTACGAGGTCTTCGATACCGCGATGGGTGAGCGGGCGATAAAACCGATGGGCCACGTTCGGATGATGGCGGCGGTGCAGCCATTCCTCTCCGGAGCGATCAGCAAGACCGTGAACCTGCCGGAATCGGCGACCGTGGATGAGATCGCCGATGTCTACCTGCGTGGCTGGAAGCTGGGCCTCAAGGCGCTGGCGGTTTACCGCGATAACTGCAAGGTGGGCCAGCCGCTCTCCGATGGCAAGAAGAAGGATGAGCCTCAGAATGAGGCCGCACCAGAGCCCGAAGTCCGGGTCGAATACCGGCCTCGTCGGCAGCGGCTCCCCAAGCAGCGGCTGTCACGGACCACATCGTTCACCGTGGGTGGCGCCGAAGGGTACATGACAAGTTCGGAATACACCGACGGGCGGCTGGGTGAGCTGTTCCTCAAGCTCGGCAAACAGGGGTCCACCCTGGCCGGGGTGATGGATGCCTTCTCGATAGCGATCTCGATAGCGCTGCAATACGGGGTGCCGCTGGAGACGTACGTCCAGAAGTTCACCAACCTCAAGTTCGAGCCGGCTGGCATGACCGATGATGCCGATCTGCGGATGGCACAGTCGGTCATCGACTATGTCTTCAAGCGGTTGGCACTGGACTATCTGAGCTTTGATGAGCGGGCGGAACTGGGTATCTACACCGCCGCCGAGCGGGCGCGCTATGTAGAGACGGGCTCTTACCTATCGGAGGAGGACGAGGCCCAGCTGATCGAGTCGGAGGCGTTGAAGAACGATGCCGCCGACAATCGTCGTTTCGATGAGGCCGGGGCGAACCAGCCTTCCTTGATCGCGGCGACACCTACGGTGGGGACTGCACAGACCACCGCCGAACTGATGGAGTCGATTACCGGGCAATCGGTGGATGCCCCGTTGTGTTTCACCTGTGGCACCAAGATGCGGCCCTCGGGCAGTTGCTATGTCTGCGAGGGGTGTGGTTCGACCAGCGGCTGCAGCTGACTACCGGGGCGCTGCCTCTGGCCGCTGAGTCCAGGCCTGGAGTGTCAGTCCGGTGAGCACATGCCGGGGTCATGACGACGAGCGGAACTCGGTTCCGTATCCAGCGAATCGGGTGGGGTAGTACCTTCGGGTGCTGCCCCGCCGCTGTTGTGGAGGGCCTAACCAGCTGTCGAGGGCGAGGGCGGCTGGCTTCCGGGGTTGACGTTGGGCTGCCCCGGGGTAGGTACTGGCACCCGACCAGCCCGCGCCTCGCGCACCCGCCAGACAATAAAACCGATGCAGGCGAGCAGCAGCACGCCGGCGAGTACGACGGTGAGGCCGGGATACTGGTCCCAGAGCAGCCCAAGGGCGGCGATTCCGATGAAACCGACGGTTCCATAGATGAAGGCCCACATCACGCAGCCGATGATCACCGCCGGCAGATACCGGCGCTGGGGCATCCGGGTCGCCCCGGCGGCCAGGTTGACCATGGTCTGGACGCCGACGGTGAGGAAGGACAGGGTGACTATCGGGGGGCCCCACCGGTTGATTCGTTCGGCGGCCCGCTGATACCCGGGTGAGTCGAGCAGTGACCGGGCGCGAGTTTGCTGGGCTCCCCGGGTCAGCAGACGCCCCGCCCAATAGGTGGCATTGGCTCGCAGCATCACGATGCCAAACATGAAAGTGACAATCAGCGGGTACGGCAGGTTCCACTGTGTCGGATCCACCTGGTGCCCTCCTGAATCGGCTGTGGGGCGCGTCCTCGCTATTGTGCCACGCTGCGGGGCCGGGGGCGTCGGCCCAAGGAGCGGCGCAACCCGAGGCTGCCCAGCCCGAGGAGGAGGACAGCTGCCAGGGAGTCGGGTGAGCTGGGCAGCACCACTGCACCGGTATGCCACACCGCGATCACCCCGGCGACCAGCACCGCATAGGACGCCACTAGCCCAGTGGTGGAGGGCCCGGTGGGGGAGGGCCGCAGGCCGGCCGCGGGAATGAGCCGGACTTCCAGCCGGGCGATCCAGGGAACCATCAGCGCGGTAACCGCTAGCCCGAAGCTGGCAACGGTGATCTGGTGCAGCACGACCGGGGCGGCTGAGGGAAGGAGCCAGGCCACCATCACCAGCGCACCGGCGGCCAGCACGATCCCGAGCAGGTGCCACAGATAGGTGGTCACCATGAACGCGTTGATGCCTGCGAGGCGGGCAGCGGTGCGGGCGGATGGAGTCCCGAATCGACCGCTACGTTCGGCCAGGCCAAGGATGCCGCATTGGGCTAGCGCGAGCGCCGCCATGGCGGTGGTGGGTGGCTGAGCATTGGCCAGCGGGAGATCTGCGAAACCCACCGCCGAAGGCGGATAGTCGAGCCGGAAGATCAGAAACAGGATTGCCGCCGTTCCTGCGATCACGGCCGCCCAGGGAATCCAGGCTGCCCCGCGGCGAAACCAGCCCCGGTGGTAGGCAATGCCCAATTGGTGAACCAGCAGCCAGACCAGTAGATAGTTGACCTCCAACAGCCCTATCCGGCCGGTCTGAATGACATAGCCGTCGATGCTGAGCGATGCGATCAGCAGCCCCAGAAACGTCGCTCCGCCAGCCCGGTCGTGCGCACGCACCATCGCGGGCGCGGCGGCAATGATCATCAGGTAGACAGCCAGAAACCAAAGCAACGTCATAAACCGCTGAGACAGGGCAGCCACCGCAGGTGTGCTGCCGAACAGTGCTGCCAGCGTCGATACCACGGCACTCACGGTCACAAAGAGCCCCAGTGGCCCGAGCAGGCGACGTGCGCGGGCGGTCAGAAAACTTGGATAGGAACCATCCTGCGCTGCCAGCCGATCCACCAGGCGGGCATGGACGTAGCCACCGGCCACGAAGAACAGGGGCATCACCATCAGCAGCCAGGTGAGCGGGTAGAGCATGGCTGGGGCTGCCCACGGCTCGATCCTCACCCGGCCGTCGGTGAGGTGGATACGGTAGAGCAATCCGTGATAGACGACCACCACGATTATCGAAGCCGCCCGAGCGACATCGATCACCTGATTCCGGTTCCCCACCATGGCACCAGCAGCGTACCCCTCCCGCGATGCGGTAGCAGGAGGCGGGCGACCCGAGAATGTTGCTGAGCCGTCCTCCTCATAGCTAGTAGCGACAGGCTACTAGGCCGTGTCTGGTAAATGGGTGTGGTGGTAGGTGATGAGGCTGGCGAGGAGGACGCCGCCGAGGTGGGTCGTGGTGTACTTGTCGTGTCTGGTGGTGATGC
>JBKEBU010000165.1:0-1645 GCA_047973325.1 Propioniciclava sp. | reverse complement strand
GAAACCCTCCTCATTAGCCGGGCAGCAAACCAGAACGCCCGGAACATTCCCGACCTCGTCGATGGGGTGCTCCGCGCTGTCGCACCCGACCGGGCGCCCTCCGTTGAGGACCGGTTGAACAGTCTGGATGGTCAACACCGACGCGCCCACAACCGGCGGTCGTTACGGTTCATCCCTGATGGTGACGGTGCTGTCACCATCAAGGGCAGCCTGCCCACCACCGCTGCGGCACCGTTCGAACAGTTCATCAACACCCTCGTGGAAACTGATCGTCGTGCCGGTCCTGACCACGCCCACGACCACCACGATCCGCGGGCAGTGTCACAGACCCCTGACCAACGGCGTGCTGATGCCCTGATCAGACTGGTCGGGTATGCGCTGTCCACCAAACCCGCATCCGCCACCTTGGGCGGGGACCGGCCCCGGATCGTGGTCCACATCCGCGAAACCGACCTGCGTAACCAGGCTGAACAAGCCGGGATCCTCACCACCGGTCAACCCATCACCGCTGGTGAACTGCGCCGGATCCGCTGCGATGCCGGTATCACCCCCATCACCCACGACAGCGACTCCACCATCCTCGACGTCGGCCGGGAGAAACGACTCGTCACCAACGAGATCCGGCAAACCCTGTCCGACCGGGACGGCCGCTGCCAATTCCCCGGCTGCGAAACCCCACCCAGCCGCTGCGAAGCCCACCACGTCATCCCCTGGTGGAACCGCGGACCCACCAGCCTGCACAACCTCGTCCTGCTGTGCCCCCACCACCACGGACCCATCGAACCACCCCGATTCCGGACCGGCCCCCCACCCGACAGATGGCACCTCCACATGACCCCCACCGGGAAACCCGAATTCACCCCACCCCAACGACTCGACCCCCACCAAACCCCCATCCCCGCACAACCCCCGACGGGATAGACCCCACCACGCCCACCTATTCCGGGAAACTGGGGAACTGGGGCCGGGGAACTGGGGAACTGGGGCCGGGGAACTGGGGCTTGGGGACTGTGGACTGTGGACTGTGGCACACCAACCGCCCACGCCGGTGCGGGAAGAAGAAACCACCCTTGTTCGCTCGGGCGGGACCGCGATGGTTACCTCTGCGCCAGCGTCTTCTCCTTCGCTTCTTTGGGCATCGAGCTCATGCTCGTGATCTTCTCGGTCATCACGACCCTTCCTGCCCAACCGGGCGGTAGAGCCACTGACACCGTGGCAATAGACCCTGAGCCGTACCCGATGTGTAGGGTGGGCGGGAATGCCCGGTGGGGCATCAACGGAGAGGGCGACATGGCGCAGATTCAGCTGAAAGACGTGGTGCTGGGCGAAGGACGTGCCAAGGTGATCGTGCCGATCACCGGGACCACCGCCGACGAACTCGTCGACCAGGCCGTGGCGCTGGCGCCGCACGATCTCGATATCGTCGAATGGCGGGTCGACGACCTCGATGTGGCGTTGGATCCGGACGCGGTGATCGCGGCGGGCGAGCGGATCGTCGCCGCGCTCGGGGGGCGCCCGGTGCTGTTCACCTTCCGCACCGCCGAGGAAGGCGGCCAGCAGCCCATCGATCCGGCCACCTACGTCGCCCTCAACCAGGCACTGATCGGGTCAGGGCTCGTTGATGCCGTCGATGTCGAACTGCTCT
>JBKEBU010000136.1:0-24310 GCA_047973325.1 Propioniciclava sp. | reverse complement strand
GGTTGGCGCCCCAGCATGCCGACAAGTTGCTGCCGGTACTCCGCAGAGGACCTGTGCAGAATGTCGGCCCGCACGTCGGCGATCCGCTCGGTCAGCCCGATTCGGCCGGCAGCCTCCGATTCGGCGGCGTGGTCGGCGAAGTCGCTCAGGTTTGCCAACCCGGTTTCGGCCCGGCGTACGTCCTCGGCCTGCTTGGCATCGAGCCGCTCGGCATACCAGGCGCTGGCCAGGATCGTGTCTCGGTCGAACTCCCCGCGGAACTCAGCATCGGCTAGCCTCAGCCCGGTGGAGGTCTGGCCGAACGCCATGATCTCCAGCAGGGCTCGCAGCGGCGGTACCGCGAACTCGATGGTGCCGTCGTTGAAGTAGAGCTGAGCGACCCGCTGATGGGTGGTGACGATGGTCTCCATCGAGACGGCGAAGGTGTCCAGATCCTGGCGTTCGGGGGCCAGCATTTCCATGGGGAACACCACGTTCGGGTGCAAGAAGATTCGTCCAAAGAACGTGGTCGCGAACCGCTCGTTGATCCGGTATCCGAGCCTGCTAGCCGCCACCGTCCGCCCCGCGTGCTCGAAATCCTCCAGGCGTTCCAGATAGCCGCGGGCGATCAACGTCTGCGCATCACGTTCGGCTGGCGACATCCGGCTGAAAAGCTCCGGGACCAGCATCGAGAAATCGTGGTCGATCCGCATATTCGGGCCGATATAGCCAGCCGAGCTCAGCCAGCCGTCGTAGCCGGTGAGCGCAAATGACAGCAGCGCGGCGTTCAGGTCGTAGATTGCCGGCAGCGCATTGAACGGCGCCTTGGTCATGGCACCCTCCGAGCCGGCCCCCGTGGTGGAGGGGGACTTGCCGGTCATCGAGCTGATGAACTCCATGAACAACTCCGGCAACTCCATGTAGTGCAATGGGTTGTAGGTGCACAGGGGAGGGACGCCCGGTTCGGCCGGATTGTTCCGTCGCCCGGCAGCCACGATGTCGATAGGGGCGGCACAGGGTTCGGTCATCGGCAGCCGATGCTTCAGATGCAGCGCGACATCAGCGGTGGCGGTGAGGTCGGGGCGCATCAGGTCGGGCCGATCCTGCAGATAGCGCGGGTTCTTGGTGGGTTTCCCGTCCACCAGGCGTGGATTGGCCGAGCACACCACATATCCGGGGCTGCTGCCCTCGTCGCAATCCGCGGCCTGGGCCAGGAGATCCGCCATGGGTGGGGTGAACTCCGAGAAGGCCTGCACGTCGTCGACTATCGCGCAGGCTTCGGTCAAGCTCAGGGGCTGAAAATTGGAGATGAAGGTCCCCGGCCGGGCCATATCCTTTTCGGTCTGTTTGTCATAGCCCCGATGGATCGCGTCGTCGGGGCGCTGGAACAGCTTGCGCTCGCAATTCTGGACGATCTTGCGCGGGGAATCAGCAACCTCATCGTTGGTGTGAGTGGCACCTGTGGGGAGCACCACCGAGGCGGTGATGTCATCCTCGGATTGCACCTTGGCGGCAGCGGAGAAGTCCTGCCGCAGCGAGAACAGTCGCCAGGAGCCGTCCTCCTCGAAGCCAACCCGCAGATAGTTCGCGACGATCTCCTGCCCGTCCAGGCGGAGCGCGTTCCCGGCGCGACCGTTCAGCATCCGAACCGAGAAGTGGGAGCGCCAGTCGTCGCCCCATTCAGGACGGTAGTAGCGCTTGACAGTGAAGAGCAGTTCGGTCACGTGGGCGGGGATCGAGCTCAGGTAGGCGTTGTGCTCCTCGGTGAAGCGGCTGGAGGGGGTCATCAGTTTGATGACCGACCCCAAACTGCGCTCCTCACTCAGGATGCCCCGGTGATCGCTGCCATTCTTGGTGGGATCAGCGAACCGCCACTGGTATTCCCCATCGATAAGCTGCTGCACCTGATCCATGTCTGCGTCGAAGCTGGCCACATAGGCCGGGCCGAAGACGAAGGCGTCGAGGATGGACTTGCTGATTTCGCTCTTGCCACCGCCGGAGACCGTGGCTGGTTTGTGGCAGTGGGTGGCGTTCGGGGTGGTTCCTACCAGATGCCAGGCAGTCTTGTCGGTTTCACGGTGTTTGGCCCGCACCCGGTAGCCGCCGGGAAGCAGATAGTGATGCTGGGCCCGCAGCGGCACCGATCCGGCTCCTTCAGGCGAATCCCAGGACACCGTCTGATGCTTCATGGAGAAGGTGGCCCCGGCAGGAATGAGCGTGAGATGCGGCCACAGGGTGTCCTCGGCGTGGCCTTCGGGGTGGGAGGTGAACCGTTCCGGATCCCGGGCGACCGCCTCGGCGACGGTGTAGCCGGCTGGGGTCCGGTTGTCTGTCCATTCGGTGCCCAGGTTGTAGGCCGGGAAGCAGATGGCGCCACCAGCATGCTCCTCTTCGGCGTTGCCCAGGAGATTGGCCGAGTAGGAGATCTGGGTCTTCACCTCCTTCTTGCAGTAGCCGAAGTAGTTGTCCGCGATTACGGTGGCGATCACGCCGCGCGCATCGCGCAGGCACAGCTTGAACGCCTGACCGTTGTTGTACCGCTCATCGGGAGTGGTCCAGTATTGCCCGTCCCGCCGTTGCCGCTCGGTGGCCGCATCGACATGCGGCAGCCCCAGCTCGACTTTGGTCAGGGTGGTGAGATGGGGGGCCAGCACCACGAGTCCGGTGTGCCCGGTCCAATGGCGGGGGTCCAAGGCCGCGTCGTTCTCTGGCAGGTAGGGATCGCCCCCGTTGCCGAAGATGGACTCTACAAAGTCGAGATTGGCCACCAAGCCAGCAGGGGCGATGAACCGCACCTCCAGACTGCGGGCGTCGGTGTACCCGGCGGCGCCCGGCTGCACCAGCGGGCGCAACAGCAGTGAGACGAAGCACTCTGCGGGGTCGGGGGAGTCGGCTGTCCAGGGCAGCACCATCCACTCTTCGGGCGGAGAGAAGGCGGACTCGAAGATGCGGGAGGCCACATCGATACTGACTGCGACCTTGTCATCGGGGATCGGGAGCCCCCCCTCGGCTATGTGAAACACGCCGGCGGTGGTGCGCCGATCGTTGGCGGGGTTGTGGAGCACGCCGTTGAGCAGTCGGTAGCTTGACAACAAGCTGGAGTGAAACTCATCCCCATGCGCAGGCAGGGACAACTCCCGGGCAAAGCCCGGCTGGTCGAGCACCAAGGTGCGGCGGGGTAGTTGCGGCGTCCCCGGGGCTGCGGCCAGGTAGTCGTCCAGGAAGTCTTGGATGCGCTTGTCGGTGGAGCACAGCCGCTCCGAAAGTCGGCGGGAGAGCTCCTTCTGTCGCGCCAGCAGCGGTCCGACGACGTGCTCATCCTCGGATTCCGCCTCCGGAAGCTGTGGTTGCCCGATCAGGGCGAGACGGAGATTCAGGGCGGCGGTCGACGTGACTGTCATGGACCCATCGTGGCGTTGGCCAGGTGCCCTGGCCGATGGTTTTCAGTATGTGTCACGTAGCTGTCATCTACGCGTACTCGTACGGGTGTCGGAGCCCGAGTACGTGTTGCTATCTGAGACAATGAATCTCCCCCGACAATGACGAGGAGAGCCCATGACCGAGGCCCGCAACATCGTGGTGTTTCACCCCACCTCGTACCAGGAGTCTCGCAGTATCGGTGAGCATCTTCGCAGCGGAGATGTGGTGGTCCTTGACCTGTCGGCTCTGCGCAGCGAGGAGATGCATCGACTGGTCGACTTCGTTTCGGGACTGGTCTTCGGCCTGCAGGGCAACATCGACCGGGTGACGGCGTATGTGCTGGTGCTGGCGCCCCCCGGGGTGACGGCCATCGATGATGTCGAGCACCTCACCGGGTCCTTCTACAACCAGAGCTGACCTGGGACAGCGCGACACGCTTAGCCTCCTCCTGAGAGTTTCCTCAGCCTTTTTTGGAATTTTCTCAGGTTTTCCCTATGGTGGTCTGGTCCGTGTACGCCCAGTAGGGGGAAGTTTCAATGGGATTTCGACGTTTCGTCGCGCGCGCTACCGCCACCACCGTGGTTTCGGGCAGCCTGCTCTTCGGTGGCCTGGTCGGGGCACCCGATGCTTTGGCGTGGGACGCCAAGGTGTGGGATCGGGTCGCCAAGTGCGAGTCCGGCGGCAACTGGAAGATCAATACCGGAAACGGCTACTACGGTGGCCTGCAGTTTTCGTCCTCGACCTGGAAGGCATTCGGAGGCCGCAAGTACGCCCGGAATGCACACCAGGCATCCAAGGCTGAGCAAATCGCTATCGCTCGCCGCACGCTCGCCCGCCAGGGTCCGGGAGCGTGGCCTACCTGCTCCCGCAAGGCGGGGTTGACCAAGTCCAACGGTGGCGCCAATTCCAAGGCCACCCCGGGAAATTCTAGCTCGCGTTCGGCTTCGACCTCGCGCTCGGCGACCACGAGCCGGGCTCCCGGGAAGCTCAAGGTCACCGGGAGGATGGACAAGAACACCGTCAAGGCGATGCAGAAGTGGGTGGGAGCGAGTACCGACGGTATCTGGGGCCCCAAGACCACCAAGGCCCTGCAGAAGAAGGTGGGGGCCAAGCAGACGGGTCGGCGCACCAAGGATATGACCAAGCGGCTCCAGCGCCTGGTTGGTTCGTCCCCCGATGGTATCTGGGGTCCCAAGACCACCAAGGCTCTGCAGAAGTACCTGAACAAGCGCTGATTCAGCGAGTGTCCCGCGCCTGACGATGGCGCCCTCAGTGTTGGTGTTCAGGTGGATGGATCGCAGGCGGAACTCGACGCCGTGGCGAGGCATCAACCAGGGCTGCGATTGTCAGGCGCGGAACATTTGCCCTGCGGTTGGGGACTGGCTCGGGGCTGCCCGGGCCACTCCCTGAGTCGACCCCGAAGCCGGTTTCCAACAGCCGGAAAGTAGTGGACGATAGGGGTATGAGCACGCCGCAATCCGAATCGTCATCCTCGGAGGGCTTCCCGCAGGGAGCCTCACCCGAGCAGCCGCAATTCTCGCCGCCGCCCGCGGCCAGCACGTCTCCCAGCAACCCGCCCTTCCCGCAGGGCGCACCTCCTGGGCAGCCGTATGCACCGCCGACGGCACCGGCGCAGCCTCCGTTCCCCAACACACCCACGCCGCCCCCCGCTGCTCCGGTGTATGGCGGCGGCTATGGCCAGCCCGCCAGGCAGTATGGTCGCTCTGCAGCTGCGTCCGAAGACCAAACCTGGGCCATGTTCTCGCACCTGTCGGCCGGGATTGGGGCGCTGGTCTCGGTGGGCTGGTTGAGCTTCGTCGGTCCGCTGATAATCTACGTGGCTAAGAAGGACAGTTCTCCGTTCGTACGCAACGCTGCCGCGGGTGCATTCAACTTCGCCCTATCCATGGCGATCGCCTCCATCGTGGGGTTGGTGCTGACAGTGACGGTGGTGCTCGCGGTGATCGGAATTCCGCTCATGGTGGTCGGTGCCGTGCTACCGATAGTGCTGGGCATCATTGGCGCGGTGAAGGCTTCGAAGGGTGAGGCCTATACCTATCCCTTCCAGCTCAAGGTCCTCAGCTGACCTCACGCCCTAGGCCCCATCTCGTTGCTGTGGCTGGCGGGCGCTCAGGCGCCCCGTGCCCGGGTGCTGTGCCCGGGGAGATGGGATCGGGGAGCCAGTCGAGCCCCGTGCCTGGGTGCAGCCAGACCGGCCATTTCCACGAGCCGTTGCACCCGGTAGCGATGCCCCCGGTACGGCTCCAGAAGAGCCAGCAATCCGTCGTCATCCAGGACCGCCCCAGTCAGGGCCCAGCCGATATTGCGGGCGACGTGATAGTCGCCGAAGCTGACCGCGTCGGGGTCCCCGTGGGCCCGGGAGCGAACTTCGGCCGAGGTCCACACCCCGATTCCAGGAACTGAACGCAGCCTGCGGTCGGCCTCGTCCAGCGACATCTGACGGGTGCGCTCCAGCGCAGGCGCGACGGCTGCGACCCGCAGCAGGGTTGAGCTCCGCGCCTGATCGACTGGAAGCTGAAGCCAGGCCCAGGAGGGGATCTGGCGCAGTTCATCAGCGGTGGGCGGCAGCCAGAGATCAACCGCTGCCCCCGGCCCGGGGGCGATCTTCCCGAAGCGCCTGACCAGCCGCCGGTAGGCGGCGAAGGCCTCCTGCCCGGTGACCTTTTGTTCCAGGATTGCGGGAACTACTGCCGCCCACACCGTCGGTCCCCGGCTGATCCGCCAGTGTGGTCGGGCCCGCGCCGCAGCAACCAGGCGGTCGTGGTGTGGGGTGAAGCTGCTGGGATCGTCGGCGGCGCCCAACAACTCCGGCAGCTGTTCCAGGGTCCAGGCTGAGCCGGGACCCCACGCAGCTGCCTGGACGAGGCCGTCGCGGGGGCGGGGCTCCACTGTGAGGGTGACGGATCCTTCCGGGGTGGCCAAGGCTCGCCAGTGGGCACCCTGGATGATCCGGTACGTGGGGTCGCCGGCACCCCGCCGCCAGGAGGACCACACCTGGTCCACGGGGCACGGCCAGGCCGGCCGCCAGGAGCGGGTCTGGTTTGGCGCTACCTCGGTCACGACCCCATTGTGGCCCGGCGCCTGCACCCTGCCCAGTCGTCCGATTCGGGTAAGTTGCCAGTGTGAACCCCTCTGTGACTGTCAGCGCTGGCCTGCAGATGCCGCAGGTCGGCTTCGGCACCTACAAGATCCCCCCGGAGGACACCCAGCAGGCAGTGGAACTGGCGCTGTCGGTTGGGTACCGCCACCTCGACACCGCGACCATGTACCACAACGAGGCTGCTGTGGGGCGGGCGATAGCGGCGTCGGGGATCGCCCGGGATGGGTTGTTCGTTACCACCAAGCTCGACAATATTCCGCGCACGCGCAGCAGTGTGCGGGGGGCCTTCGAGGCCTCGATGGCGGCACTCGATATTGATCGGCTGGATCTGTACCTGATCCATTGGCCGCTGGCGCAGACGACCGACATCGTTGCGACCTGGGAGTATGTGCTCGAGCTCAAGGCCGGCGGGCTGGTCCGGGAGGTGGGCGTCTCGAACTTCACCGCGACTCATCTACGCCGCATCATCGATGCAACCGGGGTCGTCCCGGCGGTGAATCAGGTGGAAATTAACCCCTACCTGACCCAAGATCCGCTCCGGAAATCACACGAAGAGTGGGGGATCGTTACCGAAGCCTGGTCGCCGTTGGCACGGGGGCGGGTGATGGCCGACCCAGTGGTGGGGGCGGTGGCCAAGCGGTATGGGCGCACTCCGGCCCAAGTGGTGTTGCGGTGGCATCTGCAACGCGGTGATGTGGTCATGCCTAAGTCAGTGCAGCGCGCCCGGATGGTGGAGAACCTCGCCGTGAACGACTTCGTCCTCGACGAGGCCGCCATGGAGACCCTGACCGGGATGAACGCAGACGAGCGCAGTGGCAGTCATCCTGATCAGGTGGAATTGGGCACCCGTCGCTGAGTCCCCGGTCGGGGGTGGGGGTGCTCGAAATTGGAGACACGCGGGTCTTGCCCCCTTGCTGGTTGGGCCGAATCACCGTAGCGTCGAGGGCACGCCCAACGATCCGTTAGGGGACCTAACCGTGCGCCAGGTGCCTTCCTCCGCCTGTCCGAATCCGGTCAATCGCCGCATGCGGTTGCACCGCGCTACCAGGACTCTTCTCTTCTGCTTACTCTCGTCAGCCCTGCTGGTGGTTGCTCCGACGGTCAGCCGGGCTGACCCGCTCAAGGATCGCCACGCGGAGATAGTGGCCTCCATAAAAGCCACCAAAACCCAGATGGACGAGCATTCGTCTGCCCTCGGGGAGGCGGAGGCTGTGCTGGCCGCGTCCCAGGTGCAACTCGCGGAGGTGAAGGTAGAACTGCAGCGCACCCGGCAGCAGTTGACCGAAGCGAAGGCCAGGGATGCTGAGCTCGCGACCGAACTCGCCACCGAGCAGGCCCGGCTACGGACGGCGCAGCGGCAGCTGGCCAAAGCTGAGGCTGATGTGGCGGAGCAGCAGGACCTTATCGGCCGGGCTGCTCGGGATGCTTTCCAAGGACGCACCGACCTGGCCGGGATCGCGGTGGTACTCGGCTCGGAGACCACCGGTGAGCTGGGGCAACGGTTGCAATGGGACACCACCATCTTTGATTCGACGGCCGCTCAGCTGGAACGGCTCGAGATCCTGGAGGCGGAACGGGCCGAGGCCGAACGACGGCAGGCAGCAGTGGAGGCCCGGATCGCAGCCAAGAAGCGGGAGTCGGAAGAGAATGTGGCCATCAAGCAGGCCCTGGAGGCCGCAGCGATCCAGCAAGAGACCGACGTCGCCTCGCTGGTGACCCGCAATCAACAGCTGACCAAAGAGGCGCAGGCGGCTCTGGATGCCGATCAGGCGGTCTACGACGAGCTAATGGCCGAATCGGCCAAGGTGCAGGGCAAATTGGCTGCGCGGGCTGCGGACCAGCTGGCCAACGGGGCACCGCGTGAGGACATCGCTCAACTGGTGGCTGCTGGAGTGATCTCGACGAATCCCGCCACCTACCCGCTGGCCAATACCGGTCCCCAGATGATCCTCAGCAAGCAGGGCTTCATCCGGCCGCTCAAGGCAAAGCCGGGGTCCCCTTTCGGACGCCGCTTCCACCCCATCCTCAAATACTGGCGGATGCACAACGGCAACGACTGGGGCGCGGCCTGCGGGGTGCCGCTCTATGCCGCACAGTCGGGCACGGTGGTGACCGCCGGGCGCCAGGGTGGGTTCGGCAATTACATAGTGATCGACCATGGCAACATCGGTGGCAAATCCATAATGACCGGCTACGCCCACCAGTCGAAGCTGGCGGTGAAATCCGGCCAGAAGGTGGCGATGGGGCAACTCATCGGCTACGTGGGCACCACGGGTCTGTCCACCGGATGCCATCTGCATTTGCAGGTGTATCAGAACGGCACGCCGGTCAACCCGGCCAAGTACATCCCTTAGGGATGCGCTGATCAATCATGCCCTGGCTGCGGCGCACCGGATCGGGCGAACCGCTTCCCCCACATCTGGCGATGGACATCCAGTACACCCACCAGCTCTGGGGTTGCGGTTCATCCCGCCCGGCACGTCCTCGCACAGAGCAGCATTAATCAGCGCATCCTTAGTCAGAGAAAATGCTCCCTGCGTCGCCGGGTGTGGATCCTCAGGCGATGCCTAGCTCTGAGGAGAGCACCAGCGCTGCCCCGCCCCGCACTTGGGTATCCCGGCCCAGGGTGGCCGGGGTCACCACCACCGGCGGCGTCGTGATCGGCAGGACCCGCTCCCGGATAGTATTTTCGATGGCTGCCAGCAGGCCTGGGGTTGCCAGCCCTGAATGAGCGGAGACGCGGATCTCGCGGAGGGCGAGAGTTCCTACCAACGGCGCCAAGACGACGCCAGTTTGCCGGCCGATGGCGGCCACAGCGCGATTGAGCTCCGGGCCGGTGAGCCGCTCGTGGAGTTCACGCAGGACTGGTGCGCTGATGACTGTTTGCAGGCATCCGCGTCGGCCGCATTGGCACGTGAGACCGCCCTCCACTGTGGTTATGTGACCGATCTCTCCTACCGCGCTGCCATCGCCCTGCACGAGGGTGCCGGCCAGCATCAGCCCGGCGCCGATCCCCCGGGCCACGGTTAGGACCATCAGGCCGTCAGCGGGGGCGCCACCGAAGGTGAACTCGGCCAGGGCGGCCGAATTGGCGTCATTGGCGACGGTGACTGGCAACCCGAGTTCGCCCCGGAGAAGCTCCTGCAGCGGGAGGTTGTGCCACCCGGTGTACGTGGTGGAGCTGAGGGCTACCCCGTCGGAGTCAATTATCCCAGGGGTCGTGATCCCGACTCCAAGAATGGGCTGCTCGGCCAGTGCGATCAGGTTCCGCGCCCACTCGGTGATAGCGGCCGGGTTGCCGGCTGCACCGATGGTTGCCTTGCCTCGGTAGTGGACCTGGCCGGTGAGATCGAGGACGGCCCCGGTGACCTCCTCGGGATCGCCTAGGTCGATGCCCACGATATGGAAGGCGTTGGCGTTGATCCTCAGCGGGGTGCTCGGCTTGCCGACCCCGCTAGGGCGTTGCGGAGCGGACTCTTCGACAAGGCCTTCATTGGCTAGTTCGCGGATGAGTGTGGAGGTCGTGCCAGCAGTAAGACCTGTGGCCCGGGACAGCTGGGCCCGGGAGGCCTCCCCGCGGTGGAAGAGGGTTCGTAAGACCAACTGCCGGTTTCGGGCCCTAGCCCCCGCGGGCAAGGTCTTCTGGGTGGAGCGGAGTCGGGTTGCCGCGTCCGCTCCACTCCAGTGCCGTAGCGAGTCTGGGCCCACCTAGCTGCCTCCCCCCCGCGCGCCGGCGACGATGTCAGCCATGGCGGTCTCAGGAGTATGACACGTCGATGGGGACCCGGCGGGCTGCGGACTCCATGATGGCCAAAACAATCAAACTGACCTTGGCGGCATCATCCAGGCTCACCCGGAAGTCCTCCCCGGTGGCCAGGCAATCTATGAATGACCGAATCGACTGGAAAGCGAACCCGGATGGAAACCCGAAGATCGAGTTCTTCACCAACACGTCCGGCACCGTCACCTGGGCTTCGGTGTATTGCTGGATGAGATTGTGGCTCGACCCGTCGATGGACACCATCCCCTGATCGCCGACCGCGGTGAACTTGATGTCATTGACGCAGGGCATGGCGTTGGGGTTGATCCATCCGTTCTCCATTTGGGCGATCCCACCCCCAGCAAACTCCAAGGTCGTCAGATAGGTGTCCACGGTGTTGACGCCCAGACCCTGCAGCACGCCCGATCGGGAGACCGCATAGACCCGCACCACCTCGTCGTCGAAGAACCACCGCAGCGTATCGACGCTGTGGCTGCCCAGAAACCACAGGATCGATGACTGGGCGGCCCAGGGCAGCATGTCGGTGGCTACCCACTTGGCATCGTTCAGCCGCATGTAAGCGTTCTGCAACTGGCCCAGTTCGCCAGCCACCAGATTCTGATGTGCTGTATGGAACGGGGGACTGAACCGGTTGTGCAGATCCACCATCGCCCGAACCCCGGCCGCCGCGACAGCATCGGTGATCCGGTGGACATCCTCGACGGTAGTAGCCAACGGTTTCTCGATGAGCATGTGCAGCCCCTTGCCGGCGGCGGCCACGGCGATATCCGCGTGGGCGAAGTCGGGGGTGACGATCGCCACCGCATCCAGCCCAGCCTCAGTGAACATCTGGTCGTAGTCGTCGTACCACGACGAGATGCCCAGGGCAGCCGCCATTTGCTGGGCGCGGGTGCCATCGCGATCACATACCGCGACGACCGTGGCAGCATCGTGCGCTTGGTAGATCCGGGCGTGGGTTTCGCCCCAGGTCCCAGCTCCCACGATCCCGAGGCGGATCGTGGAACTGTCTGGTTGGGTCATCGAGCTTCCTCTCGTGGGTTGGGCACTACTTGACCGCGCCGAAGGTCAGTCCGCGAATCATGTACTTCTGAACCGCGATGGCGAACAGGAGCACCGGCAGACTGGCCAGCACACCCGTGGCCGCCATTTCACCCCATTTCACGCCGGACACCGACAGGTACATCATCACGGTTGTCGGCAGGGTCTTCGCATGGATGATGGTGAGAAAGTTGGCGAACACGAACTCGTTCCAGGAGTTGATCAGGCAGAAGATGGCCGTGGCCGTCATGCCCGGTAATACCAAGGGGAAAACCACCTTGCGCAGGGCCTGGAACCGGTTGCAGCCGTCGACGAATGCAGCCTCCTCCAGCTCCTCGGGGATGTCCTCGATGAAGCCACGCATCATCCAGATGGTGAACGGAATGTTGAAGGTGGTGTAGGCGATGATCAGGATCGTGCGGGTATCCACCAGGCCAGTGAGTGAGGCCATCAGGAAGAACGGAATGACAACGGCCATCGCTGGCAGGAAGCGCTGGCTCAGTACCCAGAAGGCCTGGGACTCGCGCTTGGCCCAGTTGAACCGGGCGAACCCGTAGGCGGCGATAGTGCCCAGGATGAGCGAGACCACCGTGGTGACGATGGCGATGATCATGCTGTTGATGAAGTACGGCACGATAGTGCCATCGCTGATCAACTGGGAGTAGCTTTCAAAGGTCACCGGAGCAAAGACCTTCTCCGGCTGCAGGATGTCCACCCGGTTGCGCAGGCTGACCGCCAGCATCCACAGGAAGGGGAAGGCGAACAGCAGGCTCATCAGGGCCATGATCCCGACACCCATCCAGGCGCGGGCGCGATGATTGCGACGACTCCGGACAATCATGAGTCTTCTCCTTTCCGTTGCTGTGCGATCAGCACCCGGGAAACGACGATGGTGAGCACGAGCAAAACGATGGCCACGGCGCTGGCGCGACCAATGAGCCCGTTCTGGGCGTTGGCAAGCCTGAAAATATGCAGGCTCAGGAACATGGTGGCGTTGCCCGGGCCGCCTTGAGTGAGGACGAACGCGGTGTCGAACAGCTTCAAGGCGTCCACGGCGCGCAACAGCAGTGCCAGGAATATAAGTTTGCGCAACATCGGCAAGGTCAGATGAATGAACTGCTGCCAGGCCGATGCACCGTCCAGGGATGCGGCTTCGAAGGGCTCCTCGGGCATGGAGCGGAGGCCCGCATACAGAATCAGAGCGACGAAGGGAGTGAACTGCCACAAGTCGACCATCAGCACCGACCAGAAGGCGACGTCTGGGCCGAGCCAGGTCACCCGAAGCCCCATCGTGGCATCGAGAAAGGCGTTGAGGATGCCGTACTCGGAGTTGAGGATCAGCTTCCACATCTGGGCCGCAATCGAGGGCGTGATCGCCAGCGGGATGATCATGATGCCGATCACGAACGGCTTGAGCCGGGACTCGGAGTCGTTGAGCACCTTGGCGATGCCGAAACCGAGGATCAGCTCGAGCCCGGTGGCCAGCACCATGAACGCGAGTGAGATCCACACCGAATGCCAGAAGTCGGTGTCGGCCCCGGAGAACAGGCGGATGAAGTTGTCGAGGCCGACGAACTTGGCCCGGCTGGGCTCCCAGCCCAGCTGGTAGTTGGTCAGGCTGACGACCAAGAGGAAGACGGTGGGGATCACCGAGAGCACCAGCATGACGGTCATGGCCGGGGCTATGAACTTGAGATGCGGGTTGCGGTGGAAATAGCCGGCCACGAGGCCAGGAGATGGTGGTGCGCTCACGTAGCACCCTTTCTCGTCGGGGTCGGAGGAGAGGTGGGGCTGCCCCTCCTCCGACCGTTGGTTGAGCGATTACTCGAGCGCTTCGCTCTCGGCCTGGATGGCGGCGGAGGCGTCGGTCACGCTGGTGTTCCCGGCGAGCGCTTCGGAGCCGAACTTGCCGGCGATATCGAGAACCTGCGTGACACCGTCGTATTGCGGGATCCACGACAGGCCCTTCTCGACGAGCCCGTTGGCAGCCACGAGAGCTTCCTTCTGGGCTGCGAAGGATGGGTTCGCTGCTACCAGCTCGGCGTTGTCGAAGACCGAACTGCGGGTGGCCACCCCGCCAGCGTTCACGTAGTCGATGGACTTCTCCTTGCTGGCCATGTAGGAGATGAACGCCCAGGCGGCATCCTTGTTCGCGGACTTCTGCGAGATCCCTAGATTCCAGCCAGCGAGCGCGGCACCGTCACCAGCGGGTCCTGTCGGGGTGGGCACGAAGGCGACCTTGTCCGCGACCGTTGAGGTGCTGGCATCGGTGATTCGGTTGGCCAGGGCGGTGGCGTCGAGCCACATGGCTGTCTTTCCGGAAAGGAAGGCGCCCAGGGCCTCCTCGTGGGTGTAGCTGCCCACGTCCGGCGGCGCGTTCTTGAGCAGGTCCACGTAGAACTGCAGCGATTCCTGGGTCTCGGGCGTATTCGCCGTGAAGACTATGTCGCCGTTGGCCAGGGCCTCCTGATCCATGAAGCCACCGCCGAAGTTGTACATCAGGCTCATCCAGCCGGAGGCGAAGTGAATTCCTCGCTGGCCCCGCATGGCGACGCCGTAGAGGCCGTCTTCCTTGCCGTTGAAGAATTCAGCGAGCTCCAGGTATTCCGCCATGGTGGTGGGCGGCTGCTTCTCGTACTTCTCGAAGAGGTCCGTCCGATACGCGATGAACCGGGTCTCACCGGCGGTGGGGATGCCGTAGTGGGTGCCGTTCGCTCCGGCAATGCCGTTGCGGTAGGCGGGCATGATGTCGTCGTAGTCGAACCACTCCGGGGTCTTGTTCTCGTCGGTGGCGAACGGCTCGATCGGATCGAGGACATTCTTGGAGGCGTACTCGGCCATCCAGAAGGCGTCCACCATCATCACGTCGTAGCTGCCGCCGCCCTGTACGTCCAGCAACTGCTTGTTCTTGAGGTTGGTCTCCTCCACGACATCCCAGGTCACGTTGATCCCGGTCAGATCGGTGAACTCCTGCTCCATGGTTTGGAAGGCGTCGGTGGATGGATGGGCTGCCATGGCGACGGTAATGGTGGTGCCGTCGTAGCGGCCCTTCATGGCTTCGCCCCAGCTCTCCAGGGTGGACAGGTCGGCCGGGCCAACCGGATCGCCGGTGCTCGTTGGGGCTGGGGCACCGCCGCAGCCGGCCAGGGCGAGGCCCACTGCGGCAGTGATCGCTAGGGTCGCCGCTCCCTTGGATTTCCTCATTGATTCCTCCTTGCCGCCACTGTCCGCGGCGGTTGCGGGCTGAGAGAAGTCTGGATTGGTGCTGCTCTGCACAGTCCTCGCGTGAGCAGCATCGATCAGCGCTTCCGTAGTGTTGCCGGGCCGGGAAAGCCTGCCCGGGTGGCGATTACTATAGAGTCCGAAGTTATTCACCACAAGACTGCTGATTGAATGTTGTAAGTTCGTGATCTAGGTCAGGTTGGTAGCCATGCTGCGCAAGCCCTATGCAAGCGAGGGTGTGTGGCCCGGGAGGCAGGCTGATCGATGGAGGTCAGGTACATCCACGACAGCAGCACGTCCTCGCCCAGAACAGCATCACTCAGCACATCCTCAGCGCGTCCGGGTGGTGAGTAGTTCGACCCGGGCAGCAGCGACGGCGCCGATGAGGGGTGCATCCTCGCCTAGTTCGGACGGCACAATCGCCAGGCCGCGCCTCACGAAGGGGGGAGTCGATTGGTCGATCTGCTCGCGCACTCCATCGATCAGCACGTGCGATGCCGTGGCGCTTCCAGCGTCAATCGCCAGCACCCCCGGATTGAAGAAGGTGCAGATATCGGCCAGTGATCGCCCCGCAACCCGGCCGGCATCCTGCAGGAGCCGGGTCGGGCCGGGCAGCTGACGCTCCACCATCTCCAACAGATCGTCATAGGTGATCTCGGTGCCGTAGTTGGCGTGTAACTGATGCAGCATTGTGGGGCCGATCTTCTCTTCCAGGCACCCCCGAGACCCACAGGAGCAGATGATGCCTGAGGTGTCATCGACGCGTACGTGGGCGATTTCGCCGGCGTATCCGTGGCTCCCGGAGAAAAGCTGGCCGCGGATAGTCACGCCTGCGCCAACTCCATAGCCGCTCAACCGGAGATAGATGGCGGCGTCCGCTCCCCGGGCTGCGCCGCGCGCAGTCTCGCCGAGTGCCCCGAGATTGGCGTCGTTCTCGGCGATCACCCGAATGCCCAACTGTTCGGACAGCAGGGCTTGTGGGTCGGCGCTGAACCAGGAGGCAAAGCCGGCGTCGTCCCGGGCGTCCTCGGCAGCTGATTGTCCTATGCCGACTCCACGCTCGTAGGGCGCTGGCAAGCCAAGCACGAGCAGGGTGGGTGGCCGGATACCGTCCAGGCCTGGCGTAGCGGTCAAGGTGGATCGGGATGCGGCTACCAACTCATCTGCGGTCAGGATGTCCTCGACGCGGGTCTTCGTCTTCCACACGACCCGGTCATCGAATGTGGCGATGGCGGTGGTGAGCACGCCATGTCCCCAGATCAGGATGGCCACCGATTCAGTGGCTCCCGGGGTGATCAGTCCGGCCCGGGGACGACCGACCCCGTGCCGGTCGTCTTTGGTGGGGATCACCTCGGCCACCAGCTTCTGATCGATCAGGCGCGAGACGACGGGGTTGATGGTAGTCACCGAGACGTGGAGGGTCTCGGCCAGTGTGTGCCGGGTGATGCCAGGTGAGTGCCTGATGATAGTGAGCGCCCGGCGAGCACTTCGGGGAAGTGTTGTGGCCATCCAAGACCTTTCTGCGTAAACCATCTAAACGGCCGATACTCTAGCCGAGATAACATCGCAGATCTACTATTAAGTGAATCTTAGGTAGGTAATTAGACCTGAGAATCGTAGTAAAAGCCGACGATCTGGTAGCGAAGATGATCAAGGGAGATCCCATGCGGAAGCGCTTGTTGAAGGGGGCGACTGTGATGGTCGCGGCCGCCACGTCGATCGCGATGGCGGGGTGTTCGGGCCAGAGCGGCCCGACCGGAGGCACGAGTGATGGTCAGGTGACGTTGTCTGTCGGCGTCTTCGGAAGTTTCGGGTTCAAGGAGGCCGGGCTCTACGACGCGTTTATGGAGAAGTACCCGAATGTAACCATTGAAGAGTCCTCTCCCCAGAACGAAACGGACTACTGGTCGGCCCTGCAGACTCGCTTGGCGGGCAACAGCGGTCTGGCCGATATCCAGGCGATTGAGGTTGGCCGCCTCGCCGGGGTCAAGGAGAATCAGGCCGACAAGTTTGTGGACTTGGCAACGCTGGAGGGCTGGGATGGCTATGCGGCCGACTTCCTCACCTGGAAGCTTGATTTGGCCAAAACTGCTGAGGGGCGGCAGGTGGCTGCCGGTACCGATATCGGCCCGGTCGGCATGTGCTACAAGCCGGATCTGTTCGAGGCAGCCGGGATGCCCACCGATCCGGATGAGGTTGCGGCGTTATGGCCGGGCGGCTGGAAGGACTACGTCGAGGCTGGGAGACGGTTCATGGCGAACGCACCTGGTGATACCAAGTGGACCGACTCTGCAGCTGGGCTCTTCCGGGCGGCCATGGGCGTGACCGGCGAGAAGTACACTGATACACAAGGGGAGCTGATCTGGGAATCCAGCTCGACGGTCAAGGATGCCTGGCAGGTGGCTGTCGATGCTGTTGACGGCGGCCAAGTCACCACCTTGACCCAGTTCAGCCCGGAATGGAATCAGGCATTCTCCACGGAGGCGTACGCGTCGATCCCCTGCCCGGCCTGGATGCTGACCTATATCAAAGGACAGGCTGGTGAGGGCGGCAGTGGACAATGGGCGGTGGCAGATGCGCCCGCACCCGGGAATGTCGGCGGCGCCTATCTCGCCATTCCGGAGGCCAGCCAGAACAAGGAAATGGCCTGGGAACTGGTCAAGTTCTTGACCGAGGCAAGCTCACAGCAAGCGGTCTTCGAGAAAGCGGGGAACTTCCCCTCCAACACCGCCGCGATCGACAGCAGCGCTAGCTTCGCTGACCCTTACTTCAGTGACACCAATACCGGCGAGGTCCTCGGGCAGTCCGCCGCAAACCTGCCTACCCCCCAGGTGATCGGTGTCCACGATGGTGATGTGGAAACGGCGTTGATGAATGCGCTGAACGAGGTGGCGCAGCAGAGTGTTGAGCCCAATGCGGCCTGGGAGAACGCCGTCGCGGCCATCACGGCAGCCACTCGTTGAGGTTTAGGGGGCGGCCGCAGCGAGCTGGCGGTCGCCCCGCCTCAGGTCTCAACGAAAAGAGCCACCTTATGTCCATGCATCGGTCGAAACCGCTGGAGCGCTCCGGCATCATCTACCTGATTCCGTTTGTGATCATCTTTGGGATCTTTGGTCTTTTCCCGTTGATCTACTCCGGAGTGGTCTCCCTCAACGATGTTGACCTGCAAAGCCCCAATAACATGACCTTCATCGGCCTGGGGAACTACCAGGAGCTCCTCGGTGACCCCTTCTTCTGGAACGCGTTGCGCAACACCCTCACTCTCGGGTTCCTTGCCATCGTGCCGCAGCTGATCATCGCTCTCGGGGTAGCCAATCTGCTCAACTATCGCATGAAGTACCAGACCTTCTGGCGGGTGATGATCCTGATGCCCTATGCCACATCGGTGGCCGCAGCCACCCTGATCTTTGCCCAGCTGTACGGGCGGGACTACGGGCTGATCAACGGGTTGCTCAGCACCGTCGGGATCGCACCGATTGACTGGCAGTCGGGCACCTTCAGCTCCCAGTTCGCGATCGCGACCATCGTGACCTGGCGGTGGTTGGGGTATAACGCGCTGATCTATCTGGCCTCCATGCAGTCGATTCCGGACGGTCTCTATGAGGCTGCCGAGCTCGATGGTGCATCCAAATGGCGCCAGTTCGTGAGTGTGACGCTGCCGTCGATTCGGGGGACCATCATGTTCACCGTGGTCATCTCGACCATCGGGGCGATGCAACTGTTCGTGGAGCCGTTGCTGTTCGAAGGGGCCTCCATCGGCGTCCAAGGCGGCGTCTCACGTCAATACCAGACCTTGACCTTGTACATGTACCAACAGGGCTGGACGTTCTTCAACCTTGGTTATGCCTCATCCATCGCATTCACCATCCTCATCCTGATCCTGCTGGCCCTCGGTCTGGGATCGGTGGGGAGGCTCGCGGTCGCCAATCGGCAAGCCAGCCGACTCAACCAGAAGGTGGTGGTCTGAGATGACTCCCGACGCACCCGCACAGGTTCGGACCCCCGAACCGCCCCACGGAATCCAGGAACAGCCCAGCCGGAGAAGGCGTCATGTGACCGCGCGGCATGCAGGCCCGCTGGTCTACACCCTGCTCGGCCTGATCGCGTTGGCATCCCTGTTTCCGCTGTACTGGATTGTCGTCATCTCCTCCCGAAGCAACCAGGAGATGAACCAGGTACCCCCACCCCTGTTCCCGGGCACTGCCCTGATCGACAACATCCTGGCGTCGTTTGGCCAAGCCAATATCACCCTGGCGCTGATCAACAGCGCCTGGGTGGCGGCGGTGGTCGCGCTGGGCGCTATCCTCTCCTCCGCGCTGGCAGGCTTCGCCTTGTCGCAGCTGCCGCTGCGTGGTCGGAACGTGTGGATGATCGGGATTCTGGGAACGATGATGATCCCGCTCCAACTGGGCATCATCCCGCTCTTTCAGATCATGGCCGGCCTCAACCTGGTCGGGAACCCGTGGGCGGTGGTGCTGCCCTACTTGGCGTCGGCCTTCGGCGTGTACTTCATGAAACAGTATTTTGACACCGCTCTGCCCCGGGAACTCCTGGAGGCCGGATATGTCGATGGTGCCTCCACCCGGCGGATCTTCTGGATGATCGTCATGCCGATAGCCCGCCCGGGCATGGCCGTGCTGGCGATGCTCATTTTCATGACCGCATGGAATGAGTTCTTCTGGCCGATCGTGGTCCTCAATCCATCCAATCCCACCGTTCAAGTGGCGATCAGCCAGCTCGGCCAGGGGTATGTAGCGGATCGGTCGGTGATCATGGCGGGCACCCTGATCTGCACCTTGCCCGTGGTGATTGCCTTCGCCGTGCTGGGGAAACAGATCACCCGCGGGCTGCTGCAGGGCGCCGTCAAGGCTTAGGGATGCGCTGATCAATCATGACCTGGCTCCGGTGCGTCCTCGCACAGGACAGCATTAATCAGCGCATCCTTAGAAAGGACCTCACAGATGTTGCACAAGACGCTTGGACGAACCGGCCGCGAGGTGTCGATGGTCGGCCTGGGGACCGCGTTCCTCGGACGGGCCCGAAACCAGGCCGCGGATATCACACCCGGCGAATTTGCGCTCGACCCGGAGCTGGGTGCGGAGGCGCTGGTCGCCGGGTTGGACGCCGGTATCCGTTTGATCGACACCGCGCCGTTCTATCGCACCGAGCCCTTTGTGGGGGAAGCCCTGCAGGCGACACGGGTTGATCGGGCCGAGATCACAGTGATGACCAAGGCGGGTAGGCCGGGCGTGGGCGAGTTCGACTTCTCCCACGATGCGATCAAGCGGCATGTGGCTGCCAGCCTCGATCGCCTGGGCCTGGACCGCATTGATGTGGTGTCGATCCACGATGCTGTTCACGAGGGCGTCGACGTCATCATGAGTAAGACAGGTGCCTTCAGTGCGTTGGCTGAACTTCGGGACGAAGGGGTGATTGGAGCCATCGGGTCAGCCTGCTACGACCCGGTGCTGAATGCCACCTACCTGGAAACCGGTGAATTTGATGTGGCGATTTGCTCCGCCTCCTGGTCGATGATCAATCTGACTTTGCGCGAGCGGGTGCTCCCAGCGGCTGTGAAGCACAATGTCGGCCTCGTCATCGGTGAACCCCTCGAACGAGGCCTGCTGGCAGTCGGTCACGTCCCGGGACGGACCTACGCGGATCGACGATTTGACCCGGCCGTGCTGCAGCGTGTCGACGAGATTCAGGCGCTCTGCCAGCGCTATGGATACCCGATTCTGGACGTCGGGCTGCACTGGCTGGTCCGGGAGCCCCAGGTGTCGGCGTCCATTCCGGGCGCGGCGACTCCGGAGGAGGCGCGAGCCAACGCAGCCGTGGGCGAGCGGACTATCTCAGCGGACTTCTGGGACGAACTCGAGCCCCTGATCAGTGCCTGGTCACATGCGGACCTGGGCATCGATATCAAGTAGCCACGTCAGACTTTCATCACAGACAAGGAGAGCTTCACCATGCCCG
The DNA here is from genome assembly GCA_047973325.1 of Propioniciclava sp. Classification (GTDB taxonomy): domain Bacteria; phylum Actinomycetota; class Actinomycetes; order Propionibacteriales; family Propionibacteriaceae; genus Propioniciclava. The sequence goes on along the minus strand of JBKEBU010000136.1, from coordinate 3,773 downwards.
TCTACAACCGAGATTCCCTCAAGGATCGCTCCGATTGGGTGGCTTTTGATGATTTCGAATATCTCTATCTCGATCCGCGGGGGGACGCGGCACCGATAGATGTCTTCATTCCGGGGAGTGAGAGCCCGCGGCAGGCTGTCCTCGTTCTGGGGGGTGCGGTGATTGCCCGGTCAAAGCTGGGTTTGCAGAAACTGGAGCGGACCGGGTGGGTCGAGGTCCCATCGACCGGGGTGCACCTCGACTCGACTGGCGCGACCGCCCCTGGTGACCAAGTCCAGATACTGCGGATGCAGGGATCCTGGGAGGGGACCCCGCATATCGGCATCTTCTGGGCGTGGCCAGACACGCCGTTGGAGATTCACTATCACGACTTCGACGAGTACTGGTTTATCGTCAGCGGCCACACCGAGGGGGAAACCGATGGCGCAGCCTGGCAACTGCGGCCGGGGGATCTGATCGCGACGGCCCGAGGTTATGAACATGGCATGCCGAACGTTGCTGAGCAGGTGATGGGGGTCGCCTTTGAGCCCGCGCTCGGGCCCGATCAGCGCACGGGGCATCTGCATCGCGATGAGCATGGGGATCCGATGCCTAGCCGCACCCTCGACTGAACTGGAGCAACCATGGCAGCGCGTCGGATAGCGGTCTTGGCCACCGTGGATACGAAGCTGGCAGAAACCAGGTTTGTGGCCGAACAGATTCATCGGCACCACGGTCATCCGGTGGTGATCAACCTTGGCACCGAGGATGTCGACGATCCACTGGTGTCGGTGACCCAGCGTGACGTCCGGGCCGCTGCCGGACAGATACCGCCGGTGCCTTCCAAAGTTGAGTTGCTGGAATCCGCGGCCGTGGGAGCTCAGATTGTCCTCCGGCAGGGAATTGCCGCAGGTGAGATCGATGCGGTGCTCGCCCTCGGTGGAGGTCAGGGGAGCTGGATGGCCGCTACCGCGCTCCGGGAACTTCCGCTGGGTTTCCCTCGGCTCCTCGTATCGACCGCCGGGCGTGATGTTGGCCAGTACACCGGATTCTCGGATCTGGCGAGTGTCTTCTCGCTCACAGATATCGCGGGTCTGAATCCACTACTGACGCGGGTTTTGGCTACCGCAGCGGCCGGAATCTGCGGTATGGCTAGGGCGGACGCGTGGCGACAGCCGCTCCCGGTCGGGCTCACGGCAATGACCGTCTACGGCATCACCACGCCCGGTGCTCGGCTGGTCATGGCAGAACTCGCCAGCCAGGGGCTGGAGTCGGTTGCGTTCCACGCTAACGGGGTGGGAGGGCCGACGATGGAGGGCCAAATCGCGTCGGGCACGTTCCAGGCGGTACTGGACTGGTCGATTACCGAAGTCGCCGATGACGTGGTGGGTGGGATCTGTGCGGCCGGGCCAGACCGGCTCACCCACGCGCCGAGGATGGGGCTGCCGCAAGTGATCGTCCCCGGCGGGGTGGACGTGGTCAACTTTGCCGAGCCGGAGCGCATTCCGGAGCACCTCCGCGGGCGTCCCATCCATGCCCATACACCGCAGGCGACCCTGCTGCGCACCAATCCGGCCGAGAACAGGGCGATTGCGCGGGTCGTCGCCGACCGGATCAGATCGACCCAGGCGCCGATCACGGTGATGGTTCCCTTGGGTGGGTTCTCGGCACTGAGCCAGGCCGATGGGCCCTTGGTCGACCCGGAGGCGGACCGCGCCTTCTTCGACACGATGTCGGCAGAACTCGCCGCCGTTGATGCCGTCACCGTCGTGGCGCATCCGGGGGCGATCAACTCCGCGGACTTCGCAGCCAAGGTTGCGCAGGAGTTCGTCGACCTCGTGAACCACCACCTCGACGCTTCCCCCCGACTCCCCGATACCACCAGACCAGGAAAGGCATCGCTATGAACCGAACAGCATTGACCCGAGCCACCATCCTCAGTGCCCTCCGCGCTGAGATTGATGCCGGCCGGGCGATCCTGGGTGCTGGCTGCAGCACCGGACTGATCGCGAAGTGCGCTGAAGCTGGCGGAGCTGATCTGATCTTGGTCTACTCCACGGGTCGTTCGCGGCTGATGGGACTGCCCACAACTGACCTGGGCAACTCCAATGAGGAGACCCTGCGCATGCTTCCCGAACTCGACAATGTGGTGCAATCCACGCCGATCATCGGAGGCATCGAGTTTGCCGATCCCCGCCACCTGCGAATCGGGCGCCTGCTCGACATGTTCGCGGCTGCCGGATTCAACGGCCTGATCAACATGCCCACTCCAGCTGACCGGCCCCGGTGGATCCGGGAACGGAGTGCGGTCGGGCTCGGCCTGGAACGGGAGGCTGAGGGCTTCAAGCTGGCTTCGGAACGGGGTTTCCTGACCTTGGGCTATGCCTTGGATGACGACCACACCAGACTCCTGGTGGACGCAGGCGTCGACATTCTCGTCCCGCACGCGGGCTGGACTGCTGGTGGGATGGTTGGCGCCGGAGACAGCTCCCGCGGACTGCAGGACGGTGCGGAGTTCGTCCAGCGCCAACTGGAGATCGGCCGAGGCATCAATCCGGACGTCATCGTCCTCGCGCACGGCGGTCCGTTCGCCGAACCTGACCAAACCCGCTACCTGTACGAACGTACCGAGGCTCAGGGTTTTGTGGGCGCCTCCGCAATTGAGCGGCTGCCGGTGGAACGGGCAGTGACCGGCGTTGTTGCCGGCTTCAAAGCTCAGCAGCTGGAGGCGTAGTAGATGCATAGGTTCTCCGGGATCATCCCGCCCCTGTGTACCCCGCTCACCGCTGACGGCAGGGTGGATGAGGCGTCCCTGCGGGATCTGATCGAGTTCCAGATTGATGCTGGCGTCAGCGGGATTTTCGTCCTCGGAAGCAGCGGGGAGGGAATCTACCTCGACGATGAGCAGCGCTACGCCGTGGTGCGGACGGCGACAGCGGCTGTCAAGGACCGGGTGCCGTTGCTCGTCGGAGCCCTGGCACCGACGCCTCGGCGGGTGATCGGGCAAATCTCCCTGCTGGCCGCGCTGCTTCCCACGGCCTATGTGGTGACCGCGCCGTTCTATGCGCAGCTGTCGCCATCCGAGATCGGCACCCACTTTCGCCAGGTCGCACAGGCTGCCTCCGCCCCCGTGCTGGCCTACGACATTCCCGGAAACGTGGGCTACAAGCTGGGTGCGGAGGTCACGGTGCCCTTGTTGGTCGAGGGGGTGATCGCTGGGCTAAAAGACAGCTCCGGTGATGGCCCCGCCTTCGCTGCGGTGGTGCGGGCGCTCGGTGACGATCGGCAGGCCGCTGTGCTCAATGGAGCCGATACCACCGCACTGGAGGCCTTAGCGGCCGGTGCTGACGGTCTGATTCCGGGGCTCGCCAATATTCGGCCCGACCTGTTTGTGGACCTGTTCGCTGCCTGGCGTTGCGGAGACACGGCTCGGTCTGCCACGCTGCAAAGAGCGGTGATCACGCTGAACCAGGTTTTCCGGATCGGGCAGAGGTACGGCCTCGGCCGCCACGCCGCTGAGATCGGCGCACTGAAGCATGCCCTGCGCCGTCGGGGTGTGATCACCAGCCCAGCATCGCCGAATCCGTTGGCGCCCTATCCTGCGGCAGCCGGGGCCGCAGTGGATGCAGTACTGGCTGACGTTCAGCAACAACTGGCCGCTGAGCAGGCCTAAGGATGCGCTGATCAATCATGCCCTGGCTGCGGCGCACCGGATCGGGCGAACCACGTCCCCCACATCTGGCGATGGACATCCAGTACACCCACCCAATGTGGGGTTGCGGTTCATCCCGCCC